>NZ_PNCO02000001.1:3895000-4061465 GCF_005886105.2 Pseudoalteromonas galatheae
TTGACTGAATATGGGGGGACCATCCTCCAAGGCTAAATACTCCCAACTGACCGATAGTGAACCAGTACCGTGAGGGAAAGGCGAAAAGAACCCCTGTGAGGGGAGTGAAATAGAACCTGAAACCGTGTACGTACAAGCAGTAGGAGCCTACTTGTTGGGTGACTGCGTACCTTTTGTATAATGGGTCAGCGACTTATATTCTGTAGCGAGGTTAACCGTTTAGGGGAGCCGTAGCGAAAGCGAGTCTTAACTGGGCGCTTAAGTTGCAGGGTATAGACCCGAAACCCGGTGATCTAGCCATGGGCAGGTTGAAGGTTGAGTAACATCAACTGGAGGACCGAACCCACTAACGTTGAAAAGTTAGGGGATGACCTGTGGCTAGGAGTGAAAGGCTAATCAAACCGGGAGATAGCTGGTTCTCCCCGAAATCTATTTAGGTAGAGCCTCGGACGAATACTTACGGGGGTAGAGCACTGTTAAGGCTAGGGGGTCATCCCGACTTACCAACCCTTTGCAAACTCCGAATACCGTAAAGTACTATCCGGGAGACACACGGCGGGTGCTAACGTCCGTCGTGGAGAGGGAAACAACCCAGACCGTCAGCTAAGGTCCCAAAGTGTATGTTAAGTGGGAAACGATGTGGGAAGGCTAAAACAGCTAGGAGGTTGGCTTAGAAGCAGCCACCCTTTAAAGAAAGCGTAATAGCTCACTAGTCGAGTCGGCCTGCGCGGAAGATGTAACGGGGCTAAACATACCACCGAAGCTACGGCTGCGTACGTAAGTATGCGGGGTAGGGGAGCGTTCTGTAAGTGGCTGAAGGTGTGCCGGGAGGCATGCTGGACATATCAGAAGTGCGAATGCTGACATGAGTAACGACAAGAGGAGTGAAAAACTCCTCCGCCGGAAGACCAAGGGTTCCTATCCCATGTTAATCAGGGTAGGGTGAGTCGACCCCTAAGGCGAGGCTGAAGAGCGTAGTCGATGGGAAACGGGTTAATATTCCCGTACTTGGTATGAATGCGATGGGGGGACGGAGCAGGCTAGGCAAGCATGGCGTTGGTTGTCCATGTGAAAGGCTGTAGGCTGGTGACTTAGGAAAATCCGGGTTGCTAAGGCTGAGAGTCGAGACGAGCCACTAAGGTGGTGAAGTTGTTGATGCCCTACTTCCAGGAAAAGCCTCTAAGCTTCAGTTCATACTGAATCGTACCCTAAACCGACACAGGTGGTCAGGTAGAGAATACTAAGGCGCTTGAGAGAACTCGGGTGAAGGAACTAGGCAAAATTGTACCGTAACTTCGGGAGAAGGTACGCTCTTGTTTGTGAAAGACTTGCTCTGTAAGCAAACGAGAGCCGCAGTGACCAGGTGGCTGGGACTGTTTATTAAAAACACAGCACTGTGCAAAATCGTAAGATGACGTATACGGTGTGACACCTGCCCGGTGCCGGAAGGTTAATTGATGGGGTTAGCTTAGGCGAAGCTCTTGATCGAAGCCCCGGTAAACGGCGGCCGTAACTATAACGGTCCTAAGGTAGCGAAATTCCTTGTCGGGTAAGTTCCGACCTGCACGAATGGTGTAACCATGGCCACGCTGTCTCCACCCGAGACTCAGTGAAATTGAAATCGCAGTGAAGATGCTGTGTACCCGCGGCTAGACGGAAAGACCCCGTGAACCTTTACTACAGCTTGGCACTGAACATTGACCCTACATGTGTAGGATAGGTGGGAGGCTTTGAAGCAGGAACGCTAGTTTCTGTGGAGCCGACCTTGAAATACCACCCTTGTAGTGTTGATGTTCTAACTTAGGCCCCTGAACCGGGGTTGAGGACAGTGCCTGGTGGGTAGTTTGACTGGGGCGGTCTCCTCCCAAAGAGTAACGGAGGAGCACGAAGGTTTGCTAAGTACGGTCGGACATCGTACGGTTAGTGTAATGGTAGAAGCAAGCTTAACTGCGAGACAGACACGTCGAGCAGGTACGAAAGTAGGTCATAGTGATCCGGTGGTTCTGAATGGAAGGGCCATCGCTCAACGGATAAAAGGTACTCCGGGGATAACAGGCTGATACCGCCCAAGAGTTCATATCGACGGCGGTGTTTGGCACCTCGATGTCGGCTCATCACATCCTGGGGCTGAAGTCGGTCCCAAGGGTATGGCTGTTCGCCATTTAAAGTGGTACGCGAGCTGGGTTTAGAACGTCGTGAGACAGTTCGGTCCCTATCTGCCGTGGGCGTTTGAGAATTGAGAGGGGCTGCTCCTAGTACGAGAGGACCGGAGTGGACGAACCGCTGGTGTTCGGGTTGTGATGCCAATTGCATTGCCCGGTAGCTACGTTCGGAACTGATAACCGCTGAAAGCATCTAAGCGGGAAGCAGGCCTCGAGATGAGTTCTCACTTTGACTTAGAGTCAACTGAAGGGCCGTTGAAGACTACAACGTTGATAGGCGAGATGTGGAAGTGCTGTGAGGCATTAAGCTAACTCGTACTAATTACCCGAGAGGCTTAACCATACAACGCCAAAGTGGTTTATAAGCGACAGAAGTTAATAGACTGAAGTAGACAAAAGAATTTAATAAGCTTTTTCCAGATTTAAGAATTAAACAAGGTGACCAACCTCAGCGGTATCGCGAAATCGGTTCACCTTGCGCAAATGGAATGCTCGTGCGAGGCACGATGTCATTAGACATTTGCACCCAGATTTCCTGATGACCATAGCGTTTTGGAACCACCTGACCCCATGCCGAACTCAGAAGTGAAACAAAACAGCGTCGATGATAGTGTGGGCTTCCCATGTGAAAGTAGAACATCGTCAGGGCCTTATTAAAGAAACCCGTTGCAGCAATGCGACGGGTTTTTTGCTGTTTGGGGCATAGAGATTTGAGATATAAAACCTCGCGAGGTAAACTCGCTCCTACCACAGCATCAGCACTGACCAGTGTGGTCGGAGGTGGTTTACCCACCGAGCTGTTGGGCTCCCCAAACAAAGAGAGTAAAACATCCTAGTTCGTAGCGAGCCAGGGCCTTATTAAAGATCGCGAGGTGAACTCGCTCCTACCACCGCATCAGTACTGAGCTGCATGGTCGGAGGTGGTTTACCCGCCGAGCTATTAGGCTTCCCAAACAAAAAGAATAAAACATCCTTCTTCGTAGCGAGCTAGGGCCTTATTAAAGATCGCGAGGTGAACTCGCTCCTACCACCACATCAGCACTGAGCAGCGTGGTCGGAGGTGGTTTATCCGTCGAGCATTTAAAAGCATATTGTATCAGGTTAAGTCAGATTGATGTTGGGCGGCCTAGTTTATGTGGATGAGAGTTACGAATGTAGAATATTTTATTGAATAAAACAGGATAGTATTTAATTTAATGTTCTTGCTTTTAAGAGCTCATTACTATGTAAAGGTTTGTAGGTGTTGATGAGTGAGTGTTTTTTAATGATGCGGATATTCGCTCACTTTTTTAGTAGTTATTGAAACTTATTTATTTGGTGTAACTTTAAATAAATTGTTAATTTAATTTTGATTAGTTGATTTTTCAATTTGCGTATTTTCTTGGCTGTTAGAGTCGTTAGTTTTTAAAGTTAAAAAATAAAAAGAATACAACTTTAACATCTTTGTGATTTTTAAAATGCTTTTTTTCTTAAGTTTCCAATGTTTGATTTTAAATTCAATTTAACTGCATAGTTATTTTTTGTATAATGGGGAAAAATTATCTTGATTTTTCTATTGTAAAAAAATAGTTTGTTGATTGAGTTATAAATAATAATACTTATAAATGAAGGTATAAAGTAAGAGATGAAAAGAAGTAATCCAGTAATAAAGAGAACACCGGTGTTTTTTGCTGTCAGCTGCGCGCTTGCATCTATCTCGACAAGTGTACTTGCGGAGCAAGGCACTAACGTCGACGAAGTTGAGAAAATTCAGGTTACCGGGTCTCGTATACTGAGAGAAGGTGCGATAGCTCCTGCTCCGGTAACGGTAATTAGCGGTGAATCTTTACTATCGAGCGGTGTAACGAATATTGGTGAAGCGTTAAATGATTTGCCTGCACTTGCAAACACATACTCTCTAGCGAACGGCGGAAGACATATCGGTACTGCTGGATTGAGCATGCTAGATTTGCGTGGTATGGGTACTGCTAGAACCTTGGTACTTGTTGATGGTAAGCGTCACGTAGCAAGCAATCCTGGCTCTTCTGCAGTTGATGTAAACAATATTCCATCAAACTGGATTGAGCGTGTAGAAATCATTACTGGTGGCGCGTCTGCTGTATATGGTGCAGATGCTGTAACAGGTGTTGTTAACTTTATCTTGAAAAAAGACATCCAAGGGTTCGATCTAAGCGTATCTAAAGGTAGTGCTGAAGAAGGCCCTTATGAAAACGAAAAGTTCAGCCTGTCTTACGGTGTAGACTTTGATGGTGGTAAAGGTAATGTTGGTATCTCTGTTTCCCATGTGAAGCAAGATGGTATGACAGCTAAAGATAGGGCACAAACTCGCGCGCCTATCACTAGTGTGTCAAACCCAGCAGATAAAGATTATATAGACGAAAACGATAACTATGTTCACGATGGTGTACCTGATAGACTCACTATTCCTAATGGCGGTTGGTTTGACGATGCTAAAGAAGGTAACTTCTATTTAGTAGAAAATGACCAAGATGTTTGGTATATCTTTAACCCAGATGGCAGTGTCAGACCTCAAAAACTTGGTACAACTTACAGCGATTACGGGAAGTGCTCTGGTGACTGTGACATTCTTGATTTAACTCGTTATACAGAACTACAACCCACTTTTGAAAATACCAATGTAAATATCAAAGCCAACTACGATATTACGACTGATATTAACGCATATGCTTCCGCTAAATATGTTAAATCAGAAGCTGATTCCATTGGTCAACCATCGTTTTTTGAGTATGGAAATAGTCGTGGAACAGGTGCGTTCATTATCAAACGCGATAATGCTTATATCCATGAATCACTTGCTCAATTGATGGATAGTAAAGGTGTGGAACAATTTGCAATGCACCGCTTTATGGAAGATGCAGGGCGTCGATATGAGTTTAATGAGCGTGAAACAACCCGATTTGTAGTTGGTGCAACGGGCGTGGTTGCAGAAGATTGGGACTTCGATGTTTCGGCTGTATATGGTAAAACAGAGACAACTCAGACTAATGCTGGTAATACGATTAAAGCACGTGTTAAACAGTCTGCAGATGCAATTAAGCTAGCAAACGGTGACATTGTCTGTCGTGATGTGGAAGCTCGTGCCGCAGGATGTGTGCCGACGAGCCTCTTTGGTTATGGTGCCGTGAGCGACGAGGCTGCCGCTTGGTTCAATACCACAAGTATTAGTGAATCTACCATCAAGCAAACAGTGTTCAACGCTAACATCAGTAATAGCGCCATCTATGAACTACCTGCTGGCTATGTTGGGGTATCTTTTGGTGTTGAATATCGTAAAGAAGAAAGCGATTCTTTACCTGACGCCTTCGCGGCAACAGGTGCAACATTCTTGACTGCAATCCAAGAGGAGCATGGAGACTTTACGGTAAGAGAAGCATTTACAGAGATTTCGATTCCATTACTATCTGATGTATTGCTAGCTCAGGACTTATCATTTGATTTGGCCGCACGTTTTGCCGACTACTCAACGATTGGTGATACTTTAAGCTGGAAAGCAGGTATCAACTGGACTGTGACAGATGAGTTGCGTATCCGTGCTACGAAGTCTCGGGCTATGCGAGCGCCAAATATTTCAGAACTTTATGGCCCAGTCAGTGAAACGTTCTTTAGTAGCATTACGGATCCTTGTCAAAAGGGAGAAGTACAGGATGCAAACCGTAGAGCAAACTGTGATGCGCTAGGGATCCCTGTAGATTTTGATGCTATAGCGACAGTTTCTTCTATTCCAGGATTATCTGGTGGTAACCCTGAATTAAAAGAAGAAGAGTCAGATAGTGTTACTTATGGTGTAGTGTACACTCCAGAGGCGATAGAAGGTTTCACCGTAACACTAGATTACTGGAAAATAGAAATTGACGACGCAATCGATGCGGTAGCTGGACAAGATATTCTAGACAAGTGTGTTGATTCACTTACAGGTATAGATAACCAATTCTGTGCTTTGATCACCCGCGATGCTGAAGGTGAGCTAAGAAATATTCGCTCAATTACACAAAACGTAGCAAAGCAAAGTGCTGAAGGTGTTGATTTCGAATTTGGTTACGACTTTGATCTACTTGAAGGGCGTATGACAACTAGCTTGATCGGTACTTACCTAATTAGTAGAAAAGAGTATCCATTCCAAGTTGACCCGACTGACTTTATTCAAAATGCTGGCACTGAGGGTGAAGCTGAGTGGCAGGCAATGCTTTCTCTTGGTTACAAAGTAGGTAATTGGCAGTTCGGTTCAAAGACTCGCTACTTAGATGAAGTAAGTCGATATACCGAGCAAGAATTAAAGCTCAATCCAGATCCAAATAGTTTGATGGGCTATGGTACCTATTTCATCACAGATATTCGTGGTGGTTACAGTTTCGAGAATGGCATTACGCTTGAATTAGGTGTCGACAACGTATTTGACAGAGACTTGCCTGGTTACACCACAGGAACTGGTGTTGGAACTGCGAGTTACGATAACATTGGTCGCATGTACTACGGTGCAATCACTTATCAATTCTAATTTGAATGCCATTAAGGCTTAAATATATAGTGTGAACATAAAAGGGTATACATTGGTATGCCCTTTTCTACATTAAGCTATGTATGGTCAGTGGATCAGTTGAGATACTGGCAATCGTAGTGATCTTGAAAGATGCTATTTCTTCAGGTATTGCCCCGGCGGTTTGCCAAAGACTTTTTTAAATGCATTGCTAAATGCGGCGGTAGACTCAAAACCCAAATATTCAGCTGCTTGTTGCTGAGAATATCCATCTTTCAACAGCTCAATCGCTTTGATAGCTCTTAATTTTTGGCGCCAATCACTGAACCCCATCATAAAGCATTTATGAAATAGGCGGTTGAGTGTCCGGGTTGATGCGCCGACCTGTTCACTCCATGTTTCTAAACTTATTTTGCATCCTGGGTTATTGTGCAACTCCGTCACAATGGGCAAAATTCTTGCGTCTTGGGCACTTGGAATAAAAAAATGACAACTTGTAGCCGATGTTAGCCTATCAATAAAGACAGTAATAAATCGCTCTGTTTTTTCGTCTAAATGGTACTCTTCCTGCCAAGTACAGATCTCCAGTATAAATTGCTTCAGGAGTTCATCTACCGCGATTAGCTTCGCTTTATTCCCTAGCAACTCAGTATATTTATTGTCGATATAGACACTACGAAAATCTCCACCGTAGCGACAATACGTTTCATGTGGAAGGCCTGGGGGGAGCCACAAAGCTTGGTCGGGAGGGATCACGAAAGTGCCTTCAGGAGTCACAATTGTGATGACTCCATTACTTGTATATGCAAGCTGCCCCCACTCATGTTGGTGCCGCTGAACATGCTCCCACTCTGCTTTTTTTACCGCTCTTGGCAAGATTGGTCGGCCAAGTGTTGGTTTTAAGAAGCGTTTATATTTGGGCTGAATACGCCAAGGAGAAGTTGTCTGCTTTGATAAAGAACTTGGCATAATTATGTATATCAGAAATTAACGTATGACCATATTATAGCCATAACTTTTTAATAGTTGTGCTTTATGTGGAGATAATCATGAAGAATGCTTCTCAAGGATGGCAAAGTCCTTTTAATTTCTTAGTGCTCGCTACTGTAGTTATGGCCGTCACGTTTGCAGGTTGGATGGCCATGCTCAATAACTTTGCGATTGAAGCCGCAAACTTCAACGGCGCTAATATGGGAATGTTGCAATCCCTGCGTGAGATCCCCGGATTTTTAGCGTTTACAGCGGTATTTGTTTTATTGGTGTTAAAGGAGCAGACCTTCGCACTGATCAGTTTATGTTTGTTATCGCTTGGTGTCGCCATTACGGGCTTGTTGCCTACTATTTATGGTTTGTATGCAACCACAGTGTTAATGTCGATAGGTTTTCACTATTTTGAGACGTTGAACCAATCACTCAGCTTACAATGGTTTAATAAAGATGAAGCACCTGCCAAACTGGGTATCTTGCTCTCTATTAAATCCATTGCTTCTTTAATCACCTATGCGTTGATATGGTTGGGTTTTAGCTACTTCTCTGCAGATTATCAGTGGATGTATCTGCTTATTGGAGGGGTTGGCTTTATCATTGCGCTATTTATGTTTATCGGCTTTCCAACCTTTGAAATGCATACTACGCAACATAAAAAGCTTATTTTGAGAAAAGAGTACAGCCTATATTACGCCTTGATTTTCTTCTCAGGCGCGAGAAGACAAATATTTATGGTGTTTGCGGGTTTCTTAATGGTAGAAAAGTTTGGTTTTGATGTTGCACAGATCACCGCGCTTTACATGTTGAATCATTTGATAAACATATTTGTCGCTCCCAAGATTGGTAAAATGATTGGGCATATTGGTGAGCGTAAAACCCTGACAATCGAATATGCGGGACTAATTTTTGTATTTATTGGTTACGCATTGGTAGAGTCAGCAAGCTTTGCAGCCGCGCTTTATGTCATCGACCATCTGTTTTTTGCGATGGCTATTGCACTCAAAACTTATTTTCAAAAAATTGCTCGTCCAGAAGACATTGCTGCAACAGCTGGGGTTAGCTTTACCATTAACCATATTGCAGCAGTAGTGATCCCTGCAAGCTTTGGCTTAGTGTGGCTATACGATCAATCCTTAGTATTTTACTTTGGTGCTGCGCTTGCAGTGTGCTCATTGGTGTTGAGCCAATTTGTGAATACAGCAAATGTGCAGGAAAAGCTGGCTAAATCAGTGTGATGCTAGAGCATCACACGGAAGTGACGTTGCTGTTTAGATACTGCGACCACACCAAACAACACGCCCTGCAATGCCATGACTGTCGGCATTGTCAGCGGTGATCTCCCAGCTCGGGTAATCAGGGTTATCACTGATCACTTTGAGCTGAGAGTGCTTTTGTTGCACTCGTTTAGCCATTAGACCCTCTTCCGTTTGAACGATATAAACTGCATCTTTACTAGGCTGATTCTGTGAAAGGTCAACGAGTACCATGTCGCCGTCTAGCAACGTAGGCTGCATACTATCACCACGGATAGAGACAAAGGCGAGCTTCTCTGAATATACGCCAAGATGGGAGTTTAGCCAACGACGGTTGAGTGCAAATTGCTCGGTGACTTCCTCATGACCAATTACACTACCCATACCTGCACTAGCCTCAATATCAAGTTTAGGTATTAGGGTAAGCTCATCCTTAAACTGACCTTGTGGTTTATCTATGGGTTGCTCACCGGTAAGTAACCAGTTCAGATCAACGGCAAATAGGCTATAAAGGTGCTCAAGATATATCATTGAAGGGCGACTTAAGCCGCGACAAATACGGTAAATATGGGAAGGGGATTTACCTGTTAGCTGGGCAAATTGGCGCTTATTGCCGCCTGCAAATTGCTCTACTAAGGTTACAAATCGTCTTGAAAATGCCGTACTCATCTCTTAATTATTCTCTTTATAGCGCCTAAACCCGCAAGCATACTGAGCTAAGCCTTAACTGTACAGTCTCGCTGCATTAGTTGGGCATTTTATAAACGAGCATAATCGAGGATGAGAAATGAGCCTAAACAGAGGGGGTTATTTCATTAGACTAAGGTCGTAGAGAGTTGAGTTGTACGAAATTTGTCCATGCTGGTAGGCTAGAATCGCAAGTTAACATTTATTTAAACTCGGCACGACTTGCTTTAGCCGGCAAACAACATGGAAAAAGGTAATGAAATATACAAATTTATTAATTGCACTTCCGCTCTTGGGCGCGATGGAAGTTGCACTGGCGGTAGACTGTAGCAACTTAACGCAATGGCAATCACTGCAAGTATATACAGGTGGCGACGCAGTCACTTATCAATCAACTAAATACACCGCGAAATGGTGGACACAAAACCAAAATCCAGCGCAAAATTCCAATACTTATGATGTCTGGCAAGCCGATGGCAGTTGTGATCCGGTAACGCCATTGCCCCAAGTTTCGGTCACCTCTCCAAGCAGTAACGCACGAGTGTTAGTGGGTTCATCAGTTAGCCTAGCGGCGGCGGTAAGCCATCCGCAAAACACGGCGATCGACAGTGTTGAATTCTATCTCGATGGCACGCTGGTCGCCTCTGACAACAGTGCACCTTATGAAGTGATGTGGCAAGCGCAGGGACTAGGTAATCGCGCATTAACTGTCTATGCAACTGATGTGTCTGGGGCACGAGGTGAATCGAGTGCGGTGAACTTCAGTATCGTGTCTGACGAGGTTCCTCCTAGGGATCCTAATTTTAAAATTGTCGGCTACTTCCCAAGTTGGCAGGGTGCAGTGACTGATATTCAGTTTGATAAACTCACCCATATCAATTACTCATTTTTACTACCCAATGCTGATGGCACACTGAGACCGCTCGAAAATTTAAGCAAAATGACAGCGCTAGTAAATTCGGCTCATGCTAATAATGTGAAAGTGGGAATTGCCATTGGTGGCTGGAATGGCGGTGACGATAGTGCATTTGAGACATTCGCCAGCTCACAGCAAGGTAGAGCCCGCTTCGTGCAAGAGGTCATCGCGTTTGTAGAGCAGCATAATCTAGATGGTGTTGATATGGATTGGGAGTACCCAGATCCTGGCGCTTCGGCAAATAACTATGCATTACTGATGAAGGAACTAAGCGTTGAGTTACGCGCCAGAGGTAAATTCTTGACGGCAGCCGTGGTGGCGCTTGGCTATACCGGTGGTGGTGTGTTGGAATCTGTATTCCAAGATATCGACTTTTTAAATTTGATGGCGTACGACGCGAACAATACTGATCATGCGTCTATGCAATACGCCAAAGACTCAATTGCTTACTGGCAAGGCCGTGGGCTTAGTAAAGAAAAAACGGTATTAGGCGTACCATTTTATGCAAGACCTACTTGGAAAGCGTATCGCACCTTACTGCAAGAGAACCCTGCCAATGCCTGTCGTGATAGTGATGGTAGTAGCTACTACAATGGTATTCTGACGATCCGCGCAAAAACACAGTACGCTAAGCTCAATGCCGGTGGCATTATGAATTGGGAGTTATCCCATGACAGTAATGGCCCTGCGTCGCTATTAACGGCGAAATGGGAAGTCGCAAATGGTGTAACACCAAGCTATCAATGTCAGTAACGCTCAGTGATAATTTAGAACGGTGGCCACCCTACATAGGGTGACCACTCTTTGGTTATAGCGCTTTGAAACGAATAGCAACACCGCCGCCAGCAGCCAGTTTTAATGTGAGCTTGTCGGCACTTGTTACCTTTTTACGGTAAATATTCATTTCATACGGGTTTTGTTTCCATTCGGCTTTATCACCGTCCGCGTAGATTTGCGCTTCAAAGGTCTTGCCGGGCTCAAGGAAATCTAAAGTAACAGGAATTTCTCTCGCTTCCTCGTCAGTTACTGCGCCCAAGAACCAGTCATTACCACTATATTGTTTATGCTTGCGCTCCTTTCTGGCAAAGACAACATAATCACCTACTTCTCCTGCGAGTGCGATACTGTGTTCCCAGTCGGTGGGTACGTCTTTAATAAACTGAAAAGCGTCTGGCTTAGCGAGGTAGTTCTCTGGCAAATCGGCCGCCATTTGAATTGGACTATAAAGTACAACATAAAGCGCTAATTGTTTGGCGAGGGTGGTTTGTGGGCGGTTGGTTTTATCACCAAGGCCATTGAACCCCATGTCAAAAATACCCGGAGTAAAGTCCATAGGACCTGCTAACATGCGGGTAAAGGCAAGCATTGGTACATGCTCCGGTGGGTTTGGTGGCGTGCCCCATGCGTTGAACTCTTGCCCTCTTGCACCTTCTCTCGCGATCCAGTTTGGATAGGTACGACGCAGGCCGGTATCTTTGATTGGTTCATGTGTATTGATACTGATCTTGTGCTTGGCCGCAAGTTTGACATTGTCTAAGTACTCATTTGCCATAAATTGACCGTCGTGCCATTCGAATCTGGCATTGCCCTCGGCATCAATGCGTTTGATGTTGCCACCATCGGCTACGTAACCGGTTTTAACTTGGCGAACGCCTGCTTTTTCGTAGAGTGCGAAAGCCGCCTCCATTTGATTGCGATAGTTGCTGACGTTACCTGAAGTCTCGTGATGACCAATTAGGCGTGCACCTACTCTTTCTCCGTGCTTGGCTACTTCATCAATATTAAAGTCAGCATAGGCGTCGGTAAAGCTAAAGACATCACCGTTGAAGAACCAGTCGCCATCCCAGCCTATGTTCCAACCTTCAACTAATACTCCATCAAAGCCATTGTCAGCGGCAAAGCTCAAATATTCTTTAGTACGCCCTGTAGTCGCTCCATGCTTCTCGCCGCTGCCCCAGGTATTTTTGTTGATGTGCATGCCCCACCAAATGCCGATGTATTTACCCGGCTCAACCCAAGATACATCACCTAGCTTATTTGGTTCGTTGAGGTTTAAAATAAGGTGGGAGTTCAGCAAGTCGGTGGCTTCATCGCCTATTTGCAAGGTGCGCCAAGGTGTATTGAACTTACCATTGGTTTTGACTGCAACGCCATCTGACCAAGGTGTTAGATCGGCAACAAATGTTCCTGGGCGACGCTGGTTTAAGGTCATACCCGCATAGTCAATTAGGGCCGCTTCATGGACACTGATATGAACCCCGTCTTGATTCTTTAAGGTAAATGGGGTGTGCACATGTGGGGCATCGTGCAGTGGTGTGGTGTTGTATACATATTCATAGCGATTCCAGCCACGAGCAGGGATCCACCACGCGGTACTTTTATCACTTTGTGCAAAGGCGAATTCGGTTAATTCTCTGGTGATATAAAGCGCTTGATTTTGAGCAACCTCATAGCGAAAGCCGACACCGTCATCAAATACTTTTACACGCACAGTATATTGCGGCGACTTGTCTGTCTGCTTAGCAAAGGTGACAGCAAGCTCATTGTGCTTATCTTGGATCACTCGGGCTTCACCCCAAGGCTGTTGCCAACTGCTATCAACGCTATTACGCTGATGTGTGGTGATACTTAAGCCATCGCGCATCGATGCAGCTGTTGCGAAATCAAAACCAAGTTTAGACGGTTGAATAATGGTTTTGTCGTTAAAGCTGACTTGGTAGGTGGGCTGGCTATTATCATCACTCAAGGTAAAAGTGATTTTGCCATCTGGCGAACTCATAGCTAAAGATGCGGCAAAGCTCGTAGTCGTAAACAAGCTTAATCCGATCAGGGAAAGTGACATGGGGCGCATAGTTTTTCCTTCTTGTTGTCGGCACGAAAATTCGTGTTCTTTTGCACATAAGCTAAGCTTACTGTTGTATGCTAACGTTCACGTAAAAGTTGCATACGTATTCATGCTGTAAATGCGATGAATGTAATAATTATTCCGCTCGGTCTAGTGTAGACAAGCTAAGAAAAATAATAAGGATAGGTTGAACTGCTTATGCTAAACCTAACAATTTTTGGGCGTATTGCTGTTGTGATGGCAATGCTACAAGCCGGTCTAGTCAATGCCCTTGAAGTGCAAATAGTCGATGCTGATAAACAGCCGCTCGCGAATGCTGCAGTGTGGTTGCAAGGAGAAGGCTTTGATAACAAAAGAACGACGCTAGATTATAAGATGGAACAAAAGGATAAAGCGTTTGTGCCACATATTTTGATGGTGCAAGCAGGCACACAAGTCTCGTTTCCGAATTTAGATCCTATTCTCCATCACGTCTATTCGTTCTCTGCTGCAAAGCCGTTCGAGCTTAAGTTGTATCGCGATGACCCGAAACAGGTATTATTTGATCAAACTGGTGTGGTTGAGCTTGGCTGCAATATTCACGATTGGATGCTGGGTTATATCGTGGTTGTAGATAGCCCATTATTTGCGGTAACGAATAGTAGCGGTAAAGTATCGATCGACCTAGGTGCTCAGCAAGCCAGCGCACTAAAGCTGAATGTATGGCATGAAAGATTCGAAAATATAGACAGAATAGAACAGTATCCACTTTCCGTCGTGAACAACACTCAAGCAATTACCTATCAAATTAAGCAAACACTGGTTGCTCCACTTCAGGATTTCTCCGATGGCTTCGATGATTACTAAGTTGAGCGCCGCTCTGGCATTATTCGCGATAGGGCAAGCAGGTGCCGTCGAGGTTTCTGGGCAAGGGCAACTGCAAACGACTTGGCAGCATGATGATAATCGTAAAGCTTGGTATCAGCCTGGATGGGGCGTTACGCGTTTTGGGAAAGGGGAGTCAGACATTACGCTTAGTCGAGGCGCTATTGATTGGCGTGTAGATTTTGCCAGCGCTTGGTCTTTGCACGGGGTAACACAGTATGTGCCAGACCCAGATGACAAGCTCGGCTTTACAGAACTGTATTTGCAGTATCGAACACTGCCTAAAAATGGTCGCCGCTTTATTGTTCGAGCGGGCGGCTTTTATCCGAAGTTTTCTATTGAGAACCCAGATATTGGCTGGTCATCACCCTATACATACCAGTATTCGGCCATTAACGCTTGGATCGGTGAAGAAGTGCGGGTATTTGGAGGTGAAGTCGCGATTGAGCAGCCGCAGACGCGTCGTAGCCGCGGTCAGGGATTCAAAGCTGTGTTTGGTGTTTTTAAGGGTAATGATCCGGCTGGCACTTTACTGGCATGGCGAGGCTTTACCGTGCATGATAGGCAGTCGGTGTTTAACGAAAGTCTCCCCTTTGCTGCGGTAGAGTCGTTGAATACACCGCAGCTACAACATCAAGCACAGCATGTTGAACCGTTTTCTGAAGTAGATGGCCGATTTGGTTATTATCTTGGGTATCATCGCGACTTTTCAAACCGCAGTGAGATCAATGTTTATTGGTACGATAATAATGGCGATCCAAGTAAGATCAACTACCGAACTGGGCAGTATGCGTGGGACACTAAATTTATTAGTGCAGCTTGGCGTTACAAGTTAACCCCGCAGACGCATATACTCGCACAAGGCATGCTGGGTAATACCGCCATGGGTGTCAATCGCGGCGTTGATAATGACTTTAATAGTTGGTTTTTGTTACTCACACATCAACGTGATGAGTGGCGCTTTTCCATACGGGGGGAGCAGTTCAAAGTTATCGACAAAGATGATTGGCAGTTCGATCCAAACCAAAGTGATGGCCATGCACTGACCGCTACAGTTAAATATCAAATTAATAGCAATTGGTTGGTGGGCGGTGAATTTTTGAATCTGAAAACCACAGTTGCAAATCGCGAGGCCTTTAACGGAAAGCCTAAGCAAAGCGATAATGTGTGGCGACTCAGCGCGGAGTATCGTTTTAATTTATAACAATAAGCGTGACACCCAAGGTGTCACGCTTATCCATGCCATACGATGCGTTAATCCAGTAAGCGATTAATCCCGTTTAATGCTGCAACGCGATAGGCTTCGGCCATTGTTGGATAGTTAAAGGTAGTATTGATAAAGTACTCGATATTATTACCCATTCCTTTTTGTTCCATAATGGCTTGGCCGATATGGATGATCTCGGATGCACGTTCACCAAAGCAGTGAATACCTAATATTTCTTTGGTTTCTGCATGGAACAAAATTTTCAAGCTGCCGACTTCAGTGCCGGTGATCTGTGCACGAGCCAAATGTTTAAACTGGGCGCGGCCCACTTCATAGGGAATGCGCGCAGCGGTAAGCTCTTGCTCGGTTTTACCAACAGAGCTCATTTCGGGAATGGTGTAAATGCCGGTAGGGATATCAGTGATCAAACGATCATCACAGGCTCCATGCACAATCGCATTGGCCGCAATACGCCCTTGATCGAACGCTGCGCTTGCTAGGCTTGGATAGCCAATCACATCTCCTACTGCGAAAATATTATCCACTTCAGTTTGGTAGTGTTCGTTGACTTTAAGCTGGCCGCGGCTATCAGCCTTTAGACCTACACTTGCAAGGTTGAGTGTTTCGGTATTACCGGAGCGGCCATTGGCCCATAAAATGCAGTCTGCGCGTACTTTCTTGCCAGACTGTAGATGCACAATAACCCCTTTGTCATGAGTCTCTACTTTCGCAAACTCTTCGTTATGGCGAATAACAATGCCATTATTCCAAAAGTGGTAACTGAGTGCGTCAGAGATCTCGGCATCCATGAAGGCCAATAAGCGGTCGCGGGTGTTGATAAGGTCCACCTTTGCGCCCAGTCCTTTAAAGATTGAGGCATATTCACAGCCTATGACCCCTGCGCCGTATATCAATACGCGCTGAGGATTATGCTCAAGGCTTAAAATAGTGTCGCTGTCGTAGACGCGAGGATGGTTAAAATCAACGCCTGGTGGGCGGTATGGGCGCGAGCCTGTGGCTATTACAATGGTTTTGGCAGTGAGTAGCTCTTGTGAACCATCTTGATGGATGATTTGTACCGTATTTGCGTCAACGAAGCTGGCATCGCCTTGAAACAAGTGAATGCGGT
This sequence comes from Pseudoalteromonas galatheae, assembly GCF_005886105.2. Lineage (NCBI taxonomy): Bacteria > Pseudomonadati > Pseudomonadota > Gammaproteobacteria > Alteromonadales > Pseudoalteromonadaceae > Pseudoalteromonas > Pseudoalteromonas galatheae. The sequence goes on from NZ_PNCO02000001.1 coordinate 3,911,546, forward strand.
TACGACCATAAAAGCTAGAACGTAATGTTGACTGTTTTGAGATCACATCACTAGCATGGTGCAAAATATCTTGAAAGGTATGGCGCTGCGGGCGCTCAGTAAAACGATAAAGTGGATTCGCTTTATACTCAATTAAACGACTGACAGAATGGCGAAGCGCTTTTGAGGGAATGGTGCCCCAGTGCACGCAGCCACCGCCAACTGCATGCTGGCGTTCGATAACCGCGACTTTCTTACCACTTTTAGAGAGGTTCATGGCGGCGCCTTCGCCGCCAGGTCCGGTGCCTATAATAATGGCATCGTATTGATAGGATTGTGGAACAGTTTCGGTTTTTTCTACAGCTTTTTTGCTCACGGCCTCACCCCTTTAGTTATTGAGGCCGCTGAACATTATGCCGTTTTCAGTAGCCTCGAATTTAGTGCAATCCAAGCTTGTTTTTGGCTTTCCCAAGCTTGTTCTAGCTCTTTATATTGTTGCATCAGTGCGGAATGTTCGCACTGTGCAAGTACTGCTTCTTTCTTCGCTTCGAGTACCTGTTTCTGCACAGTACAGTAGTTTTGAAGCTTTTTAAGAAGTAAATCATACTCTTGTTGTAACAATGTAAGCTTATCTTGCGCTAAAGGCAATTTTGCGAGACTGACTTTAGTCTTATTCAATAAGGTCTCCGCCTTAGCTTTTTCAATGCGTTCAACCGGGGTGCGTTTTAGCTTACTGGCAAGGCCCAGTGCTGCAAAAGTACGGATCAGCCATTTTGTTGGGTCGTAGTGATACCAGCGAATACCATTACGGTAGTCGCTCGCAAAAATATGATGGAAGTTATGATAGCCTTCACCGTAAGTGAATAGAGCTAGCAAGCCATTGTCTCGCGCGGTATTTTTTTCGGTGTAAGGACGACTACCCCAAATGTGCGCCAGTGAATTGATAAAGAAAGTAAAATGTTGACTGAGTACGAGTCTGAGTACGCCTGCAAGTAACAACATACCAAACACATTTCCGAGTAATAAACCTAGCACTAGCGGGATGCCGATATTTGTAAGTAACACCAATTTCATATAGTGCTTGTGTTGCCACATCACGATAGGGTTACGTTGTAAGTCTCTGGCGTTATTATAATCACCGTAAGTCTCGCCTTGATAATCTCTTAGCATCCAACCGATATGGCTATACCAGAAGCCTCGTGTTGCGGCGTACGGATCTTTTACTGGGTCATCGACTTGGCCGTGGTGCACACGGTGATCGCTACTCCAATGTAATATACTGTTTTGTAACGCGAATGCGCCACCCAACGCAAAAATAACTTGAATCACAGGATGGGCGTCATAGGCTTTATGCGCCCATAAGCGGTGATATCCAGCGGTGATCGACAGACCGGCGTAAAACATACAGGCAACAAAAGCTACCCAGTGGCTGGTGGTATAGCCGTATTCAAAGCCATACCAAGGCACCAAAGTGATCGCAGCTAAAAACGATAAGCTAAAGAACAGCACATTGGTCCATAAAATGGGTGGTTTTTTCATCAATTAATCTCAAAATCTAATTTCAGCGTACAACTGTACGCTAAAATAGTATTTCATTCTTGCTGCGTCAAGGTTTAGACTGCGGTTTATTATTCTTATTTTTCGAAGCGAATTGGGGAAAGTCCATGGCTGGTGTACGCGCTCAACAAAAACAGAAGACCCGTCAAGCGCTTATCGAAGCGGCATTTAATCAACTAAGTGCTGAGCATAGTTTCTCGAATTTAAGTCTGCGTGAAGTCGCAAGAGAGGCGGGTATCGCACCTACTTCTTTTTATCGTCATTTTAAGGATATGAACGAGCTCGGGCTGACTATGGTAGATGAAGCGGGTTTAACCTTGCGACAATTAATGCGCCAAGCAAGGCGTCGCATCGCTAAAGGTGGTAGCGTGATCAATACTTCTGTGCACACCTTTATGGAATTTATTGAGCAGTCGAGCAACCAATTTCGTTTATTACTGCGTGAACGTTCGGGTACTTCCCCTGCGTTTCGTGCCGCCGTAGCTAGAGAAATCAAACATTTTATCTTAGAGCTTGCTCATTACCTTGAAACAGAAACGGGAGTAGATACCCATCACGCCCACATGCAAGCTGAAGCAATGGTCACCTTAGTATTTAGCTCTGGTGCTGAGGCTTTGGATCAAGATCCCCCACAACGCGCTGAATTGACCGAGCGTTTGAAGTGGCAGTTGCGGTATATCGCAAAAGGTGCCTCTGGTTATGCAAAACATCCAGAACCAATAAAAAAATAGCCTAAATTGGCTATTTTTTTATTGGTAATTAAAATTCAAAATTATCCTGCTCATTTCATATCCTATCTGTGTTCACTCCTAATCTTGAAATATATTTTCTAAATCTGGTGTTTTTTTAATTTAAATTGCCAATAAATTGAGGTTTGAACTCTATTTTTGGGATAATTTATGCTTGATTGTCGCTTTTAAAGCATGTTAAAACATAACCAATTCATCAACAGGAACACTTAGCTCAATGAAAATGACTGCGCGTATTTCACTCCTTCTTAACCTCCTACTGGTAAACCAGAGGGGTGGGGTGTAATTGCGCAAATTGAGCGACATTTACTGTAGACACCCCGCACTTGCGGGGTTTTTTTTGGCTGAGGATAAGGGTATGCAAGATAAAGTCTGGATTTTCGATACAACATTAAGGGATGGTGAGCAGGCGTTAAAAGCCAGCTTAACAGAAGAAGATAAAATACAGCTGGCGCATACCATTAGTCGTCTCAATGTGGATGTCATGGAAGTGGGTTTTCCAGTATCAAGTCCGGCGGATTTTCGTGCGGTACAACGCATTGCCGCCGAGGTAAAAGGTCCAGCGATTTGTGGCCTTGCGCGTGCGGTTAGTAAAGATATCGACGCGTGTGGCGAAGCCCTTAAAGGCGCTGAGCAGCGCCGCATTCACACTTTTATTGCAACCAGTCCTCTGCACCTAGAACATAAGTTAAGAATGAGTCTAGATGATGCGACTAACATGGCGATTAAGGCCATTTCTCAAGCCAGAAAGTACACTGATGATGTTGAGTTTTCATGTGAAGATGCTGGCCGTACGCCACACGCTGATCTGTGTCGTATTGTCGAAGCGGCAATTAATGCCGGTGCATCTACGATTAACTTGCCTGATACCGTAGGTTACGTCACGCCAGACGAGTATGCAGCGATGATTTACCATATTCGTAATAATGTGCCTAACATCGACAAAGCCAGACTAAGCGTCCATTGTCACAATGATTTAGGGCTTGCGGTGGCAAACTCAATCGCGGCGGTACAAGCCGGTGCAAGACAAATCGAATGTACTATCAATGGTATTGGTGAGCGTGCTGGTAATTGCTCACTAGAAGAGGTGGCGATGATCATGAAGATGCGCCAAGACCACCTAAAAGTACATACCGATATTCGTAGCGAAGAGATTTATCGCGCGTCGCGCCAAGTTGCTAAAATCTGCAATATGCCGGTGCAGCCAAACAAGGCAATTGTGGGTGAAAATGCCTTTGCACATAGCTCGGGTATTCACCAAGACGGCGTCTTAAAAGCACAAAATACCTATGAAATCATGGCACCAGAAACCGTTGGCGTGCCGAGTAATCAGTTAAATATGACTTCACGCTCTGGTCGACATGTTATCGAGCATCGTCTTACCGAGCTTGGCTATCAGAAATCGGATTACGATATGGATAGCCTGTATGAAAGCTTCTTGGCGTTAGCCGATCAAAAGGGCACTGTTTACGACTATGACCTTGAAGCGATGATTTATTTCAACCAAATCAAAGATAAAGACGAGCGCTACCAATTACAGTTCGTTAATGCATCTTCTAACTCTCAATCTATCGCGAGCGCGACTGTGGGGATTGCCTTGAATGGTGAGCTTAAGCAAGAAGCGGCAACCGGTAACGGCCCTGTGGAAGCGGCGTTTGTAGCTATCGAGCGTATCACTGGCATGGCGGTGGAAGTGGTGGAATATAACCTTGATGCGACGGGTAAAGGAGCAAGTTCACTGGGCCAAGTCGATATTATTGCCAAATTTGATGGTAAGCAATATCACGGTGTGGGACTTGCAGCCGACATTGTCGAAGCGTCAGTGAGAGCCATGATCCGAGTATATAACCTAATTGATAGAGCACAAAAAGTGTCTAGCCTAAAACAACAAAGGAAAGCAGGATGAGTCAAACAAACTACAAAATCGCAGTACTAGCTGGAGATGGAATTGGTCCAGAAGTGATGCAAGCCGCCGAGCTGGTATTAGATAAAGTGGCGACTAAGTTCAACTTTGCTTTAGAAAAATCACCACAAGCGATTGGTGGTGCGGCTATAGACCAATTTGGTGAAGCTTTACCTGCGGCGACATTGGCCGCATGTGAAGCCGTTGATGCGATTCTATTTGGCTCTGTGGGTGGGCCTAAATGGGAGCATTTACCGCCAAATGAGCAACCAGAACGGGCATCTTTATTACCGCTTAGAAAGCACTTCCAGCTTTTTTGTAATTTGCGTCCTGCGCAGCTATTACCCGCATTGAGCGCAGCCTCTCCACTACGCAGTGACATTAGCCAGCAAGGTTTTGATATTTTATGCGTCCGTGAGCTTACTGGCGGGATTTATTTTGGCGAAAAAGGTCGCCAAGGTGAGGGCGAAAGCGAGGCGGCGTTTGATACGCAAACCTATTCGCGCAAAGAAATCGAACGCATTGCCCGTTTTGCTTTTGATGCCGCGAGACTTAGAAGCAATCATGTGACATCTGTAGACAAAGCCAACGTGCTGGCAACCAGTGTACTGTGGCGTGAAGTGGTCAATGAAGTCGCAAAAGAATACCCAGATGTGACGCTTGATCACATCTATATCGACAACGCTGCGATGCAGTTGGTAAAGCAACCAAGCCAGTTTGATGTCTTACTGTGCGACAACCTGTTCGGTGACATCCTTTCTGATGAATGTGCAATGATCACCGGTTCCATGGGGTTATTACCATCGGCAAGTCTAAATCAATCGGGTTTTGGCTTATATGAGCCAGCGGGCGGCTCAGCACCAGATATCGCCGGTAAAGGGGTGGCAAACCCAATCGCACAAATCTTAAGTGCCGCGCTGATGCTACGTTATTCATTGGGGCAAGACGAAGCGGCACGCGCAATTGAAAAGGCAGTAGCAGAGGCGGTGAAAGATGGTGTAGGTACATCGGATATCTATCCTCAAGCAGGGTTTACTACTATGGATGTCGCGCAAGCGATCGTCGACAGGGTTTAATAAAGGTAAGAGCAAGTGGCAAAAACATTATACGATAAAATTTGGCAATCTCATGTGGTTGCTAAATTAAACGAGCAAACCGATCTCTTGTACATTGACCGTCATCTAGTACATGAAGTCACTTCACCGCAGGCGTTTGCGGGATTAAGAGAGCAGAATCGTCCGGTAAGATGTCCAGAAAAAACCTTTGCGACAATGGATCATAATGTCTCGACTAAGAGCCGTTCGATTGATGCTGCCAGTGAGGTGAGCAAAAACCAGCTGCAAGCGTTGGCACAAAACTGTGAAGAGTTCGGCATTGTACTTTACGATTTGAATTCCATTAACCAAGGCATAGTGCACGTAATGGGACCTGAGCAAGGGATCACTTTGCCGGGTACAACGATTGTATGTGGCGATAGCCATACCTCAACGCATGGCGCATTTGGAGCGCTGGCTCACGGTATTGGTACATCAGAGGTTGAACATGTGCTGGCCACGCAAACATTACAACAGAAAAAAGCCAAATCGTTAAAAATTCAGGTGAATGGCGTATTGCGCCCGACCGTGACTGCAAAAGACTTGATCCTCGCTGTAATTGGGCAATTAGGCACAGCTGGTGGCACTGGCTATGTGGCTGAGTTTTGTGGGACGGGGATCGAAGCGCTGTCGATGGAAGCGCGGATGACGCTGTGTAATATGAGTATTGAAATGGGGGCGAAAGCTGGCTTGATCGCACCTGATGAGAAAACCTTTGCGTATTTACGTGGTCGCCCATTTGCACCTCAAGGCGAAGACTTTGACGCTGCGGTGCACTACTGGAAAACCCTGCATAGCGACGCAGATGCTGAATTTGATCGTGTTGTGGAGCTGGATGCTGACAGTGTGCAACCTCAAGTAACCTGGGGGACAAGCCCAGAGCAAGTCATTGGGATTAATGATCTAGTACCTAACCCTGACGATGAACCTAATTTAGTCAAAGCGGATGCGATGCGCAGTGCGCTGAAATATATGGGCCTCACAGCAGGACAAAGGCTAAGCGATGCCAAAGTCGACACCGTATTTATTGGCTCTTGCACCAATAGCCGTATTGAAGATTTACGTGCAGCGGCACAAGTGGTGGCGGGCAAGCGCGTAGCAGCAGGCGTTGAAGCGCTTATCGTCCCAGGATCTGGATTAGTAAAGCAGCAAGCCGAACAAGAGGGCTTAGCCGATATTTTCAAAGCTGCGGGATTTGAGTGGCGCGAACCGGGCTGCTCTATGTGCTTGGCAATGAACGATGATCGCCTTGGTGCAGAAAAACGCTGTGCATCGACCTCAAACCGTAACTTTGAAGGGCGCCAAGGGCGAGGCGGTCGTACGCATTTGGTGAGTCCAGCAATGGCTGCCGCAGCGGCAATTGCAGGTCACTTTACTGATATTCGAGGGGAGGCGTCATGAGCGTGTTTCACAAGGGCCTAGTTGCGCCACTAGACAAAAACAATGTTGATACAGACCAAATTATTCCCAAGCAGTTTTTAACTTCAACCAGCCGCGATGGATTTGATAAAGCGCTGTTTTATGATTGGCGCTATCTTGAAGATGGCCAGCCAGATCCGGACTTTGTGCTTAACAATCGACAATATCAGGGCGCGTCAATCTTGTTAACCCGTGACAACTTTGGTTGTGGCTCGTCTCGTGAGCATGCCCCTTGGGCACTAAAACAATATGGTTTTACCGTGATCTTAGCCGAGAGCTTTGCCGATATCTTTTTTAACAATTGTGGTAATAACCAAATGCTTTGCATTGCGTTGCCAGCCAGCACGTTAGATACGCTCTTCGATGCATGTGAGCAACAATCACAAGTGCATTTGAGTATTGATCTAGAAGCGCAGCAGATCAGCGGATCAGGTATAGCACCAATTGACTTTGAGGTGCGAGAAGACATCAAAGCACGCCTCTTGAGTGGTCTTGACTTTATCGGTGAGACTGAATTATTGAATGCCCAAATTGATGCCTTTGAGCAGCAGCTTGCTACGATAAGGCCTTGGCAATAATAGCTGTTTACTCAATTTGGTCGAATAATTTTGCCTCAAAGCCAGAAGCTGATTAAGCTCTGGCTTTATTTGTTTTAGGTGTCTCCAATGAAAAATTTAACTTTAGCGTTACTCGCGACCTTAAGCTGCGCAGCCTTCGCGCGTCCTGCCCCGCTGGTTTCCATCCCAAGCCATGATGCATTTTTTGACGCTATTAAAGCGCACTGTGGCAAAGCCTACGAAGGTAAAGTAACGGTAGATAATCAAGGTCCAAGCAGCTTTAGCGATGCGCGTCTTGTGATGCACGTTCGTAAATGTGGCGACGCTGAGCTGCAAGTCCCATTTCATGTAGGAAAAGATGCTTCAAGAACTTGGATCATCACCAAAACAGGGAGTGGTTTGAGCTTAAAGCACGATCACCGCCATGAAGATGGCAGCGACGATGTTTCTACTATGTATGGTGGTCATACCCTAGATGCGGGATTTAATACCGTGCAGTCGTTTCCAGCTGATGAATATTCAAAACAGTTATTTGTCCAGCAAGGGATCCCACAGTCAGTCGGAAATACATGGCAGATGTATATCTATCCAGAGCAGTTTACCTATCGTTTAGTGCGTGAAGGGCGAGAGTTCCGAGTGGACTTTGATTTAACAAAACCGGTAACCGCACCAAAAGCGCCTTGGGGATATAATACCAATTGAATTAATTCTCTAATCAATTTGAAGGGTGAAATAGCATATTAGCTTCGTTAAAAATTTCTCATTTAGAACAACTAAATAGCAAAATTTTTGCCTTGCCTATATGGAGATAGGTACCTTAGCGGTAGCAGGACGCGAGAGCGGTGCTACTAAAGCTATTTCCCCGCTTCAAGATAGATCATTTATTTAATACAACTGGTATAAAGACTAAACCCAGAGCGGGTCACTGAAATTTATAGCGTTAACAAAAATGTGTGGCTATTTGGCCACACATTTTACGTCTACTGTTAAGTCATTCTGGTAAGGTCTTGGCTCTAATGGCATCTTATCAAAGCTTTGGACGCCTCCGAGTAATGTCAATTGTGGGTTACTGCCTTGGCATAAGCGTTTGGCATGGCGCAGCAAAAATACGCTTTGTTGCCTAAAATGCGCATAACTATCTGGCTTAATTGCCAGTCGAAAGTGGTCATCGTTATACGTGGTTTGCTCATAATGTACTTTATGGTCAAAGTCATAGAGCTTTTCAGGTTCGCCTCTTGGAACCGGTGTATATTGGCACGCCGAGAGCAGTGCTGCACCTACGACTAGGGAACTTAGCTTTAATGAATTTAGTCTCAATGATAACTTACGCATAACTGTCCTTTTAGTCTGCTACATTTACAGTATATCACATGGGAGATTAGCCACTTGCTTAACCAACTTAAAAAACTATTTCAAAGCTTGCAGGAGTCGTCACCGAAACAAGAAATCGACTTTAATACCGCGCTTGCTGCATTATTGGTCGAAGTAATGCGAGCGGACGGCAAACTACAACAGTCGGAGTTCGATAAAATTGCGGAGCTGCTCAAAACACGTTGTGAATTGCCTGAACCACAAGTCAGTGCATTGATAACGCAAGCACAGCAATTAGTAGAACAGGCAGTAGATATGTATTCTTTTGCCAAACAAGTGAATAACCACACCAGCGACATTGAACGTATCGAGGTCATTGAGCTGTTATGGCACGTTGCTTATGCTGATGGTGAGCTGGATAGCCACGAGGACTACATCATTCGTAAAATAGCCGGGCTATTTTATGTTGCTCATGCTGATTTTATTGCCGCGAAGTTACGAGTACAGCAATCAGTTAATGCATAATGCAGTGTTAGTGAGCCAGAAACTCTTTTTGGCAGCTATGTACAGCCTCTTTTATCATAAAGTTAACCAAGGTTGGTGAGATCTTGTATAGTTTGGCAATTTCTTTTTGCTTGAGCCGACCAGAGCGATAAAAACTAATGATATTCTGATGTCGCGTCGACAGTTTTCGGATGGTTGAGTCCATGCGTCTATTCAGTTGCGCCGACTCGACTTTGTTTTCGATATCTGAGTCTTTGTCTGACATGTATTCTACATGTGTTGCCTCAAGTGCAACTAAACTTTCTCTACTTTGCTTGCGTAGCATATCAATTGCGATATTTCTTGCCACTTGGAAGCAAAAGCTGGTGGCATTATTGATTTGCGCATTTTGTGTATGTGACATGCTACTAAGGCGAATAAAGGTGTCCTGTAATGCATCTTCAGCAAGGTAAGGGCACTTTAAAATACTGTTGAGATATGCAAGCACTTTCCCTTTGTTGTCTGAAATAACGTTAGCCCACTTGATAGCAAACTTGGACACAGATCACACTCCTATGTTAATTGTATTTTACCAGTGCAAATGATAACGCTTATCATTTGTTGTGCGATCTTATTTTCTGTTATAGGTTCGTGTCAAGTTAAATTAAAGTAATGACGCATTTTTATGTACGCTTTATTAACATTTAGCCTGGTTTAAGCTATCTAGGATGTGACTGTTGAATTTATAGTCATAGTTTTCTAAGTTTTTATTTGTTAAACCCTAGATTAATATTCGCTTTTTGCTGTCTTTACTGGTTGGTGTAAATAGAATGTTTTTACTTTGTTTGTGTTGAAAGTGAAAGTCGGACTTTTATCACTTGATAAGTCGTGATGGATCCAGAGGGAAGGCCGCAGCTTTTACAAAAAACCAGAAAGGAAATAGGCTCAAACAGAGCACCCAATTTATCGGGTTATGGAAAAATAAACTGGAGTTTAAGCATAGGGACGTAAGAGAGTTAAAATTAGCTCACATCCAGCCTTGAGATCAGTTACCCTGTAGGGAATGCAAATCGGATGTATATACGAGCATGAAAGTATTCGAAAAAATTTATCATAGGGCTGCCGAGCGTAAAGGCTCTGAGGCGGCGCTAAAAGCTAGGCTTAGCCAGCCATTGAGCACCGAATCGCTATTGGCATTAAGTGATGATCAATGGCTAGAAGAATTTACTCGCAAGATATTTCAAAGTGGGTTTTACTGGGCGGTGGTGGATAATAAATGGGACGGTTTTAGAGAAGTGTTTTGGCAATTCTCAGTCGAGAAGCTGTTAATGATGTCTCCTGAAATGTACGAGCAACGTAGTCAGGATGAACGGATCATTCGTAATGCTAAAAAGGTAAAAAGTATCGCTGACAATTGCCATATGATTTTTGAAGTGCAACAACAGCATGGCCGTTTTAGTGAATTCGTCGCAAACTGGCCGGAAGACAATATTGTTGGTTTGTGGCTGTACTTGAAAAAGCATGGCTCGAGACTCGGTGGGAATACCGGTCCTTACGCGCTTCGTGTGTTAGGTAAAGATACGTTCTTACTGAGTAAAGATGTCGAAACGGTACTGCGTGCTGAGGAGATAATCGACGGTGGCTTGCAAAGTAAGAAGTCACTGCAAGCGGCGCAGCAGTTTTTCAATGAAATGCGTCAATATAGCGGGCTTAGCTTACAAGCGTTAAGCCAAATTGTATCAATGAGTGTTGGTGATAATATTCGCTAGTAAAATGTGCTAAAAATGGAGATGGCCGCATGGTATTTTTTCAGCCCTATCAAGGCTCTGCTCTGCTCTTTAAGGAGCAACCAGCAAGATTTAATCAGCCCACATTACTACTATCCAATACGCCGCTGCTAGATAAGCTTGAGCTAGATAAATACGACACCACAGCGCTTGCTGAGCTATTAAGTGGTCAACGTCCTTTAGGTAACATTGAGCCTACGAGCTTAGCCTACAGTGGTCATCAGTTTGGGCAATTTAACCCGTTACTTGGTGATGGTCGAGCGCATTTAATAGGTGGGGTGAAACTCGATGACGGACGTCAATACGACCTGCACTTGAAAGGCTCTGGAGCGACGCGATTTTCTCGAGGCGGTGATGGATTTTGTGCGCTAGGGCCCGCGGTACGTGAGTTCATCATGAGCCAAGCTATGGTTGGCTTGGGTGTTCCAACTACGGAATGCCTTGCTGTTGTAACCACTGGACACCATGTTTACCGTCAAGGTGAAGCATCTGGCGCGGTTGTATGCCGTGTGGCAAAAAGCCATATCCGCATCGGTTCCTTACAATATCTGGCTACACAGCAAAATAAAGATGAGCTTTGGAGCCTGCTTAACTTGCTGGGCGAGCAATTATTTGAGGGATTTAAAGTTGAGACCGAACAGGATGTACTCGAATTGTTCCGTGAAGTGTGTGAACAGTTGGTTGACTTAGTCGTCGAGTGGATGCGGGTTGGCTTTATTCACGGCGTGATGAATACCGACAATATTTTGCTCAGTGGCGAAACGATAGACTTTGGCCCCTGTGCAATGATGGAAAAGTTTGATTTTAACGCCGTGTTTAGCTCTATCGACCGTCAAGGCCGTTATGCATTTGGTAATCAGCCAAACATCATGAATTGGAACTGTGCGCGACTTGCCGAGGCCTTATTGGTGTTATGGCAGGATGAGCAAGCGGGAATTGAAGCATTTAGTCAAATTTTGGCGGAGTTTTCTGAATCGTTTAATCGCAAGTACAAAGATATGTGGGCGGCTAAGCTTGGTATTGATGAATGGAGCGACGCAGACGACATTCTCCTTAGTGATTTACTCAAGTTGATGACGGAGCACGAACTAGACTTTACCAATACCTTTGCGGCACTAACCAATAGCTTGCTTGGTCATCCCAACAAAGCCTTAACTGTGCCAACGGAGTTGGAGGGCTGGCAGCAGCAATGGGCGCAAAGGCATGCTCTTGATGACGTTGCGGCTAACTTGATGAGTCAAGCTAACCCGATACTTATCCCTCGTAATGCGTTGGTGGAGGCTGAGATTGCGCTATTTAATCAGCAAGGCATGAGTCAAACACTAGAGGATTGGCTAACTGCGTTGACGTCGCCCTATGATTACAAAGACTATCCTGAGTCGTGGACCAGCGCCTCTACACCGGCCCACTATCAAACTTTTTGTGGAACCTAAATGGCAGAACAGCAGCTTTCTTGGCAAGAAATTAAACGTAAAGTCCTTGAGCACAAACGACCGCTTATTAAGGCGCATATCATCGCCTTGTTTGCCGCGTTAGTGAGTGTCCCTATCCCTTTGATGATGCCGTTGCTGGTCGATGAAGTCTTACTAGACACACCTGGCAGAGCGGTAGCTTGGATGAACTCAGTCTTACCCGAACAATGGCATGGCCCTAGTGGCTATATTGTGGTTATTTTGTTGGCTGTCATAACCATGCGCTTGGCCAGCTTGGTGCTAGGAGTGATGCAGTCACGCCAGTTTACTATTATTGGCAAGGACATTAGTTATCAAATCCGTGAGCGTTTACTTACGCATTTACCTAAAGTTCAACTGAAGGAGTACGAAAGCCAAGGTGGTGCAGCAATTAGCTCTCGCTGTATTACCGATGTAGAAACTTTGGATAAATTTATCAGCCAAACCTTGTCACGCTTTTTAATCGGTTTACTTACAATCATTGGCACTGCGGCGATTTTGCTTTGGATTGATTGGATGTTGGGGCTGGTTATCCTATTGCTTAATCCGGCGGTCATCTATTTTTCTCGACAGTTTGGCAAACATGTTAAAGAGCTGAAAAAGGAAGAAAACGCTGCATTTGAAGCATTACAAACTTCGTTAGTTGAGACGCTAGATGCTATTTCTCAATTAAAAGCTGTTCGTCGAGAGGGGAACTACTTTGCACAAGTTAAAGTAGCCGCCAAAGATCTCAAACATTACGCGGTGCAGTCGCAATGGAAAACGGATGCGGTTAACCGCTTAAGCTTCACCGTATTTTTGGTGGGGTTCGAGTTTTTCCGTGCTGTCGCTATGTTTATGGTGGTGTTTTCTGATTTAACGGTCGGCCAGATATTTGCGGTATTTGGTTACCTTTGGTTCATGATGGGGCCTGTGCAGGAAATTCTTGGTATTCAATATGCGTACTATGGTGCCTCAGCGGCACTTAGCAGGTTAAATCAGGTTTTTAACTTTGCGACAGAAGCACAATATCCCGCTACGAAAACCGTCTTTGATTCATCTCAGGTTGATATCAAATTTGCCAATATAGACTTCGCTTACGTTGCAGAGCAACCCGTGCTCAAACAGGTATCTTTGCATATTCCAGCAGGGAAGAAAGTAGCGTTAGTAGCGGTGTCTGGAGGTGGTAAATCTACTTTGGTGCAACTGCTGTTGGGACTGTATGAAAAGCAAAGCGGCGAGATTCATATAAATGACACACCAGTAGAGCAAATTGGTTACGAAGCCGTGCGAGATAATATAGTGACCGTACTGCAGCAGCCGATACTCTTTAATACTAGCATCCGTGAAAATCTAGCAATGGGACGAGAGGTATCTGACCAAATATTGTGGCAGGCACTCCGCGTTGCAGAGCTAGCCGACACTGTACTTACACTAGCCGACAAGCTAGATGCACAAGTTGGTCGTAACGGTATTAAATTGTCCGGAGGACAGAAGCAAAGGTTAGCTATTGCAAGAATGGTTGTTGCCGACCCTAAAGTGGTGGTGCTGGATGAAGCAACCTCGGCACTTGATATTGAGACTGAGGCAAAAATTCACCGCAATTTGCAAGCGTTTTTGGCTGATAGAACGACTTTGATTATTGCACATCGACTGAGCGCAATAAAACAAGCCGACTTAATTTATGTGTTAGATGATGGTGAAGTGTCCCAATACGGAGAACATAAGGAGTTGTTAGAGGAACAGGGTCTGTACCAAATCCTATTTGGCCATCAAAATTAATTGAGAAATAGCAAAAATTCCTTATGTAACGTTAAGTAAACATTAATAGACGAGCTAATATTATCTATGCAACGTAATCAGTAGACGCATTTTCTGATAGACTATCCGAGTCAATACTCAATGCGTTAACTAACAGAGATGGGAAGGAATGATGAAAATTAAAACTTTGAGCTTACTAGTTGCGATGGCAGTAACAGCCAATGCAAATGCAAATACCACAGAGCCAACTGAAGGCGTATACCTTGGTGTATTTGGTGACTATTATGACGCTGACTGGCAAAATCACCGCGATATGGCTGGCTTAGATGTAGAAGAGTCTACTGGTTGGGGTGCTGAAATTGGCTACCGCTTTGATAAATACTGGAGTGGTCGTCTTGAGTATGCAGATATGGACTTTGATCTTGGTGGGATCAGCAATGGTTCACTAGACGCAGAGCGTTACGGTATCGACGGTTTGTACCACTTTGATGGTGGTCCATTCTATGGCCTAGTGGGTATCAAAAAGATGAACCTAGATGTAATCTCAGATAACACTTTTGCTAACGTGGGTGCTGGTGTTCGTCATTACTTCACCGATCACTTGTTTGTGAACGCAGAAGCGGCAGTCTACCAAGGCCTTGAAGCTGGTTTTACAGATGTAGGTGGTAAAATTGGTATCAACTACTCATTCGGTAGCACGAGTAAAACGGAAGAGGTTGCGCCAGCCCCTGCTCCTGTTGTTGCAGAAGCACCGCAAGACAGTGACAAAGATGGTGTTGTGGATAGCGAAGATAAATGTGCTAACACACCAATGACGGATGCTGTTGATGCCTCTGGTTGTACTTTGTACGAGACTAAGGAAGATAAAGTAAGTCTGCTAGTCCGCTTCCCGCATGACGATGCAACTTTCTCACAGCAATATGTTGATGATATCAACGCGGTTGCTAAGTTCTTGAAAGAGCATAAAAATGCAGATGTTGTGATTGAAGGTCACGCGTCAGCTGTGGGTGATGCTGATTACAACCAAAAGCTTTCTGAGCGCCGTGCGAAGAACGTTGCTGAGAAACTCGTTGATATGGGTATTGATTCAATGCGCATTACCACGGTTGGTTACGGTGAAGAGCGTTTGAAAAACCCAGCAAACACGCTAAAAGCACATGCGGAAAACCGTCGTGTAGAAGCGCACGTTTCTTCTAAAGAAAAAGTAAAAGTTAAGCGTTAATTTTCACTTAGCTTATGCAAAAAGGCTCCTTCTGGAGCCTTTTTTGATCCAATTGTTAGTACCTTTTCGCAAAATTAAAATGATTCTCGTTTGACTAATATTCATCAAAATATACTTGTTTCGGCATGCTTATTCATTGTATTTATAGTGACTATAAGGCGAGGTATCGCATGCAAGATTTTCATCTATACTCAAAGACCTTATAATTGTTCATTATATTTTATGGTCAAGGGAATGGTTCAGCCGATTGTATCAATAATCGCAGCCAGATCATTTACTTGTCTGTCCACGTCACCAAGAGGGCAATATTGTGCTTCAAGAATATCGTAAACACGTAGAAGAGCGTGCCGCGCAAGGTATCGTGCCTAAGCCGTTAGACGCGCAGCAAACTGCTGACCTTATCGAATTACTAAAAACTCCACCTGCAGGTGAAGAAGAGTTCATTGTTGATCTATTTATCAACCGTGTACCGCCAGGTGTAGATGATGCCGCTTACGTAAAAGCAGGTTTTTTGGCTGCAGTAGCGAAAGGCGAAGCTGAATCTCCACTTATTTCAAAAGAATATGCAGCTGAGTTACTTGGCACTATGCTAGGTGGTTATAACATCGCGCCAATGATTGATCTGTTAGACGATGCAGCACTTGCACCTATCGTTGCTAAAGGTTTATCTCATACACTACTGATGTTTGACGCATTCTACGACGTAGAAGAAAAAGCAAAAGCTGGCAACGAGTTTGCTAAACAAGTTATTGAATCATGGGCAAATGCAGAATGGTTCCTTGAGAAGCCAGCCGTTGCAGACAAAATTTCTGTAACTGTATTCAAAGTAACAGGTGAGACAAACACAGATGACTTGTCTCCAGCACCAGATGCTTGGTCTCGTCCAGATATCCCGTTACACGCACTAGCTATGCTTAAAAACGAGCGTGACGGTATCAACCCTGACAAACCTGGTGAAGTAGGTCCTATCGCACAGCTTGAAGCGCTTAACGGCAAAGGTTTACCTCTAGCATACGTGGGTGATGTTGTTGGTACGGGTTCATCTCGTAAATCTGCAACTAACTCTGTACTTTGGTTCATGGGTGATGACATCCCATTCGTACCAAACAAGCGTGTTGGCGGTGTGTGTCTAGGTGGTAAAATTGCACCTATCTTCTTCAACACCATGGAAGATTCAGGTGCACTACCTATTGAACTTCCAGTTGATGAATTGAACATGGGTGACCAAATCGACATCTTCCCATACGAAGGTGTAGTGAAGCGTCACGGTACAGACGAAGTTATCTCGACGTTCTCACTAAAGTCAGACGTAATTCTTGATGAAGTACGTGCTGGTGGTCGTATTCCACTTATCATCGGTCGTGGTCTAACTGATAAAGCTCGTGCGTCACTGGGCCTTGAAGCTGAAGATATCTTCCGCAAGCCTAAGTTAGTAGAAGATTCTGGTAAAGGCTTTACGCTTGCACAGAAGATGGTTGGTAAAGCATGTAATATGGCAGGTGTACGCCCAGGCCAATACTGTGAGCCAACAATGACAACGGTAGGTTCTCAGGATACTACGGGTCCAATGACGCGTGATGAGCTTAAAGACCTTGCTTGTCTAGGCTTCTCTGCTGATCTTACGATGCAGTCATTCTGTCATACCTCAGCTTATCCTAAGCCTATCGATGTAAATACACACCACACACTTCCTGATTTCATCATGAACCGTGGCGGTGTATCACTACGCCCTGGTGACGGTGTTATCCACTCGTGGCTAAACCGTATGCTACTTCCAGATACAGTAGGTACAGGTGGTGACTCACATACTCGTTTCCCGTTAGGTATTTCATTCCCAGCAGGTTCAGGTGCGGTAGCGTTTGCAGCAGCAACGGGCGTAATGCCGTTGGATATGCCTGAGTCAATCCTTGTTCGTTTTAAAGGTGAAATGCAGCCGGGTATCACATTACGTGACCTAGTACACGCTATCCCTTACTATGCAATTCAGCAAGGTCTATTGACGGTTGAGAAAAAAGGTAAGATCAACGAGTTCTCTGGTCGTATCCTTGAAATCGAAGGTGTTGAGCACCTAACGGTTGAGCAAGCGTTCGAACTATCTGACGCATCTGCAGAGCGTAGTGCGGCAGGTTGTACCGTTAAGCTTTCACAAGCGTCTATCGAAGAGTACCTAAACTCTAACATCGTGATGCTTAAGTGGATGATCTCTGAAGGTTATGGTGATGTACGTACTATTGAGCGTCGTATCACTAAGATGGAAGAGTGGTTAGCAAACCCTGAGCTAATGACTGCTGACGCGGATGCAGAATACGCGCACACCATTGAGATTGATCTTGCTGATATCAAAGAGCCAATCCTTTGTGCACCGAATGACCCTGATGACGCTCGTCTACTTTCAGCGGTAACCGGTGAGAAAATCGATGAAGTGTTCATTGGTTCTTGTATGACTAACATTGGTCACTTCCGTGCAGCTGGTAAACTACTGGATAATTTCGGTGGTCGTCTACCAACGCAACTATGGGTTGCTCCACCAACGAAAATGGACCGCGATCAGTTAACTGACGAAGGTTACTACGGTATTTATGGTCGTGTAGGTGCACGTATCGAAACTCCTGGATGTTCACTATGTATGGGTAACCAGGCGCGTGTTGCTGATAAAGCAACGGTTGTTTCTACCTCGACTCGTAACTTCCCTAACCGTTTAGGTACAGGTGCAAACGTATTCCTTGCATCAGCAGAACTTGCAGCGGTAGCTGCTATTCTTGGTAAACTACCAACGCCTGCTGAATATCAAGAGTATGCAGAGAAGATCAATGCAACGGCTGCGGACACGTACCGTTACTTGAACTTCCATAAGATGCCTCAGTACACTAAAAAGGCAGACTCAGTGATCATTCAACAAGCGGTTTAATTACTCGCTCTAGAATATATTGAAAGAAAAAAGCCAGCGCATGCTGGCTTTTTTTATGCACATAAAACGCTCATCTTAAATGGTGTTATCAAGCATTATTTTAAACCTAGATAAGTAATCTATTAAAGTGGCTATAACTGGGTTTTTATTGCGTTTTACTTGTTAAAATCCCGTTTTTTTAAACAGTAATTTTCTCTGGTTTTATTAGAATTGTCGGCAAATTCTCATCAATGGGCGAGAGGATCATGACAACAGTAAACAACCAGAATTTATTACAACTACGCTTTTTGCCGCAGTCACATATCGACGCAGTTAAGCCTTTTTTCAATCAACTTCCAGATAACCCTTATGCCGATGGTGCATTCAGAAAGCGCCGCTATTCAGTGGTTAAATTCACTGGCGGTGAAGTGACATTGCAGCCGACTAAGGCTTTCGTTCAAGACGATTCAATTAATACTTTCCAAGGTAATATTGAGCGTGTTTACGAAAACCTTGAGCTGGACATGTTAAACACCGATGGCTTTAAGCATATGCTTGCTGAATTCAAAGCCATGACAGGAATTGCAGACGATACCAGCATAGAAGTTCATCAGTTTCGCATGTTAGCGATTGAAAGCGATACCCCTCCTGCGCCTGAAGGTGTACACCAAGATGGCTTTGACCATGTGTGTGTTTGTGGTGTTTCTCACGAAAATATCGTCGGTGGTGAGTTATTGGTTTATGAACATAAAGAAGCCGAACCTTGCTTCAAAATGGAAATCAAAGATGGTTTATTTGCACTGGTGAATGACCGTGAAGTGTGGCATAACGCAACGCCGATGAACAAGCTAGATGCCGAGCAAGTCGGTTACCTAGACTGCTTCGTATTTACAGCCTAAGAGGGTAGTATGGATTTAAATCAAGTGCGTCGTCAGTTCCCTGCGCTTATGCAAAGTATCGGTGGAACCGCGCCAATTTTCCTTGATGGTCCGGGTGGCTCTCAAGTACCGCAATCCGTATTGAGCGCGATGTCTGCTTACCTTGGTTATTTTAACTCTAACTTAGGTGGTGCATTTTTCTCGAGCGATAAGACCGTCAGTTTGATGAGTGAAGCGCGCCAAGCGGTTGCGGACTTACTCAATGCGCCAAGTGCAGATCAAATTGTATTCGGTGCCAACATGACTAGCTTAACCTTCAGCTTTAGCCGTGCGCTATCTCGCGAATGGCAAGCGGGTGATGAAGTCATTGTGACTAATGCCGATCACTATTCAAACGTTTCTTCATGGCGTCAAGCCGCCGAAGATAAAGGTGCGAAGGTACATGCGGTGCGTATTAATGAAACCGATTGCACACTTGATCTTGCGCATTTTGAATCACTACTAAATGCCAAGACTAAGTTGGTTGCGGTGACGTATGCATCAAATACAACGGGCTCAATCAACGATATCAAACGCATTGTGGAGCTTGCGCACCAAGTTGGTGTATTGGTATATGTTGATGCTGTGCATTATGCACCTCATGAGCTAATCGATGTACAAGGTTTGGATTGCGACTTCCTTGCGTGCTCTGCTTATAAGTTCTTTGGTCCGCATGTGGGTATTGTGTATGGTAAGCGTGAGCATTTAGAAGGTTTTACTCCGTACAAGGTGGAGCCGGCAAAAGACATTATTCCTGGCCGCTGGGAAACTGGTACGCAGAGTTTCGAAGGGCTAGCGGGTGTTGTTGCGGCGATTGACTACATTGCTTCACTTAGTGGAATGAGTTCAGATACCTCACGTCGTGAGAAACTGGTTGAGGCGTTTGCACGCACAAAAGCGCATGAGATGCAGCTTAGCCAGCACTTTTTAACGCGTTTAGCCGAGTTTAAAAAGATTAAGCTTTTTGGTATCGAGTCACTTGAGAGACTCGCTGAGCGTACACCAACGTTTGCTTTGACATTTGATGGCATCGAGCCACGTGCCGTGTCGGAATTCTTAGGTAAAAAGCACATGTGTGTATGGGATGGCAATTTTTACGCCCAAGGGCTTTGCGAGCAACTTGGCGTGATGGATAAAGGTGGTGTGGTGCGCATTGGTTGTATGCATTACAACACCATAGAAGAACTAGATAGCTTGTTTGATGCATTTAGTGAGCTATTAGCATAATACAAAGTGGGAGCTACGGCTCCCACTGCTAATTTAGGTTTCTTGCTCTTCAATAAATGCATTGAGCTTAGCAATACGATGACTCATGCCTTCAATAAGCTTATCTTTGATTTTTTCTCGGATCACATTGGGCAAGCGTGTTAGTGCATCTGGGGTTATCGCCAATATAATGCTGTCTTTTAACGCTTGTGCGCTGGTGCTGCGCTCTCTGTTAGTGATAAATGCGCCTTCACCTAAAAATTCTCCAGGACCAACCTTACCTAAATCATGGGCGGCATCCTGTTTAAAAATCAAAAACTCACCGCTTAACACAATATACAGGCGATTGTCTTTTTCAAAGCGTTTGAAAGCATGACGCTCTTGCTGCACCAGATATAAGTGGCCAAAAGACTCGAGTAACACTTGGCGTTCGGCAAGCGTAAACTCTTTAAAAAACGCTACGCGATTAATGATCTCTAGTTGTTTAAATAGTGGGACATTTTCAAGTAACTTCATGCAGACTATTCGTAAATCAAACTTATTCTTGAATATTGCGTTCTTTTAACTTGCGCGTCAACGTATTGCGCCCCCAACCTATCTTTAATGCCGCATCTTGCTTATGACCATGGCAGGCATTGAGTGCGGATTTGATCAGTCGTGTTTCTAATTGTGCCTGTACATCTGGCCAAATATGGTCTTTTCCTTTACGTAACTCTGAGTCTAACCACGTTTGGAATGCGTCCAGCCAATTACCATGCTCTAAGGTGTCAATCTGTTGTGGCTTTTCTAGCTCTTCGGGCAGATCCGCGGGGGTAACAAGTTCGCCCGGCGCCATTACGGTTAACCAACGGCAGGTGTTTTCCAATTGCCTAACGTTGCCAGGCCAGTGATATGCTTGCATTTTTTGCAGTGCATGTTTGGAGATGATTTTTGGCTCGGCTTTTAGCTCTTTGGCGCTTTTTGCAAGAAAGTGATCGCACAGTGCGGCGATATCTTCAGGGCGTTCACGTAAGGCTGGTAGTTTTAACCTGACGACATTTAGGCGGTGAAACAAGTCTTCACGGAATTTACCTTGCTTTACCAGTGTCTCTAAATCTTGATGGGTAGCAGCGACAATACGGACATCGACTTTCACGCTGTTGTGGCCACCAACCCGATAAAACTCACCATCGGCAAGTACACGTAATAGCCGAGTTTGTACGTCCAGTGGCATATCACCGATTTCATCTAAAAATAAGGTGCCACCATCGGCTTGCTCAAAGCGGCCACGGCGCATGCTGTCAGCACCAGTAAAAGCGCCTTTTTCATGGCCGAACAACTCAGACTCGACGAGATCTTTGGGGATGGCGGCCATATTGAGCGCGATAAAAGAAGCGTCTTTGCGCGGACTGTGATTGTGCAGCGCGCCTGCCACAAGCTCTTTACCCGTACCTGATTCGCCGTTAATCAATACGCTCATGCTTGACGCGGAAAGTTTACCGATAGCACGGAACACTTCCTGCATAGCAGGGGCTTCACCAATTATGTCGGGACTATTGGCTTTTTCACTGTGTCGCTTTTGTTTTTTAGTTTGCTGGCCTGCACGAAATGCACGTTGCACAAGGGAAACAGCTTCATTTAAGTCGAAAGGTTTGGCGAGGTATTCAAACGCTCCCTTTTTAAATGCGTTGACCGCAGAGTCTAAGTCCGAGTGCGCGGTCATAATGATCACCGGTAGGCTAGGGTAGAGCCCTGCAATTTTATCTAACAAGGCCATGCCATCGATACCAGGCATGCGTACATCTGAAATCAGCACCGCGGGTTGCTCATATTCCAGTGCCGTCAATACATCTTGACCACTGGCGAAGCTCTCGGTTTCAAACTCAGCTCGCTTTAATGCCTTTTCTAAAACAAATCGGATTGAAGCGTCATCATCGACTAACCAAACTGATTTCATTGCACGTTTCCTGTTTCGGTGTTGTCAAAGGGAAGGTAGATACTGAACTCAGTGTGTCCTGGCCAGCTATCGCATTCGATAAACCCTTGATGTTGCTCTACCAAAGTTTGCGCGATAGAGAGTCCAAGTCCAGATCCACCTTCTTTATTCGTGATCATCGGAAAGAATAATGTCTCTTTTACCTCATCGGCGATCCCCGGACCGTTGTCGCTGATACGGATGAGCAATGCTTTTTTCAATAGTCGCTCACCATGATGAAGACGGTGTTTAATGCGCGTTGTTATAGTGATCGTACCATCATGCTGTAGCGCTTGTTGAGCATTGCGCAGCATATTCAGCAGAACTTGCTGAATTTTGGCTTGATCTATCACGATGGCTGGAATACTGGGATCATAATCTTTTACCAAGGTGATATCCGCATCGCGCTCCAAGGTGGTTAACTTAATCACCGATTCTAACGCCTGATGGATATTACACGGTTCTTTTTGTGGTAGCTGATTGGGTCCAAGCAATCTATCTACCAATTCGCGCAATCTATCTGCTTGCTCAATAATGAGCGTGGCACATTCTTCCCGTTCTTGTTGATCAGTTTCGTATTGCAATAATTGCGCCGCACCGCGGATCCCACCAAGTGGATTTTTTATTTCATGAGCAAGACCGCGAATGAGGTTTCGAGCCGCTTGAAATTGGTGCATTTGATTGGATGCTTGGTCATAACGCAGGGCATCATCAACACGGCGACATTCCACTAAAATATACGCCTTGTCCGCAAGGTAAACTCGTCTGGCATGCAGACTTAGTGTTGCAACACGATTATCTACGAATACCACGTCTACCCTGTGTTGCTGACAGTCTACGCCATCTTGTAGCACGTATTTAGAGAGCCTCGGTAAGTCAATATGATGATGATTAAACACGCTATCAATCGCCAGTCCGACAAGCCGTTTAGTGCTGAGTCCAAGTAGTTCACTGCTGCTGTAATTGGCATAGTGGATCATTAAATTTTGATCGAGCACTAAAATCGCGGTTGAGAGAGATTGCCAAATTTTATCCAAGTCAATCGAGTTATGTTGATCCATTTATGTTCACCGTGCACCAATATGGTGCAATGAGAATAGCACAGCTTTGTATGCTTTGAAGTAAATTATCACCTAAGCTCAGAAACTAGGGGTTTTCGAACTCGTATCCTAAACTTGTTATTAATAAAGCATGCCAACTTTAAGGTGCCGAGATTATTAGGGCCTGTTGATCTTTCAAGTTTGTTTTTGCAGCAGTTTGATTGGTATTTATACAAGGCAGAGCCAGCGTAGCATAGTCATTCTATGTAAGTCTGGCGATAAAGACTTTGTGCTCCTGCAAAGTCACCTTACCCCACATCCTTGTGGGGCAACACAGAAGAAATGCTAATCAAGCGCTGCCCTATGGGTTCACCTGAGTGTGCTTTGTTCATTGTTGCTCAACTTTTGCTTAGATTACTAGGCGGCAAGTCGAGCGTCGCGATCAAAACACACTCAGGAGAACAAAAATCAAACAGCAAAGGTCAACAGGCCCTAGTGCTTTGTGTCAAAAAATACATCTAGCTTGTGCCTGCGGGGGGAGCCTTTTTATCGCTATTTGTATGAGCGGTTGTGACTTTCAAGGCACTAGGTATGTTACCGAGTATACAGGCTGCTTCCCTCCTCACACCGCTAATTTACATCGAGCGACGAATGGCGAGAAAACCACCCTTACAGGTGTAATGCGAGTCGTTCAACCTAGCTGGCGAGATAAATATTTATTGCAAACAAAGGCTGAAGTCTACTATCAAGTCCAGGTGGGTGAGCAAAGGTTGTGGATTGACCATCTTGAGTTGTCAAATTCAGCCTCTCTAATACCAGAGGGGATAAGCATGGCGTGTTTACAATTACTAGTTGAAAGCCAGTGTAAGTAGAAAATAAACCATTAATTATTCACGGTATTTCGGTGCAAAAAGAATTTCTGGGTATCGCTTTGGGCAACTAACGTTCCCTTTTGGTTAAACACTTTGATAACCAAAGAATGTTCGCCGCGATTGATGCCACGTAAAGCGAACTGGGTATTCGTTTGTTTTGGACCTGTCGCTACACCGTCGAGAAACAGTTGGACACTCAACCCTTGGGTAAATCTTGGTTCTACTGTGCCCGTCACGTATACGCTGCCACTATTGTCGCGGATTGTCTGTTCATGCTCTGGAGAAGTGATTTTGGCTGTATATCGGATAGTTGGCGCGGTATCAACTTGCTCGAGGATTTGGGTATCAACACTTGGCATGGTTAAGGCGTTAGCGTTAAGTTTGACTTCTTTTGATCCAAGTCGTGGGACATCCGAATAAACCCAATGGCCATTTTTGTCTTTCCAGCGATAGATTTTTGGATTGGATTCTGCTGCAGCATCAATGCTTGTTAGGGCTAGCGTCATGCTAACCGACATTATAAGAAACCACTGACGCACCACAACTCTCCACAGTAAACCACTGTTCATACTTTAGTATAGAGCAGCTGGAATTGCGAGTTACAAATGAATAATTCCCATAATGAGAACATAAAATGGACTTTATTTAAGTTTTTGAATTTCATCAAAAAAGCCCGTAATTACGGGCTTGAGAACACATATGATTAAGAGTGCCAGAAACGCATAACGAGTTTTGGCTCTACAAGCTCAATACCGCAGCACTGAGCGCAGTAGTTGGATAGCGATTAAACGCTGTAATACATTTCGAACTCAACTGGGTGAGTTGTCATGTTTAATTTTTCAACTTCTTTCGACTTAAGTGCGATATATGCATCGATTAGGTCATCAGTGAATACGCCACCTTGAGTTAAGAACTCACGGTCAGCATCTAGAGAAGCAAGCGCTTCATCAAGTGATGCAGCAACCGTTGGGATTTCTGCTGCTTCTTCTGCTGGTAGGTCGTACAAATCTTTATCCATTGCATCACCAGGGTGGATCTTGTTGCGGATACCGTCAAGACCTGCCATCAACTGCGCTGCGAAAGCTAGGTATGGGTTAGCCGCAGGATCTGGGAAGCGTACTTCGATACGACGACCTTTCTCTGATGGGATCACAGGGATTCGGATTGATGCTGAGCGGTTACGTGCTGAGTATGCAAGCATAACTGGCGCTTCAAACCCTGGTACTAGACGCTTATAAGAGTTTGTTGCTGGGTTAGTGAATGCATTGATTGCTTTAGCATGCTTAATGATACCACCAATGTAGTAAAGCGCTTCTTCAGATAGACCGCCGTACTTGTCGCCTGCGAAGATGTTTTTGCCGTCTTTAGCAAGTGATTGGTGGCAGTGCATACCTGAGCCGTTATCACCAACGATTGGCTTAGGCATAAAGGTTGCTGTTTTACCGTATAGGTGCGCCATGTTGTGGATAACGTACTTCATCTCTTGGATTTCGTCTGCTTTGGTTACCATAGTATTAAAGCGAGTCGCAATCTCATTTTGACCAGCAGTTGCTACTTCGTGGTGGTGTGCTTCAACAACGTGGCCCATCTCTTCAAGTACTAAACAAGTAGCTGCACGCCAATCATTAGACGAATCTACCGGTGCTACTGGGAAGTAACCACCTTTTACGCCAGGACGGTGACCTGTGTTACCACCTTCGTAGTCTTTGTCTGAATTCCAAGACGCTTCTTCTGAATCGATTTTGTACATTGAACCAGACATATCAGTTTTGTACTTAACATCGTCAAACAAGAAAAACTCTGGCTCTGGACCGAATAATACGGTGTCTGCAATACCCGTTGAACGCATGAACTCTTCAGCGCGTTTAGCTACTGAACGTGGGTCACGCTCGTAGCCTTGGTGTGTGTTTGGTTCAACTACGTCACAACGAACGATAAGTGTTGTTTCTTCTGCGAATGGGTCTAGCTTGACACTTTCTGCGTCAGGCATAAGTACCATGTCGGATTCGTTGATGCCTTTCCAACCAGCGATAGATGAGCCGTCAAACATTTTGCCGTCTTCAAAGAAGTCTTCATCGGCTTGATGATGTGGGATCGATACGTGTTGTTCTTTACCTTTTGTATCTGTGAAACGTAAATCGACAAATTTTACGTCGTGCTCTTTAATAAAATCTAAAACCGATTGTGACATGTGTCCTCCGACTCGTTGGGTTATTTTTTGCTGCAATGTACTGCAATTGCACACAAGTAAGCTTGATCTGTGCCATATTTTTAAGTTTTTGATAAATATTGATTTTTAACTTTTGGGAAATTTAAGGATTAGCTTGTTGCACTAATTTGGTGCGTAAATGTTTCATGATGGTGCGCAATATTGGTGCAAGCAATTCCCTGTGATAGTCACTTTATCTTCGAGTAAGTGTTTGGAGTATTGGTATAGATTATGAAGCGCAACAAAGCAAAAATTAATTTAATTCGATAGCTGGGATCAGGGGTCGTGTTTTAATAAAAAAAGCAAGGCGCCTTGAGGGAGGCGCCCTGCCTTCAGGGAGTTAATTTTATCGAAGCTAGTTACTTCTCAGCGAGTATAATGCGGGCTTAGTAACAACCCCGCTGGCGGCTAATATTTTTGCCAAGCTTGATAGGACAATACCGCGACTGGCTGCATTGAATTAAGGCCTTCGTCTGCGCTCGGTCCACGACCTAAGTGAAAAGTAAATCCTAGCATCGGCATAAATTCAGGGGTGATGTAAGTGGTATTGACTTGTGGCGTTTCAACTTTACTTCTAATCACCTCTTCGGAATAGCCAAATAGGGCGGTTTGCGACTCCGGCGTTTTTTCATTTTCATAGATCTCAAGCAGCATAGGTATCGGAGTGAAATCATCAAACTCCACCCTATCCTTGATATAGTGCACTGCTTTTGAAACGTAAAGCTGCTCTGCATTGGGGTAAGGCAACGGCGCAGAGAGAATAGTAAAGTTTAAATTAAACATCGCCACGAGCGTACCTAGTGTGAGTGCTAGCGTAGAGATAATCGTGATGGTAAATACTTTTACTTTACTCAGAGAGTACAGACTGGCACTCATGTCTTTGACAAGCATATTACTTTCCTCGTTTCCATCATGGACTAGAACGTGTCAACGACTGCGTTGGCGTTAGTGTGTGATTGAGGGGCTAGTATTTTGCCATCTAGAAGGTGTAGTTTGCGTGTCGCCATATCGGCATATCTAGGGTCGTGCGTCACCATACATAATGTCGTCCCTTCTAGGTTTAGCGTTTTCAACATGTCCATAACGGCATCACCATTTTTTGAGTCAAGGTTACCTGTAGGTTCGTCAACAAGCAGTAATGCGGGGTTACCGACGAGTGCGCGGGCAATAGCAATCCTTTGCTGTTGCCCACCTGAAAGCTGGTTTGGGCGATGTTTTGCGCGGTGTGCCATATCTACTTTTGTCAGACAGCTCATTACTGCGTGATCAATATCGGCATTGCTCATTGGGTTTTTACGATAACGTAATGGCAGCGCGATATTATCGTATACTGTCAGCTCATCAATTAAGTTAAATGACTGAAAGATAAAGCCAATTTTTTCGTTTCGAATATGTGCAGCCGCCGCTAAAGTTAATTGGCTAACCTCAAGATCTTCAATTTTATAGCTACCATCTGTTGGCATGTCTAACAGGCCAAGTATTGACAGCAGGGTAGATTTACCGCATCCAGAAGGGCCACAAATTGACACGAAATCGCCCTTATATATTTCCAAGTCAATCCCACGCAATGCGTGAGTTTCCATTTCTTCGGTACTAAAAACTTTGGTGATCCCTGACATGGTTAAAATAGTTTCTTTCATAATCGTATCCTAATGATGATTTATTATTGAATGATCCGTACTTGTTTAGCGTTTTTATAAGTACTTGTATCAGAGAGTATGATTTGCTGATTTGGGGTGACACCGCTTTCAATTTGCAAAAATTTGCCTGCATCAATACCAAATGACACTAACTGAGGGGTTGCGATGTCATTGTTTAACACAAAGAGCGTTTGCTGGCTGTGTGATTGGGTGTTACTTGGACGCTCAACATACAGTGCGTTCTTCAACTGATGTGTGCTAATTTGCGCATCTACGTTAAGTTCAGGACGCGCAGAATCTGGAACGCCATTGACAAAAGTGAGCTCGACTTCAATGGTGCCCTCTTGTACTTGCGGGCTGATCCTTGTGACTTTTGCAGGGACTTGTTCGCGGCGTGTATTGACCATAGCAAATTGACCTACCAGAATTTGTTCTGCTTTAGACTGAGATACTCTAACCAGTGCTTGAAGGTCGTTGGTACTGCCAACTTGAGCAAGTTCTTGGCCGGCTACAACACTTTGTCCAAGTTCAACTGCGAGCCGTTGCAACACACCTTCTGTACCTGCTCGGACTGTTAGTTTCGCTTCTCTTTCTTTTAACCGGGCGAAAAGAGACTGAGCTTGGTTGATCAGTTCTTGCGAGATGGTTAAATCTTCTGAATGTAATAGCTTTAGCTGTTCTATACGTGTTTGCTGTAGTTGTACTCTTTCTGACAGCTGCTGTTCTTCAAGCTCTGCGGTTTTTACATCAATGGCGGGAACAACACCTTGGTCTCTGAGTGTTTGCTGAGCTTCTCGGCGCATGACTAACGATTGATGCTCACTGGTAAGTTCGGCAAGGGTGGCGACTTCCATTAATAACTCGCGCTGGTTTGCGAGCTTTTGTCTGCGAAAGTTTGCTTGTTGACGGTTCAGCTCCATTTCAGCACTTTCTAATTGCTGTAAGAGATCAGGGTCTTGCATCTTCAAAATGATGGTGTCAGGCTGAACTTCACCACCGGGGCGTACTAAGATTTCATAGACCGTAGCTGGGTCTTGTGTGGTGATCAGTTTTTGTTTATTAGAGCGAAGCACACCATAGCCGTCAACGCTAACATCTAAATCACCTTGCTTAACTTGTCCAACAATGATGGCTTGTCTTGGTAACTTGAACTCGTCCGATGTTGAGAATAGCTTAAGGCTAAGCCAAGCAAATATCAGCACTAGGGGGATAGCGACAATAAGCCCTACTTTGTGTAGCGGCCTTGCTTGTTTTTGTTTTATTACATCCATCATCAGTTACCTTACTGTAATCGGTTAACCAATAAGAGCAAACGATATGCCAAATTTTATCCTATTGTTTTTATTGGTATTTAATTTTTTTGCTTTACCGAAAGGTCCGATTGTGGACGTGAGAGTTCAAAAACTGGACTGAGTATATTGGGTCAGTTAAGTGGCACAGGAAAGGCGAGTTGGCAAACCGCTCCCTGTTTATCCTGACGATTGCTCAGGCTAATGGAACCAGACATTTGCTCGACGAAATAGCGACTAAGGTAAAGGCCAATACCTTCCCCCGTTTGTTTGGTGGAGTAAAATGGCACAAATAAGTTATCGTGGTTGGCAACGCCGGTACCTTCATCAAGCACCTCCAAGATAGCAATATTGTCTTTGGTATACAGCTTCAGTGTAAGCACAGAGCCCGCGGGGCTCGCTTCTATGGCGTTCTTGATGATATTGATTAGCACTTGATTAAATAGGGTTGGGTCAACATGGAAGTAGACCGGAGAAAGTTCAATTTGCCACGCTACATCGGTGAAAAGGCCTTGAATGGTTTTGCTCACTTCTAACCCCGACAGACGTTTTATCTCTACTTTTATTGGCTGGTTGAGCTGGCTGTATTTATGGATAAAATCCTGCAAATGGAAGCACCGCTCAAGTACGATATTAAAGGCTTCGTGATCCCTTGGGTCTTTTGCGCGAGTTTGTAGGCGTTCCAGTATGGCAGACACCGGGGTGAGGGAGTTTCTTATTTCATGACTAATTACTCGGATCAAGCGTTGCCAAGCTTGAAGCTCCTGATCGCGCAGTGCTTGCTGAATATCGATACAAACAACAAGATGATATGACCGGCTTTGCTGAGTAAAAGTGCTGTGCCTCACTTGCCAGCGTTTATTGTTCTGTATATCGATGAAATGCCACTGTGGAGAAGGAGTTAACCCTATTGCCTCTGGGTGGCTATATCGTAAGGTTTGCCATGGCTTTTGAAATAGGTGAAAGCAGGCGTCATTGCCAAAGCACAGTTGCATACGCTGGTCGAAAATAAGTATCGGGGTATTTAACACACTGATAAGTTCAGCAACGAGAAATGATTGCATATCGTCGTCGGTTTTTTCATTTTGTAGCATATCGGATATAGCATTCAGCTGATTGTGCAGCTGGGCGACAACGCCCGAAGAAAATGTCGGCTTGGCTTTTAGGCTAAAGTCGCGCTTGAGCCACGCTTCGGCTTGGTAGCTACAGCGCTCAAACGATAGCTTACAACGATCATAAAGCTGCTTTAGCAAAAAACCTTGGCAGAAGACTAGGGCAGCGATTAAGAGTAAGGTGGGTAGAGGCATGGAAATAGGTATGTTAATCCCCATTTGCCAACTGACGACACAAACTCCCGCAATTTCAATGGCGATGAGTAGTAAAAACTTAACTACGAAATAGCGCGCCAAGGGTTCTTTAAATAAGTGCATATTTTTCGAGGCGTCGGTAGAGTGATTGCTTGGTGATCCCTAGTAATTCAGCAGCTTGTTGTTTGTTTCCTGCCGTATTAGTCAAAGCCTGAGCAATCAGTTGTTGTTCTGCTTGCTCCAACGTGATGAGTGGGAGCTTGTTCGCACTTGGTTGTGAAGGCGTGCTCATATGTAATTGCTCGGGGCCGATTTCACCCGTTTGCGTTAATAACACTGCGCGTTCGAGCAAGTGCCCAAGCTCTCTGGTATTACCCGGCCAATCGTACTGTTTTAGCTGATTTAGTGCTGTGGGTGTAAGCCTGCATTGTGTTTTTCCATACCGCTGACCATGGGTTTTGATAAAGTGTTCCGCTAATAATTCAATGTCTTCAGGACGTGTACGCAAGGGGGGAATTTCGATTGTGAAGGTATTGATGCGGTAGAAAAGATCTTGGCGAAACTCAGCTTGAGCGATTAACAGCTCTAAGTTTGCATTCGTTGCACTAATGAGCCTCACGTCTGCGACTTCAGTGACGCTTGAGCCGACGGCTTCATATTCTCGAGACTCTAGCACTCGCAGCAACTTACTTTGTTGTGCAAGCGGAAGAGTGCCGATTTCATCCAAAAATAAGGTACCAAGATCCGCTAATTTAAACCGTCCTGCACGGTCTGATTTGGCGTCAGTAAATGCGCCTTTGGTATGGCCAAAAAGCTCACTTTCAAACAGTTGCTCAGGGATGGTTGCCATGTTAACGGAAATAAATGGCTGCGCTGCACGTTGCGAGTGTTGATGTATCCACTGGGCTATTAAGCTTTTGCCAACTCCATTCTCTCCAGTTAACAGAATATTGGCATCCGTGGGAGCCATGACTTCTAATTGCGTCATCAGGTGTTGCATGGCTTTGCTGCGCCATAACACAGGTTTAGCATCTCCAGCGAGCGCATGCTGAAGAGCTTGGCTTTTATTTTTTAGCTTATTGAGCTGTAACTGGCCCCTAATAACTTGTTCAAAGCGCTGGTTTTTCCATGGTTTTTCTAGAAAGTCTACGGCGCCTAATTGCATGGCTTGGACCACAAGCTCAGTATGTGACCATGCGGTCATAGCCACAATAGGGATGGTATTGCCAAGTTGCTGTTGCTGTCGTAGAAACCTGAGTCCTTCTTGCCCCGATGTAGAGTCTAACTCAAAGTTCATATCGAGTAGGATCAAGCTAGGCTGGTGTTGTTCAAGAAAGCTGAGTGCTTGCACTGGATTTTCAACTTCTTCGACGGCTAGACCTAAATCTTCCAATACAAATCGCGCAGCTAATCTAACTTCTCTGTTGTCTTCTATTAGCAATATTTGTGGTTTAGCACTCAAAGTAAGCTTCCTTGATTTATTATTTTCCTAATCATTCTATTACTCTCCGCGAAGTGCATGTAATGCGGGGCGGGCAATAATATTTCTCGAAGATAGTAGCGTAACACCCGTGACTAAAGTGATTACAGTGGCAAGTGAAATTAGCCAATGGACAGCACTATCTATTGTAATAGGTACAAGCGTATCTTGAAGTGTTGAAATACTCAATAACACTATGATAGAAGCGCACGCCGCTGCAGTAATAGGGCGCAAATTATCTCGTAATACCAGTTTAAATACGGCAATCGGTGTTGCACCAACTGACATTCTCACGCCTAACTCAAACCGACGTAACGCCACGCTGTACTTACATACACCGTAAATACCAAGTGCCGCAAGCGCAAGTGCAAATATCGATAGCATCAAAGTAAACATACTAATGACACGAGCTTGCTGTAAGTGCGTAGCCAAAAGCATGGTCGTGGACTGAAAGTTATAGACACGCATTTGCGGGTGGATACCTGTGAGTGCCTGATTTATTTCTGCTCGACTAATGGTGGCATGTGCGTGAGTTTCAATTAACACAAAGGGGTAACCAGTTGGCACTGAGGGGATGAAAACCCTTGCAATATCAGGTTGTTTGGGAAGATAAATGTCCTCGACAACACCAACTACTTCAACGCTTTGTTGGCCATTTCGGGGGTATAGTTTAGCGCCCAATACTTGTCCTTGCTGGCGTAATTGCGTAGCTAGGGTCTGATTGACAATGACAACAGGCGCATTATTAATGGCTTCCTCATGAGTAAAGGCCCTACCGTCGATAAGTGTTGCCCCAAAGGCGTCAAAGTATGGCCAAGTACCAGTGGTACTTTGATATTCAAACGAATTTTTTTCGATACCAGGTTCAAATTGCATTTGACGATTTGAAAAGCCCGGTAGCCAATAGGAAAAAGGGGGATAACCGCCAATGCCTACTTTGGTTACCTGCGGTAACTTTGCTAACGAGTCAACGGCGGATAGAAGCAGTTGTGAGCGCTCCCCGCGGCTCATCTGTTGTAGCAAAGTACCTAAGTTTAGTGCTACTTGATAGGTATTTTGTTCTCGTATTCCCGTATCACGTTGCAAGTTTTGCCAGCTTGTTTGGAATATCCCCAGACAAATAGTGAGCAGTGACAGGCAAACAAATAATTGAAATGAGATTAATAAGGTGCGGGTCATCGCGGAAATCTGAACGCCAGTACCTTTACCACTACTTTGCAGCTGTTGAATAATATGACGGTAGTTAAGCTGACGGCTTACTATCCAAGAAAGTAGCAAACATAATAAGATACTGACAGTAAAGGCGAAAGCAATAGTATGCGCTTCGAGTTGCAGCTCTTGCAAACGAGCGAGCGGGCCGACAACCCCTGATTTTAGTAGCCTTATGATCCCCTCAGCGATTAAAAGCGATAATGCTGCTGCGCTGATAAATAACAGCCCTAATTCTATCGCAATGTGGAAAAATAGATGATTAGGCTTGGCACCTAAAGCGGCTTGAACGGCAAAGCTTTTTTGTTGCTCGGCGGCACGTGAAAGCACTAAATTACAAATATTACTTAATGCGATTAATAGTAATACAGAGCTTCCGAGTAGCATCATTATACTCACTTGTGATGCTTCACCAATAATACGAGTTTTCATCGGTACAAATTCAAGTTGTACTTTACTATTAGCGAAAGTTTGCTCGCCAGCAGTTTGTTGTTGTAGTTGTTCATTCAGCCAGTTTTCAAGAGAAAGCTTTGCGCGACGTGCATGTTGTACATCATGTAACTTTAGCAATTGATATGTCTGGATATTATTCCTTTGCCATGTTGGTGTTGGAGAATCATTATAGTCATAACTGATCCATACATCGGTGTGCCAGTTAGGTGTGGATAATACCGGCTCAATGAATCGCTCGTCGGTGACGCCAACAATTTTAAAGCTCACCCCTTTAAATACCAATGTTTGGTCTAGAACGTTTGTATTTCCGCCGAAATAACGTTGCCACACTTGGTGTGAAACGATCGCGACAGGTTGTTGGCTACCTATCCCTTCATCTACTGAAAAGTACCGTCCCAATGCCAGTGGTACATTGAATATCGACATAAACTCGGGGGTGATCGCGCCAGTATTAAATGTTGGGCTGCTCGGTAAACTTTGTTCAACATCAATACTGATATTCTGAATGGCCATCACTTCGATATCAGAAAATTGTGCTTGCTTGTCATACGCCTCTAAGCTGCCAGCATGAGGAATAAAATTGCTTTGCTTCACTTCATTATTGTCATCTACCAACGCGCCACGCATTAATACCAAGCGCTCTGCATCTGGATAAGGAAGCGGAGCTGCGAGCAATTGATAGTTTAGGTTATACATCGCTACCAGCGCACCGAGTGTCAGCGCGAGCGTAATTATTATTGTTAGGGTGTAACTGACATGGCTGCGAAGTTTTTGCCAGGCCATTTTAAGTGAATGCGTTACCATATTTACTCCAAATCCACGCACCTTGTGTATCGGTATGCTGTGATAGTTATTCTACTCTACAGGGGAGCAGCAACGCCTATGCCAAACTTACCTTATTGATATTAATGATATTTGTCTTTTATTTACAAGTGTTCAGTCCATAATCGGACGATAAAAGACCATAAATGGACTATAGCTGCGATCAGACCGTACAGAAGCCAGACTAGGTTGTTGATTTATACACGGACCGATCAGGATTATTGAAAAAAATGTTGGATAAACTTTCATCTGTCACATTAATAGTAGATAATACGCGACCTTTAATTCTCAATCGGGCAATCTCAACGCGCATTTTTGCGTAGATCGACTAGGATCACTGAGGGCCAACTTCACTGAGTAATAATATGAGCATCGAAAAGTTAAGAAATATCGCGATTATCGCGCACGTAGACCACGGTAAAACAACGCTTGTAGACAAGCTACTTGAGCAATCAGGTACACTACAGCAGCGCGGTGGTAATGAAGAGCGAGTGATGGATTCAAACGATCTTGAAAGAGAGCGTGGTATCACCATCCTTGCAAAAAATACCGCAATCAAGTGGAACGACTACCGTATCAATATCGTAGATACTCCGGGACACGCCGACTTCGGTGGTGAAGTAGAGCGTGTTCTTTCGATGGCTGACTCAGTATTACTACTAGTTGATGCACAAGAAGGTCCGATGCCACAAACGCGTTTCGTAACGCAAAAGGCGTTTGCTCAGGGTCTTAAGCCTATTGTTGTAATCAACAAAATCGACAAGCCGGGTGCTCGTCCTGATTGGGTAATGGACCAAGTTTTTGACCTATTCGATAACTTAGGTGCAACTGACGAACAGCTAGACTTTAAAGTGATCTACGCATCAGCAATCAACGGTTGGGCAACACTTGACCTAGATGAGCCGTCTGACAATATGGAACCAATGTTCCAAGCTATCGTAGACGAAGTTGAAGCGCCTAACGCGGATCCTGAAGGTCCGTTCCAGATGCAAATTTCTCAGCTTGATTACAACTCATACGTAGGTGTTATCGGTGTTGGCCGTATTAAACGCGGTTCAGTTAAGCCTAACCAACAGGTGACTATCGTCGGTGCTGATGGTAAAACACGTAACGGTAAAGTAGGTCAAGTACTTGGTTACTTAGGTCTTGACCGTCATGAGGTTGAGCAAGCAACTGCAGGTGATATCATCGCAATCACAGGTCTTGGCGAACTGAAAATTTCTGACACTATCTGTTGCCAGAACAATGTTGAAGCATTGCCTCCGTTATCTGTTGATGAACCAACAGTAACAATGACTTTCTCTGTAAACACGTCTCCATTCTCAGGCCAAGAAGGTAAATACGTCACCTCGCGTAATATCCTTGAGCGTCTAGAAGCTGAGCTTGTGCACAACGTTGCACTACGTGTTGAAGAAACCGATAACCCAGATAGCTTCCGTGTATCTGGTCGTGGTGAACTTCACTTGGGTATTCTGATTGAGAATATGCGTCGTGAAGGCTACGAGATTGCAGTATCTCGTCCAGAAGTAATCCTACGTGAAGTTGATGGTCAGCTAGAAGAGCCGTACGAAACAGTAACCATTGACTGTCAAGAAGAGCACCAAGGTTCTATCATGGAGCAGCTTGGTCTGCGTAAAGCAGAAATGACTGACATGTCTCCAGATGGCAAAGGTCGTGTGCGTATGGACTTCATGATGCCTGCACGTGGTCTAATTGGTTTCCAAACTGAATTTATGACGTTAACATCTGGTTCTGGTTTGATGTACCACACGTTCTCACATTACGGTCCACACAAAGGCGGTAACATTGGTCAGCGCAAGAATGGTGTACTAATCGCGAATGCAGCAGGTAAAGCGCTAACAAACGCACTATTTAACCTACAAGAGCGTGGTCGCCTATTCATTGGTCACGGTGTTGAAGTGTACGAAGGTATGGTTATTGGTATTCACAGCCGTGATAACGACCTAACGGTAAACGCGCTTAAAGGCAAGCAGTTAACCAACGTACGTGCATCTGGTACTGATGAAGCACAAAACCTTGTGCCACCTGTTGTTATGTCACTAGAGCAAGCGCTTGAGTTCATCGATGACGACGAGCTTGTAGAAGTAACACCTGAAAGCATCCGTATTCGTAAGAAGTTATTGACTGAAAGCGAGCGTAAACGCGCTAGCCGCCAAGCTAAATAATAGTTAACCTGGACTTGGGATAACAACTTATCTCGAAAGCAGGTTACTTAGAATACAAAAAACGCCGCAAAAATTGCGGCGTTTTTTTGTATTCCATTTTCCAAACCTAAAACAAACCGTATTCTTCCGTTTCTTCGGGCTCATAGCTTTGTAAATGTTCAGGGCGGAAAATGGCACTGGGGTCAATCAATACGCTGTGGCGTTTTCCCATCTTGACCAAACCTTTCATTAACTTTTTGGTTTGAGCATCTATCTCAAAACCGATACTGGTCATTTCCTGCAGTGATTTAATATCGCTTTCGTCACAGTGAACGTTATCTTCGACCTTGTCGACTAGCAAACCGATATGCGGACTTTGGCCATCTTGAGTGGTAAAAACAATAATGGGTTTATGGTCGAGCATGATTTGGTCACGGGCGGATTCAAAAAGTCGCATCAGCTTATTAAAGGTGGTGCTCTTTTCACGAGCGAGCGTTTCTATGGCCTGTTGTTTTTGCCCTTGTGCGCACATCATCAACAGTTTATCTGCTAATGAATGGAGTTTTTCATGTGGTTCTTCGAAGCGTTTTAGGAGCGCTTTTAGGTCGTCATTTTCAGTTTTGAAGCCGTAAAACCACTGACCAAAGGCGCATTGTTTAGGATCTTTAGCTTTAGTGAAGGGAACATCATTAAAAATACTTGCTTCTAGAGCGTGTAGCCATTCTTTATGGTCTTCTTCTCGCTTTTTAAGCATGTCTACAAGTTCTTGGTTAGTCTCATAAGAAGAACGTTTATTGAGGATGATCCCTAAATCGAATATGGGAGTGGGTATTCCCATATAATCCTTAACACCAAGGAAGCTTGGGTTGTCATTAGGTAGGTCTGTTAAGTTTTCTTCGTAGCGCTCAGTTAATAGAATATCGAGGATTTGCAGTGATATTGTTTTTTTCCCGACGCGAAAGTTAATTAAATCCATGTTAGCCTCGCATATGGTCAGTATCAACTAAGCATAGAACATTATTGGAAAAAGGAACGGTAAACTGGCAATTTCTTTTGCGCTGGCTGGAGCATAAATACCTCTTGAATAACGGCGTTATGCTCCAACTCCTGTTGTAATGCGGTTAGTAGGCAGTCACTATCAATGGGCAGGTCACATTGCTGGATTGCAGTCGTTAATAAGTAGGCATTGAGATAGCCTTCGAATACCTGCTCATTTTGGGACAGGGTGGTATTACGAATTGCCTCGCGAAAAGTGTCACAAAGCTTACCTTTACAAACCGCAGGATCAGGTACCACTTCGGTGACCAATACCTTTGGCGTGCCATTTAGTCTGGCAAACAGCTCATTGGAGGAGGCAAATGAAACCGTAGCGTATTGTGTTTCAAGGCCAACCTCTATGGCACGATTAATAAACTTGGACAGTGGCGTGTAGGTGCCGACCATAGCTAGGCCCTCTATTTGATGCCGCTGCGCTTGTCCAAGGGCTCGCTCTATATCATCAGTATTGCGCCTAAAACGTGTTATCACAACGGGCTTTAATCCACGTTCAGAAAGCGCTCTGGTGAGGCTCTTTTCTACGGTTAGACCAAATTCATCGGCTTGAATGAGTAAACCCACCCGCTGTAGTTTTTGTTCATCGATAAAGTAGCGGATGATATCTTGTGCTTCTTTATTGTAGCTAGTGCGAAGGTTAAACACTTTGAAAGTATTAGGATCTTGAAGAAACTCAGCGCCAGTATATGGCATAAGAAAGGGGACCTTAGAGTGCTCCAAAATAGGCTTTATGGCATAAGATGTGGGCGTGCCCATAACACCAAATAATGCATCGACTTTATTTTCATAAACGAGCTTACGAGCATTGGTTACGGTTTTGTGTGGCTCATAGCCATCATCCAACACCTGCAACTCAATTGCAGCGGCGTTATCGGCTTTATGCTGGTTATAAAAGTTAAAATGTAGCTCGGCACCAGCCCTTAGTTGTTGACCTATCTCTTTTGCAGGCCCAGAAAGTGCGGTGGACATACCAATTTTCACAACAGGTTGAGCGGAAGCTGTAAAATTTAGTACAGCAGAAGCAAAAACGAATAGTAAAAATTTAACACCGAAAATACTCATATACTTGCCGCACTGTCTCTCTAAGCGTTGTGGTGAGGGCTTTTTTACCAGATAACCCAAGCAAATTAAGTACGACTTGGGTCGAATGTTGCTGTAATATTAGACGAATTACTAATGCTTTGGAAACTTTAGTTAAGTTTTTAAGCAATCGAGGATCGGTTGTGATCAGCTGCCATAAAAAAGGACATACTTGTTGCTCGACCGGATTGCTGTTACGTAGATAGCACAAATAATCCAGCTGTTCACTAGTTATGCTTTTAAAGGGCATTGTAGCTAATATAGCGGCAACCACCTCAGTATCAAGTTGTTGATAGTGCGAGCGTAACTGATAGAAAAAAGCTTGTTTAAATACTTGAGTATAGGTGTTGTCTAATTCGCCTCTGACTTTTTTAAGCATCAAAACTGCGTACTCGCCACTGGCTTTATCTTGCTTAAACCCTAGTTTCATTGGCTGATAGTGACGCTGTGACCAAAACGAAAGCAACGGCGCTGTAAGACCAAAACTGGTTCCTATGTAACTGATATCTTTTGATAATGTGGTTTCAAAAGAAGCCAGTAGGCGGCGGCCAATTCCTTGCTGTTGTACATCTGGGTGTACGGCTATTCTAACGACTCTAGCGCTTTTTTCGGTGACAAAGCGGTTGTCACCAAAGCTTGTCGTTAGCTGCTGCGCCATGAGATGGCCTGCGGGCCTTCGCGTTCCTACCAGAATATCTCCTGCGAGATCTGCAGCGAGTCCGCCTTCGATAACAGCAAGGCAAATGCCTACTAGCTCGTTATTGCAAAATGCGCCCTGTAAGTGGAGATCGGGTGCATCTAATAATTGCCTTAAATCATCCACGCTGGTTTGATAATGTGCTAATACGAGTAGTGAAAATACTTGCTCAAGTAACGAGCTATTTTCTAACAACTCACTCTGTGCGATAGCACGCATTGTGGTTGGCGAGGTGAGTTGGGGTGATGTCGCTTTACACTCGAGTACAAATAAATCCCTGATCTGCCGCTCCAACGGATCATCCGATGCGTAGCGAATAGGAGTCGACAAGGTGAAGTTAAGATAACTTGGGTAATGTGATTCCAAGTAGCGCTTAAACCGCAATGTGTAGCCTCTACCATTACCCTCATAACCAACTATGGTACTGGAAAAAATGCAGCGAAAACCAAATTGAGCGACTTGTATTAAAAATGGAACTGGCAAGGCGGCTGCTTCATCCACCAAAATAACCGTATTGCTATCAAGCGTAGAGGCTTGTTGTAGTAACGCATCTGGTGCCAGATAGCTGAGATTAGCCAGCTTCTTTGTTTTTACCTCAACCTCGGTATTGAGTGCTTGAGCAAGCATGTCAAAGCAACTATGTAGAGCATGGAAATGGCGGCTACAAATAACAAATTGTTGTGTAGGGTGCTTTGATGCCAAGAGGCCCAATAGCGCGCTCTTCCCCCGACCTCTATCTGCGCTCAGTAATACAGGTTTTTGCCGGTTTTCCAATGCTGTGGAGAGTTGTGCCAGTACGTTTTGTTGCTCTTCAATACCGCAAACCGCTGAACTTGCAGCAAGATACGCTGAGGGCAGTTGAACCCCAAAGTGCTCGCTGATATGCCAAGCTGGTTGTTGCTGCCAGAGTTGCTGCCACCTTTTTAAAAAGTAGCTATGTTTGGGTATTTGCCCCTCAGAGCACCAGCGGGTAATTGCAGGGTCTAGCCAGTGGTCGAGTGCATCTAATTCGGGAAGTAACAACAGCAGTAAGCCGCCTGCCTTTACAGTGCCCGCCGCAGCTGCGATTTTGTTAGGCACAATACCACTAAAGCCGTCGTAGACTAAGTTGCTAAATTCTTGTCCGAGTATTTGGTGTAAATGCTCAGGCCAAACGGCATTTTCTAATGCCTTACTGCTACTTAGGATAAGATTATCGTTTGAGTTTGCTAGTAGCTGCTGACACTGCGCGTAGCACCAAGCTTGGCTGCCGGTGATAAGCAAGAGTTGCCGATGGCGCGCATCGGCAAGCTGAGAGCGTAATAGCGGCAGATTAGAGTGCTTGAAGTCTTGCATAGGCGGTTACTAACCACTTACTACCAACATCATCAAAGCTAACTTGAATGCGTGACTGAGCACCAGCACCTTCATAGTTAAGCACTGTGCCTGCACCAAATTTGGCATGCAGGACACGCTGGCCTAAATTAAAGCCGCTATCTTCAAAAGTCGCATGACTGATTGATGGGCTGAATCGACCCGAGTTAGCAGGGCGAGAAATTTGTGTTTTAATCCGAATTTCTTCCATGCAGTCTTCAGGAATTTCACGTAAGAACCTTGAAGGGCTGTGATGTTTTTCTTGACCATACAAGCGGCGGCTTTCTGCGTGGCTAATGTAAAGCTTATCCATGGCACGCGTCATACCGACGTAGCACAAGCGGCGCTCTTCTTCCAAGCGGCCCGACTCTTCATTACTTTGCTGCGATGGGAACATGCCTTCTTCCACCCCAACCAT
Source organism: Pseudoalteromonas galatheae (assembly GCF_005886105.2). Taxonomy (NCBI): domain Bacteria; kingdom Pseudomonadati; phylum Pseudomonadota; class Gammaproteobacteria; order Alteromonadales; family Pseudoalteromonadaceae; genus Pseudoalteromonas; species Pseudoalteromonas galatheae. Next base: position 3,952,849 of record NZ_PNCO02000001.1, read on the forward strand.
AAAGACCAGTGGGAACTCGAGACCTTTGGCTGAGTGCAGCGTCATCATTTGTACTGCGTCTTCATGCTCGTCAGCCTGGCCTTCGCCTGCCTCCAAAGAGGTATAGGCTAAAAAGCCTTGTAATGGTGAGGTAAAGTCTTCATCGATAGGAAGCTCATACTGACCACAAGCACTGATCAATTCTTCCAAGTTCTCCACTCGAGCGCGGCCTTTTTCGCCTTTTTCGGCTTGATACATTGCCATGAGACCTGACTGCTCAATGGCTGTCTGTGCTTGCTGTGCCAGTTCAAGTTCTGCAATTTTATCGTCGAGCTGCTCGACTAGTTCAATAAATTTTGTCACCGCTGTAGCAGCTCTTCCTGCTAAATGCTTTTGTGCAAGCACGGCTTTGGCTGCATCCCAAAGTGAGAGTGATTCGTGACGCGCACAATCGCGAATATGGCTTAACGTTTTATCGCCAATACCACGGGCAGGCGTGTTTATCACACGCTCAAATGCTGCGTCATCATTGCGATTGCTGATTATACGAAGATAAGACAGGGCATCTTTAATCTCTTGGCGTTCGAAGAAACGCATACCGCCATAAATACGGTATTTTAACCCTTCTTGAAGTAGGGCTTCTTCTAATACTCGGGACTGTGCGTTGTTTCTGTAGAGTACCGCGCTGTCGCTGAGCGCATTGCCAGCCTGTAACCAAGATTTAATTTTGCCAACCACAAAGCGTGCTTCATCAAGTTCATTAAAAGCGGCGTAAATTGAAATTGGCTCGCCTTGGTTTCCGTCAGTCCAGAGACTTTTACCCATTCGTTCCGCGTTGTTTTCAATGAGCGCATTGGATGCTTTTAGAATGGTTGCAGTAGAACGATAATTTTGTTCAAGTCGGATCGTCTCGGCGTTAAAGTCGTCCAGAAAACGTTTGATGTTTTCTATTTTTGCACCACGCCAGCCGTAAATACTTTGGTCGTCATCACCTACGATCATGATATTGTTGTCACTACCTGCCAGCAGGCGCAACCACAAATATTGAATGCTATTGGTATCTTGGAACTCGTCCACTAGCATATGGCGGAAGCGTTGTTGATAGTGACGTAGCAAGGTAGGTTGTTGCTGTAATAGCTCGTAGCAGCGCAATAGGATCTCAGCAAAGTCAACAAGACCAGCTCTATCACAGGCATCTTGGTAAGCACTATATACATTCAACATCAGCTGTTCATTGACATCATATGCTTGAATATCTTTGGGTCTTAACCCTTCGTCTTTACGCGCGCTGATGTACCAGCTTAACTGCTTAGGTGGCCACTTTTTCTCATCGATATTCATGGCTTTGAGCAAACGGCGGATCATTCGTTGCTGATCATCGCTATCTAAAATTTGAAATGACTCTGGTAATTTAGCTTCACGGTGATGGGCGCGTAGCATGCGGTGGGCAAGGCCGTGGAAAGTGCCTATCCACATACCACCAACAGGGCCATTGAGCGTCGCTTCAACACGAGCACGCATTTCTTTGGCTGCCTTATTGGTAAAGGTTACCGCGAAAATACTAAATGCAGAGGCCTGCTCAACTTGCATAAGCCAAGCTATACGATGAACGAGTACTCGTGTTTTACCTGATCCCGCACCTGCGAGCACTAGCATGTTTTGCAGAGGTGCGGCGACTGCATCGCGCTGTTTGTCGTTGAGGCCGTCGAGTAATTCTGATACGTCCATTGCTTTGCCTATTTGCTCAAATGATGGCAAGTATACCGAGTCGCTGCCGTAAATCCCAGCATATCGCAAAGCAAACCTAATTGAGTAAAGGTAACATTATGATTTATAAAGAAACATAAACTGGTTTTTTATACAGTATTTATGTTTATTTTTGCAAAACGTCCTTCAACCGGTTTTGTACTTCTGTTACCAATAAATCGGGCTGGAACTTTGATAGAAACGCATTACAGCCCACTTTTTCGACCATGGCATGGTTAAAGCTGCCACTGAGTGAGGTATTGAGAATGACATAAAGGTCTTTCAGGCGACTGTCGTTGCGAATTTCATAGGTCAGTCGGTAGCCATCCATGACGGGCATTTCTGCATCGGTGATCACCGCAAGTAACTCTTTTTGTACGTCTATACCTTCGTCGGCCCAGTGCTTTAATACATTGAGCGCCTCTTGACCGTCAGTTGCCGGGATGATTTCTATGCCCAATTGTGCCAAGGTATCGGCAACTTGACGACGAGCGGTCGGCGAATCATCGGCATGTAAAATTTTACGGCCATGAAACTCATTGATGATATCTTTATCTAGAATGTCTTGCGGGATCTCAACTTTGTATTCAACGATTTCGGCAAGTACCTTTTCTACATCGATGATTTCAACGATGTGTTCAGCGCCGTCACGTTTTATTTTAGTCAGTGCGGTGAGGTAATGGTTACGGCCAACAGACTTAGGAGTTGGCATAATATCGGACCACGTAGTATTGACGATTTGGTCAACTTTACCAACTAAGAAAGCCTGCACTGAGCGGTTGTACTCTGTGATCACTAAGTTACAGTCTTTGTCTCGGTCGCATGGCGGCATGCATATCGCTTGTCGTAAATCGATAACCGGAATAGACTCGCCACGGATGTTGGTTACGCCACACACTTTAGGGTGTGCATTGGGCATTTTGTTAAGATGAGGGAGCTTAACAACTTCTTTTACTTTAAAGACGTTGAGCGCAAAAAAGTGGCGGCTATGAAGATGAAACAATAGCAACTCTAGGCGGTTTTCACCCACCAGTTGTGTGCGTTGATTTACTGAGGCCAATACGCCAGCCATGTTAACCCCTCATTACTTCTTGTAACCTTTTCTAAGACTATATCAAAGAAGTCGATATGTCGTGTTGTTTTTTGGCTAAAATCTGCAGTAAGGTAGCAGTATGTATTTGATAGGGAAGCAATATGCCTATAATTTTTAAGCGTTTAGTTGTTTTGATGCGGGCTCATGTGGATAAGGCCAGCTGGCAACTGTTATTTATGGCAACGCTCATTCATATGTTGGTGACTTGGGGGTTGTTATGGCTCAGCAATGAATCGGCATTATTGCCACTGAGCACGTTCTTTTATTACTACGTGGTGACGACTTCAACAGTTGGCTACGGAGACTTTAGTGCAACAACGGATTTTGGCCGTTTAGTCGTTGCCATTATACAGATCCCATTTGGCCTTGCGCTATTTGGTGTGTTATTGGGAAAAGCTGGACAATTTGTGACGTATTGGGTGAGAAGAGGCATGACAGGGGAAAAAGATTTTGCACATTTGCAAAACCACATCGTAATTTTTGGTTGGCATGATGTGAGAACGAAAAAAATGGTGGATTATATTCTAGGTGACAATAAGCGCGAAGATAGAAAAATCGTATTGGCGGTCACCGAGGCCATGGAGCATCCGCTGTTGAGTTATCCGGAAGTCGCATTTGCGCGTTTAACCAGTTTTACTGATGACGAACAGTTAAGCCGGATCAACATCGAGCGGGCTGACAAAATCATCATTGATGGCGATGATGATAATCAGACATTTACCACCGCGCTAAAGCTTAGCCGAGTAGTAAAACCCGAAGCGCATATTAGCGCGCACTTCTTGGACGATAGCAAAGCACTGCTTTTAAGAGAGCATTGTAAAAATGTTGAATGCTCAGCATCTATGTCTGCTGAAATCTTAGTGCGAGCCATGCAAGATCCTGGCTCAAGCCGAGTACAAGAGGAATTGCTGTCGACGCTACACGGCGATACGCAATTCAGCTTAGCCTTACCAGCAGAGGTAAGCTGTTTAACCTTTGGTGATATTTTTGGTTATTTTAAACAGCATCATGATGCGACGCTGCTCGGTGTTGCGCACGATATAAATGCGCTAAATATGGATCTAAACCCACCTCTGGATTACAACATTACAGGGGGAGATATTTTGCACTATATTGCACCGCAACGGGTGCTTGCATCAGAGGTTGACTGGTCATCACTATGTTCGAAGAACTCTTCTTGATGATTGCAATTGTATGCGCTTACTTACTTCCTGTCGCTTTAGTTGCAGGAAGCAAGCGCAGCAAAGGGCATGAAAAAAACGGCTGGCTGATAGGAACGCTACTATTTTCTTGGGTCGCTTTGCTGCTATATATCAGCATAGTGCCTAAACACGGACGACAAAAAGGCAAAGCAAAACGTTAGCTTTGCCCCGACATCTCTAAAATAATCTGCCACTCAGGTTCGATGATGGGCATGATGGATAATCGCCCCCCTTTTTTTAGAGCCAGTTCGGTGAGCGCAGTGTTGGCTTTTATCGCCTGCAGGGTCACCGGGCGTAGGTGCTGCTCGTATGCTAGAGTGACGCCTACCCAGCGAGGGCTATCGGTGCTTGATTTGGCATCATAATAATCACTACTTAAGTCAAATTGGTGTGGATCTGGCTCTGCTGCTTTCACCACTTTGGCAATACCGACAACCGCAGGCACTTTACAGCTTGAGTGGTAAATAAACACTGAGTCACCCACCTTAACCTCATCGCGCAGGAAGTTTCTTGCCTGATAATTACGAATTCCCTCCCAAAAAGTTTGCTGCTCAGGCGCGTTTTTTAAGTCATCAATGGAAAATGCATCGGGTTCTGTTTTAAACAGCCAATAAGCCATATAGGTTAGTCCAATAGTTTGAGTTATGATGTATTATACTCATTTGAGCAATATACTTGGTTTGCTACCAGTCCGTGTCTTACTTGGATTTGGTAAAAGTATTATCTCATTATAACGACTATCGCCAGTTCTACTAGACGTTCGGAGTGCAACATGAGTCAAGTGTTACAAAATCTGTTGGATTTACTCAGCCTTGAAGAAATTGAGCAAGGGATATACAGAGGTCAAAGCCAAGATCTTGGTTTTCCTCAAGTGTTTGGAGGTCAGGTGATGGGGCAGGCGTTGTCTGCGGCAAAGTACACCTTACCAGAAGGGCGCTTTGTTAACTCGCTGCACTCTTACTTTTTGCGTCCTGGTGATGCGAGTAAGCCCATTGTCTACGATGTTGAAAATATTCGTGATGGTCGAAGTTTTAGCACACGTAGGATCAGTGCCATTCAATATGGTAAGCCGATATTTTACATGACAGCCTCTTTCCAAGGTGACGAGCCTGGCGTTTCTCATCAATCTTTGATGCCGGATGTGCCAGAGCCTGAAACGTTAAAGTCATCACTCCACTTTTATCAAGAACATGCAGACCTCATTCCTGAATCACTTCGAGCTAAATTTACGCAAGAAATGCCGCTGGATATGCGCCCTGTAAACTTTCAAAATCCATTTAAACCCAAAAAACAGGATCCGGTGAGAAATGTTTGGTTTAAAGCCAATGGTGACATGCCAGACGACAGAAGGATCCATAACTATTTACTGGCTTATGCCTCTGATTTTGAATTCTTACCAACGGCACTACAACCACACGGTTTGTCGTTTATGCAGCCTAATATGCAAGTTGCAACAATAGACCATGCGATGTGGTTCCATCGTCCGTTTAGAATGGATGAGTGGATTTTATATAGTGTTGATAGTCCAAGCGCGTCTAATGGCCGGGGCCTAGTACGTGGCCAATTTTTCAACCGCCAAGGTGAGTTGATTGCATCGACCATTCAAGAAGGCGTGATGCGTCAGCGCTAATTTGTTGGAAAGTGTTCGGCGATTTGCTAACGGTGATCTTACCTGCTGCTTCCAGTAGCATTAAGCGAATCACAAGCTTACTGATTTAATAACTTATTGTTAATAAAGGAGCTATAGTTTTTTTGATAGCCACTCCTCTAGTCGTTTACACCACTTTTTCTGATGCGGCGCTCGGTTTGATATTTCAATGTCTTTAACACCCCAGTCTAGATGTAGCGTGATTGTATTGTTCTCAAACAAAAATTAACACTAAAGTCAGCGAAATTAATCTACATTAATATCAACAAAACGACTCGTCGCGTCGCAGACAGACGCTTAAGACTCTAGGAGAATGATAATGAATAAACCGCTCGCCACAGTAATTGCATTGACGTTTGTCGGATTAACCGCGGGTTGCGCAACGGAAGCATCAAGAACGGTAGAAGCGCCAAAAGTGGCCTCATATAACCAGGCTTACAATGGCCCAAAAAGCCAGTTAGCGGTTGGTAAGTTGCAAAACCGTTCAGCTTTTCATAATGGTGTGTTTAGTTCAGGACCGGACCGCTTAGGCTCTCAGGCAAAAACTATTCTGACCACACACTTACAGCAGAGCAATCGCTTTATTGTTTTAGATAGAGAAAACATGACTGAGATCGCCCAAGAAGCTGGGTTTACTGGTACAAAACAAAGCATTAAAGGTGCTAACTTTGTTATTACGGGAGATGTTTCTGAGTTTGGTCGAAAAGAAGTAGGTGATAAACAGCTATTCGGCATTTTAGGTAAAGGAAAATCGCAAATTGCTTACGCTAAGGTAAATCTTAATATCGTTGATGTGACCAGTTCAGAAGTTGTTTTCTCAGTGCAAGGTGCTGGTGAATACAGCTTGTCTAATCGTGAAGTGGTTGGCTTTGGTGGCACTGCTGGGTATGACTCAACGCTTAACGGCAAGGTACTTGATTTAGCCATTCGTGAGGCGGTTAACAACTTGGTTAGCGGCATCGAGAAAGGCGATTGGAAGCCTCTATAAATAATCTCACAGCTAATCTAAATCTTAGGTAAATTATGAAGCAAACGATATTTGTGGCGACTTTACTATTGATATTATCTGGGTGTCAGAGTACGGCACCCCAATATTATTACGGTTCTTACGAACGTAACCTTTATGAGTTCTTTCGAGGTGACGGACAGTCCCTTGAGGAGCAGGTCAGTCAATTAGAGTCAAGCATAACGCGCGCCGAAGCAGCTCAGGTCAGCCCAGCACCAGGCATGTATGCGCATCTCGGTTACTTATACTTGATGCAAGGGGATGACAGAAAAGGGTTTGCCTATTTTGAAAAGGAAAAACAACTGTATCCTGAGTCCAAGCAATATATCGACTTTTTACAAAAAAATGCGCAGGGAGAATAACATGAAATGGATTAAAGCGGGCTTGGTGCTTTTGACTTTTGCCTTATTGAATGGCTGTGCGACGGCACCTAAACAGGATTACAGCGCTTTTATTCAAAGCGATCCTAAGTCGATACTGGTGTTACCGCCTGTCAATAATACCAATGAAGTTGTAGCCCCTTTTGGAGTAATGGCGACAGTGGTGAAGCCACTTGCAGACTCTGGCTATTATGTTTTTCCAGTATCTTTGGTCAATGAGACTTTTAAAAATAACGGCTTAACTGTGGCTCATGATGTTCACAGTGTCGCGATAGACAAGCTCTATGAAATCTTTGCTGCCGACGCTGCTTTATACATTGAGATTCAAGATTATGGTACGTCATACGTTGTATTGGATAGTGACACTACCGTCGCACTATCGGCAAGGTTGGTTGATTTAAAAACTGGCCAAGTAATTTGGCGTGGTAAGTCACAAGCTTCAAGTAGTGAAGACAGAAGTGATCATGATAGCAGTTTGGCTGGAGCATTGATTGGCGCGGTGCTAAACCAAGTGATTGAAAGCACTTCAGATAAAGGATTTGAAGTTTCGCAAAAAGCGTCACAGAGATTGTTATCAGCGGACTCAAGCAATGGTTTGCTTTATGGCGTGCGCTCACCTAAGTATGGGCAAATTGAAAAATAAGCCATATTCTGACTGTGCTTTCTTATCGGCTGATTGCTGCTATATTCAATTAGACTTTGATTGACAGGTGATCCCCTATGGCAATAATTAGTGAATTTAGACTAGGTTACTTTTGTTGGATTGAACTGTGTTCAAGCGACTGGCAGTCAGCTAAGCCTTTCTATAGCCAACTATTTGACTGGCAAATTCTTGACCAACCTATTGGTGAAGATTGTTATTACACCATGTTGCAAAAAGAAGCCGATGATGTCGCTGCTATGTATCAGATGACCGCTGAGCAACAACAAGGGGGCATGCCCAGTCACTGGCTTGCTTATGTGGCGGTAGACAATGTCGATGAATGTCTAAACAAAGCCAACGAACTCGGTGCGGAAGTGCTTGCAGGCCCACATGATGTCCCAGGGGCAGGGCGGATGGTAATGTTAAAGGAGCCAGGTGGAGCGGTTTTTGCGTTATGGCAAGAGGGGGGTCATATTGGCACACAACGTCATCTTGAAGCGAATACTCCTTATTGGTTTGAGCTAGTGAGTAAAAACAGTGACAAAAGTCGTGACTTTTATTCTGCATTATTTGGTTGGCAAATCGAAGTCAAAGACATGGGAAATATGGACTACACTTTGTTCAAAGTAAATGAGCAACCCGTCGCTGGCATGTTAGAAATGACGGCTGAATGGGGTGAAGACATTCCCCCGCACTGGATGATTTATATTGCGGTATTGGACTGCGATAGTAAAGCTGAATATGCCCAAAAGCTTGGCGGAGAAATTTGTGTACCGCCGACAGATATACCAGAAGTTGGTCGCTTTAGCGTGATAACCGATCCTCAAGGGGCGGTATTCTCTATCATAGAATCTGCCATGGATGATATTTCAACTTAATGTATTTCTAATTCAATCACTTTGCCATGGCAAGTGGCAAAGTGATCAGAGAGCCGGTTTAGAATAGTATCGCGCTCGCCACTACTATTTAGATGCTTGATAGACGCTGTTAATTTCGGCAGTAGGTCTTGGTGTTTACGATTGATATAGTGATAAATAGGATAACTCGCATCTCGTAGCCTACGCACATAAACTGTGGCGAGTCCTGACTGGCATAGCGCACCCAGCGCAAATAAGTCATCAGCTAAAATTTGCTCAACATGACCTTTTTTAAGCGCTTGAAACGCAGAAACATCGTTAGAGACCGCGTTACATGTCAACTTTTTTCGTTGGCAAACTTGCTCCGTTATTAAACTGCCTTGTATTACCACATAGTCTTGCTGGGTCGACAAAGTACAATGCTCCTTCTTGAGACAAAACACCGCCATTTGAACGGTTGCAAGTGGTTCGGGTATTTGCAGTAAGTTAGGATAGGCATTTGCAATAGCGCTAGTGCGTCCTGCTTCCGCATCATAAAACCCTTGATCTACATATTCTAATCCGCGCTCACTGGGTAATACGACAAGTGTGGGTGTGATATCCAAAGGTGTGTATATCTTTTGCATGAGTTGTGCGATTTGCTGCTGGCCAAGCTGATAAGCGACCAGCTCACTGACATTGATTTGGTAGGCAAAAGTCGCCTTGTGGATGAAGAAAAGGAAGAAGATGCTAAGTGCGAGTTTCACAACATATCCTTACGGTTGTCAGAGTTATAACTGTAGCAAAGTTGTCAGAAAGTGAAAAAGTACATCATAAAAATGAATTCAGTCAGGATTGACCTTGAGTTTAGTAAACTCATACCAATTGTAATAGTTTGAGCGTATAAATTGTGAGGAGAAGGATATGACACTACATGTTTTGGTGACTGGTGCTAACCGTGGGATCGGATTTGAGTTTTGTAAACAATACTTATCTCTAGGCTGCAAAGTAACGGCGGTTGTGCGCAAAGCATCAGCAGAACTAGAATCTCTAGGCGTGGATATCATTGAAGATATAGATGTTGCAACGGAAAATGGCGCGAAAAAGCTATTGGCGGCATTGGGCTCGGAGAAGATAGACATTCTTATTAATAACGCTGGGGTATTTCACAATGAAACGCTAGCGGAAATGGATTTTGAAAATATCGACCACCAATTTAACGTTAATGCGTTAGGACCAATTCGAGTCACTCATGCACTGCTCGATAACCTCAAAGCAGGCAGCAAAGTTGCCATGATCACAAGTCGTATGGGTTCGATTGCAGATAATGGTTCTGGTGGTTACATTGGCTATAGAATGTCGAAAGCAGCATTAAACGCGGCGAGTGTGAGTATGGCTCACGAGCTGAAAAACCAAGATATCGCTGTTGGACTATTCCATCCTGGCTTTGTGCAAACGCAGATGGTGGGGTTTGCAGGTGATATAGGTCCAGATGTTGCGGCGGAACGTTTAATTAAGAGAATTGAACACCTAACTATCGAAAACAGTGGTGGTTTTTGGCATTCCAATGGTGACACGCTTCCTTGGTAATTAAGGTGGGCGCATCGTCGCCCCTTTTCAGCCATCAGCCATCTAACTGTGCTAATATAAAGCAAATACTCAGATGGTAACCTTTGATGGAATTACAACAAGATACCCCATTATCACTGCCGCTTTTTTTGTTAGACGACAACATCGAGAATCGTGATATCGACTCTCCAGATGCTGAAGTATCAGTGATGTTGAGTGAGAACCTCCTTGCTCATTTGTGCCAAAACCCAAAAGAAGATGAGAATATTAGCTTGCATATTGATGACTATGCGCTCAACAACATTAGTACGACAGTGACTGAGTTGATAGGGGCGGAACATCAGTTGCAATTGCTTATTAATCGAGGGCCTATTCTCAGTGCTGTCCTGAGTACTAGTAGCGATGCATTGTTTGTTTCGCCTCCAGTAGAAATGATGCCGACTTTTGATCTTGGGCTGGATGACGACGAGGGCGAGTAAATGTCTAAACGTGCACTGTTTTGTGCGGTGGTTGTCGCCGTGCTTTCTGGCTGTGTGGCTTTGGGCGTGTCTAAATATGATGATATGTTTGGACCGGAACAACCCCAAGCACGAATCGAACAATATCACCAAGGCGGTGCACGTTACTTGCAAAGCGTGAAGCCCATTTTGGAGTCGCGTTGTGTGGTTTGCCATGGTTGTTATGACGCACCCTGCCAGCTCAAATTGTCATCTCCAGAAGGAATAGATAGGGGATTATCGAAGGAGTTAGTGTATGACGGCACGCGGTTGTTAGCACAAACACCAACCCGGCTGTTATTCGATGCTCAAACCACGACACAGTGGCGCGAGCGTGGTTTTACCCCAGTGCTGAATGAGCGCAATCAATCTGAATACAGCAACCTAGCTGGAAGTGTGCTTTATAATAGCTTGCTGTTAAAAATGTCTCATCGTTTTCCTGAGCAAGGCATCTTGGGTAAAGAGTTTGATTTCTCTTTAGATAGAACGCAGTCTTGCCCAACCATGGACGAGTTTTCTAGCCTTGCGAAACGGCAGCCTCATGCGGGCATGCCCTACGGCTTACCAGCGCTCACGCATGATGAATTCAAAACCTTGGAAGCATGGCTGCAAAGTGGCAGTAAAATGAGCCAGATTGCAAAGCCAAGTGTTGCAGCACAAAAAGAAGTGAAAAAGTGGGAACAATTTCTTAATCAGGACTCCAATAAACACCGCCTTGCCGCGCGTTATATATTTGAGCATTGGTATTTAGCCCATATCCACTTCCCTCATCTGGATGACCCTGCGTTTTTCCAATTGGTACGCTCAAGCACGCCGCCAGGCCAGCCTATTGCGTTGGTGAGTTCGGTGCGTCCATTTGACGATCCTAAGGTCGATAGGGTGTATTATCGATTGATGCAAGTGCGCAGTACTATTTTGTCAAAAACTCACATGCCACTGGCATTGAATGACGCTAAGCTATCACGGTTACATCAGCAATTTTATGCAGCGGATTATCACGTGGATAAACTGCCTGGTTATGAGCCAGAGCTTGCAGCAAACCCATTTAAGGTATTCAAAGATATTCCGGTTAATTCTCGTTATCAATTTATGCTGGATGAGGCCGAGTTAATTGTAAAAGGCTTTATCAAAGGCCCTGTATGCCGAGGCCAAATAGCGCTTAATGTCATTAACGACCACTTTTGGGTGGCGTTTGTTGATCCTGAAAAAAATAGCAATGAAGCGGTGAACCAGCTGCTGCTTAAACATGATGAAGATTTGGTGCTACCTGCGGCTGAGCAAAGTAATGCGTTACCGCTTTCCAGTTGGGCTAAATACGCCACAAAGCAACAGGATTACTTACGTGCTAAAACTGAGCTTGCAGATAAGATGTTTGCCGATGGGCAACGTCTCAATATGGACTTGATTTGGCGTGGTGAGGGAGAAAACCCGAATGCAGCATTAACTATCTTCCGCCATTTTGATAGCGCAACGGTGGTTAAAGGTTTTATTGGCCAGCCTCCCAAAACAGCTTGGGTATTAGACTATGCTTTGTTCGAGCGCATTCACTACTTGCTGGTGGCGGGTTTTGACGTGTATGGCAACATTGGTCATCAGTTGATCACACGCTTATATATGGACTTCTTGAGGCTTGAAGGTGAGCAAAACTTTTTAAATCTGCTGCCACTTAGCCATCGTCAGGAAATTAAACGTTATTGGTATCGTAAGTCACACTTGAGTTTAAGTGAGTTTATCAATCGCAAATCACTAATCGGTGCGCCAACGGGGATAAAATACGAAACGGACGATCCAAAGCAAGAGCTATATGACAAACTACATGCTGTGCTTAAGCCCGTTCTAAATAGGGATTATGACTATAAAGCCGTCGGCAAGCCACTGCAGGCACTCAATAGCATGTCCGTTAGGGCGATTAATTTGCTTCCACAGGTCTCGTTTATTATTACTAAGCAAAGTGACGGTTCACATCAAGCGTTCTCGCTATTACACCATAATGCCCACTACAACATCTCCAGTTTGTTAAATGAAGAAGGGCAAAGAGCGTATACAGAAGACACTGCGACGATTGTGCCAGGCTTTATCGGAGATTACCCAGAGGCAATTTGGTATTTAGAAAGCGAGGCTGCACAAGAGGACTTTGTCTCATCATTTAGCCACATGAATAGTGAGTCTGATTACCGAGCGCTACGAGCGCAATATGGGATCCGCAGGACTCACCCAGAGTTTTGGCGTTACAGTGATTTAATCCACGACATTGCCAAGCAAACACGTGGCGTTGAATATGGTTTATTTGACTATAACCGGTTAGAAAACCGCTAAAAAATGGAGTCTTCGGACTCCATTTTTTATGTGCTTTTCCTATAGTTGACTAGCTGCTTTGACCGCAGCTAGTAGCACGCTTTCATCCAATCTCACTTTGTAATTTGGGTTTGCATATTGAAATTGGATCAAGCCTTTCTTATCGACTACAAATACCGCCGGCACCGGCAAGGCAACTTTATCGTTCCCCTCAAAATCAACGAAATTTACGCCCAACTTGTTGCGATAAGCAAGGGCTGTTTTATCATCAAGGAAATAGGCGAGACCTAACGCTTGGCTCATACGCATTTCGTTATCAGACAACAGTTGGTAGTGAGGGGATTCAATTGTACTTTTTGCCAGCGCCTCAGGTGAGTCTGGTGCGATAGCAATAATTTGTGCCCCCATTTTAACAAGCTGAGGTTCAATTTCTTGGATCCCCGCGAGCTGTCTTGAACAGTATGGACACCAGCCACCACGATAAACCACCAGTACGGTGATATTTTCTTTATAGCGTGTCGCGAGGTCGACAGTTTTACCTGACTTATCTTTGAGTTGTAATGCAGGGGCATCAATGCCTGGAAGGAGTGGACTCACTTGCTCAGGTGCTGCGGCGATATTAGTGATTTCAGCTGCGCTGACAAAGGCTGAACAAGCCAAAGCGAGCGATAAAATAAAATGGCGCATAAAAAGTTCCTAGGGTTTCAAGTTGATATCGACTCAGAAGACCTAAGCGCTGGCGAAAATCTTTCACTTCGGTATGATATCGCTCGTAATTGATTTCCATGAAGAGAGAGCACAATGTCTGCAAACATCACTAAGCTTGTGGTTATGCTAGAAATGCAACATGCCATGAATACCAAAGTACACCAACAATGGTTTGAACAAGGGTTTGAATGGTACCGCGCAATTTGGGTTGAGTGTGCAGAAATGCTAGATCACTACGGCTGGAAATGGTGGAAAAAGCAAACGCCAGATACTGAGCAAGTGATTTTAGAGCTAGTGGATATTTTTCATTTTGGCTTGTCTTTACGTATCGACGGCGAAACGTCATTTGAGCAATTAGCGACTCAGTTAGAAGCTGAATTGGCAAAGCCAACTACCGCAGAGGACTTCAAGGAAACCCTTGAATTGCTTGCAAGTGCGGCTGTGACCAAACGCGAGTTTGATGCCCATGCGTTTGCGGGGTGTATGCAGCAAATCGGGATGTCTATTGATGACCTATACCGTGGATATGTCGGTAAAAACACGCTTAACTTTTTCCGCCAAGACCATGGCTATAAGGATGGTTCTTACATCAAGGTATGGAATGGCCAAGAAGATAACGAACACTTAGTTGAAGTGGTGAAAAGTCTAGACACAGCGCACCCAGACTTCAAAACACATGTGTACGACGGCTTAAAAGCTCGCTACCCAGCTTAATCTATAATAGGTAGCAAGGTACGGTAATCGGAGACTGAAAGATATTCAGTGATCTCTCGCTCTGGTTGCCGACTATCAGGATTAGCAACAGCAAGCAAATGGCCAATACCAAACTCTTGCGCAGCATTTAACACGCTAATGCTATCGTCCACAAATAAAGTGCGGGACTTATCAAAGCCCAAATCACGCTCTACCTGTTGCCACAACATTTGACTTTCCTTACTTACGCCATATTCATGGGTTGAAACCAATTTGTCGAGATACTTATCGAATTGGGTACGCTCAATTTTCAAACTTAGACTGTTTGGGTGCGCGTTGGTCAACAAGATAAGCTGTTTTCCACTCTCTCTTAAGGCCTCTAAAAACGCAGGTACATCCTCACGAATGGAGATCAAGTGTTGTACTTCACGTTTAAGCTCCATAATAGGGAGCTGTAGCTGCTCCTGCCAATAATCTAGGCAATACCATTCTATCTGGCCCATTACCGCGTCATAACGGGCGAGGATGTCGGCCCTTGCAGCCTCAAGGGTTAAGCCTTGACGTTTTGCGTGTGCCTTAGGCACGACGTCGAGAAAAAAGTGATTATCAAAATGGAGGTCGAGTAATGTGCCATCCATATCTAACAAAACGGTATCGATATTTGACCAATTTAGCATAGGCATTTAACTTCAAAGGCTTTATGATTAGGTTATTCGCCATGATAGCAAATAATGATCTATGTCACATAAAAAGCATCCCACACCACCAGAAATTTTAGCTTGCGACGTCGTGGCTAAAAGCAAATTGTTCACGGTAGAAGCACTTTCGTTATCCTTTTCGAATGGCGAGCAACGAGAATACGAAAGAGTTCGTGGCGGTGGGCGTGGCGCAGTAATGATCGTGCCCATAACGGCTGATAATGAGCTATTATTAGTGAGAGAATACTGTGCAGGAACACATGACTATCAACTCGGCTTTCCCAAAGGGCTAATTGACCCAGGCGAAACCCCGGTGGAAGCGGGCAACCGAGAGCTAAAAGAAGAAGTGGGTTTTGGTGCAAATGCTTTCTCTGAACTCAAAGTAGTGTCACTGGCACCGAGTTACTTTAATGCCAAAATGCATATTTTGGTCGCTAGTGAACTTTACCCTGAACAGCTTGAAGGTGATGAACCAGAGCCACTGGTAGTAGTGAAGTGGCCGCTAGATAAATTATATGACCTGTTACACCAAGAGGACTTTACCGAAGCAAGAAGTGTCGCGGCACTACTGTTATTAAAAGCACATTTGAATCTGGAGGCGTAAATTGCGGTCCTATTTAGAGCCTTGCATCGCACTGGCAAAACGTGCCGGTGAAGCCATTATGGCAATTTATCAAGCTGACGATATTGGTAAAAAAGAAAAGTCTGATCACACTCCTGTCACTGCAGCAGATTTGGCATCTAATGAGATCTTAATGGCGGGTCTTGCTGAAATAGCACCAGACATTCCGGTAATGTCTGAAGAAACACCAATTCCACCATTGAGTGAGCGACAAGACTGGCAGCGCTACTGGTTACTCGATCCTATGGATGGCACTGGGGAGTTTATTCTTGAAAGTGGTGACTTTGCCGTCAATATTGCGCTCATCGAAAATAATCATCCTGTGTTAGGCGTCATTTACTGGCCATCTCAAGGGCTAACATATTACGCCAGCAAAGATGAAGGTGCGTTCAAACGTAGTGACTCAGGTGAAAGTAAACGTATTTTCGTCTCGCCACGAGAAACACTGACATTGGCAGTAAGTCGCAGACAAAAGCTTGAAGCGGTAAGTCAGTACTTAAATAGTCAGTTCGACACAGTGGCACTTGGGTCATGTTCATTAAAAGCCTGCATTATCGCAGAAGGTAAGGCGGATTGTTTTTTACGAGTAGGACCAACGGGAGAGTGGGATACTGGCGCGTCACAGATCATCGTGGAAGAAGCCGGAGGTTGTATTACCGATGCTGAGTTTAACCCGCTGACCTACAATCGACGAGAAACCACCGAAAACCCAGACTTTATTGTTATGGGGCACCCCGATTGGCAATGGCAAAAGTTGATCAGCCCACATCATCGAACGATAGAATAAATAACGGCTTAAGTTTAAGGTTGTGGGATTTTTGCGCACTTGAATTGTTTTAAGCATTAAATCCCTTGCAATAAAATTTTAATCCATTATTATAGCGGCCTCTTGAAAAGGAAGTCCTTTTTAAGAATTTACAGGCGCGGGATGGAGCAGAATGATAAATCATTCGTCGGACTCGCTAAACCTGGAAAGAATCGAAGGTCGTCGGTACCCGACGAAGAATAGATTCACAAAAATATACAGGCGCGGGATGGAGCAGCCTGGTAGCTCGTCGGGCTCATAACCCGAAGGTCGTCGGTTCAAATCCGGCTCCCGCAACCAACATCAGTTGGATGTATAAAGTCTCAAGTACAAGACTTAAAATTAAGTATAAATACAGGCGTGGGATGGAGCAGAATGATAAATCATTTGTCGGACTCGCTAAACCTGGAAAAGAATCGAAGGTCGTCGGTCTCCGACGAAGAATAGATTCACAAAAATATACAGGCGCGGGATGGAGCAGCCTGGTAGCTCGTCGGGCTCATAACCCGAAGGTCGTCGGTTCAAATCCGGCTCCCGCAACCAATTCTTGATTGGACTGCACACTCTAAAGAACTCTCCCGAAATTCATCGGTTCACTTTTCATAAATTAGGCTCCTGCAACCAATTCTTAATTGGACTGCACACTCTAAAGAACTGCTCCGAAACTCGTCGGTTCACTCTTCATAAATTAATGGCTCCCGCAACCAATTTTTAATTGGACTGTATAATCTAAAGAACTCTCCAGAAATTCATCGGTTCACTCTTCATAAATTAATAGCTCCCGCAATCAACCTTTTTAGTTCAGTTACCTAAAATCGCCTCAATGGATAGTCAGTTTTTTCGATATATACAGAGAAATAAATCATCCACTTTTTATAACTCAAAGCCTGAGTGTTGCTGTTGTTTGATGCATTTCTTAAATTAGAATTGATCTTAATACTCACACCGTGAGCAACAACCTGTACGCGGGTTATGGAAACCCGCTGTTAAAGGGTGAATAGATTTAGCAAAGGCAGGTAAATCCGATTTGGCAGCTAGCAAGATCTGAGTGATTGCAACAAGCTGAGTTGTCTTGGCGAGATGCACATTTCATCGTGTCCTGACATCCGTAAACTCTCGTGTAATCACCTCCAGCTACTTGAGGCGTTGCTTCCTGAGGTAGTTTGTTATCTTGAGTTAGCTTTTTTAGCTGCTTTTTTTGAAGCTTTATTTTCATTTCCAATATCCTTTTTATAGATTTATTAAGTTTGTTATCACGAAACCGATAGCTTGTTCTGCTTAAAAATAATACAAAGAAGTGTTGTTGTAAAAAAATAATGAAATGTGATTACTTTGTTTTCTTTTGCATGGATGAAGATTATTTGTCTATAAATCTTTATATGGTCTAGGCTTTTACTATCTCTTATTTGAAGTGTATGAAGATGGATTTACATAGTATTAGAGTCAAAAGTTCGTTGCCTACGGCTGTGCTAACGATCGTGCTGTTATTTGTGTTTTTTGGTTTTTCAGTGCTGCTCAATAAAGTGCAATCAGCACTTGAAATACAAACTGAGAACTATTTAAGAGCCGTGTCAGTGGTACTCAATGCGGATAGGGACTTTTATCAAGCTCAGGAAGCTTACCTCAAACTATTAGCTGGTGAAGATAAGTGGGTGGATTTTGAAGAAAACGCCGAACAGGTCAAACAGCGATATCAAAAATATATTCAGTTTATGTCGCTCCACCAAAGTGAGCTTGGTAGTTTTGCAACTTTTGATGTAGATTTCCAAAGCTGGTATCGCGTTACGGTGGCGAGTATCAAAGCCCCGACAGATAAGGCGCTTCAAATTAAGTCTGCCAAGTTATTTAGTGCGGTTCGTGATGTGCTTGATAGAGCAGGTGAATTAGCCGATGAAAAATCTGCTGCAAGTCGTGCGATAGTGGTTTCTGAGGTTATTCAAATAAAGTGGGGGCTTGGTGTTGGTGCTTTACTTCTTCTTGGTATTGCGTGCTGGATTGCCTATCGAATCCCTCGTCAGCTCGCAAAGCAGATAAATTTTGTTTCCGATAGAATCTCTGAAATCGCCTCTGGGGATGGAGATTTAACTGGTCGCATTGAAATCAAAGGAAACGATGAGTTTGCAAAGCTGTCGCTAAACTTTAATCATTTTCTTGATAGTTTACAGGCAATGGTTACAGCCCTTGTTAAAGATGGCGGTGAATTATCGGCTTTGTCGTCAAAACTGAGTCGTTATGCAACGCAGAGTCATGACCTAATCGATTCGCTTGGTAAGTCATCACATACCATTGTTAGCGCGGTGCATCAGCTAAGTCACTCAAGCCAAGAAGTCTCGTCGGTGGCAGAAAACTCATTAAAAGAAGCTGAAGCTTCACATCGCTACGCAGCACAAGGTAAAACGGTGTTGGCAGATTCAAAACAAAAAATCACTCATCTAGCTGATAATATGGAAGCGGCACTTTCCAGTTCGTTAGCCTTACAAAAAAACTCTGAAAACATTACGCAAGTGCTCGATGTTATTCGCGGAATTGCTGAACAAACTAATTTATTAGCGCTCAACGCGGCAATTGAAGCGGCAAGAGCTGGTGAGCAAGGGCGTGGATTCGCGGTGGTAGCGGACGAGGTTAGGTCATTGGCCACTCGAACACAAGACAGCACTAATGATATTCAGAAGATGTTGGAAGCATTCTCACACAGTGTAGAGGACTCACAAAAGACCATTGAAGGCGGTAAGCAATATGTTGATATTGCGGTCGAAAGTTTTGCAAAGGCAACCGAGTTATTGGAATTAATTGCACAAAGTGCGGTTAAAGTGACTGAGCTTTCAGAGCAAACCGCTCATGCAACTCAGCAGCAAAACGCAGTATCTACTGAGATTAGCAGTAGTCTAACCGATTTAAATGACAGAACATTGAATGGCGAGCGGTTGTCTGGAGAAACGCACCAAATTTCGGATGATGTACTGCGAGTCACCAGTAAATTGGTGGATGAATTATCTCAGTTTAAAGTCTAAGGTATTGTAAGGTGCGCTGTGCGGCACACCCTATAAAATCAGTCGTTTGAACGGTTATTTAACCTGAGGTTTGGATAAGGGATGTTCTTACTGGTTATTTAGCAAACTTCTTTGCGTAAGCCTCGGCTTGTTTCCATACGCGCAGGGTATTGCCACCTAAAATCTTTTTTATATCAGCGTCGCTGTAGCCTCTATCTAAGAGACCTTGCACAAGATTTGGATACGTTGACACGTCTTTCAGGCCAACAGGTAGTGAGTCACCCACACCATCGTAATCTGAACCAATGCCTACGTGATCTATCCCTATCAACTTAACGACGTGATCAATGTGATCTAGAACTTGATCAAGTGTGGCAAATGGGAACGGGTTTTTCGCTCTAAATGCTGCCCTAAAGTCGGTGCGATCTTTATCTTTAGCTTCTTTTTGTGCTTCATCACGCTTGTCATACCAAGCACCTGCTTTTGCCGTCACAAAGCTCGAACCAAAGTTAATTTGGATCACGCCGCCATTCTTTGCCAAGGCTTTGAGCATTTCGTCATCCATATTGCGCTCGAAACCAGGCGTGTATTTACGAAGAGATGAGTGTGAAGCGATGACGGGCACTTTTGAAATATCCATTACCTGATAAAACGCGTCATCTGAAATATGTGATACATCAATGAGCATACCAATTTTATTCATCTCAACCACAAGCTCTTTACCAAATGGGCTTAAGCCTTTCCATTTACGGCGTACGTCATAAGATGAGTCAGAAATATGGTTGCTTTGCGAGTGTGCTAAGGTGATATAACGGACACCACGATCATAAAAATGCTTAAGGTTTTTCATCTCACCTTCAATGGGTGAGCCATTTTCCATACCCATCGCGATAGACATAATACCATTGTCAAATTGCGTATATAAGTCGTCGGTAGTGTATGCCATCGCAAATTTATCTGGTGCGCGGTGCGCTAAGGCTTCCATACCGTCAATCAGTTGATTAGCGAGTTGATAGCTTTTACCTTTACCTTCAAACTCTAAATTAGCAGGAATATAAATAGACATAAATGGCGCATTAAGACCGCCTTTTACCGCGCGAGGGTAATCAAAATCACCGCTTTCGGTTGCTTGGCTAACATCATCCCATTTACTTTGGATGCGATATGGAACGTCGATGTGTGTATCAATTAGGATGTTATCGTGAGCGAGTTTAACTGCGCGCTCAGAGGCTGTGTATTCAGTTGCATAGGCGGCAGAAACAGCCAGCGCTAGGGCGCAAAGAGCAGTGCCAAGCTTCATAAGATTACCTTTCCTTTATAGTTATAGAATTTTGATTGTAACAACTATTGTCACTTCGACAACTCTTTACGATTAGCGATAACTATAAGGAATAAAAGGTTTTCCTAATACTCGTAATCCTCCTGTGCTTGCATTGCTTGAAACTGTTGTTTGCTAACTATATTCACCGATTCATGCAATTCCGAGAAAACGATCAGCGCTTCTCCGGATTTTAGTTGTGCTTTCACTTGCGCTACTTTGCTCTCGGTGCTGACTTCAGTATCGCCATAGTCTGTTCCTTCACGAAGCACATAGTGCTCAATAAGGTTGTCCAGTGTCTCTTGTGGAAGTTGTTGATAAGGAATGAGCATACTACTTAGCCTTACTATAAATTTGTTGTAAATACTGTGGAATAACGCTTTCTAGCCAAAACCTAGGTTTAAAGGGGTTACTTCCCGAAATAAACCCTACGTGACCACCGTGTGGGCTCACTGCGAGCGTCACTGGTGAGTTAACCTGAGCGGCTGTAGGCACGGCTTGCGATGATAGCATGGGGTCATCTTCGGCGTGTATTAGGAGTGTTGGTGTTGTGATCTGGGTTAAGTAAGGCTGCGAACTTGCTTGCGCGTAATAATCTTCCGCACCGTTAAAGCCATGTAGTGGTGCAGTTATCTTGTCGTCAAATTGCCATAGGTCATTAATGGCATAAAGAGCAGGCTTGTCTATCCTAATTTGCGATTGGATGGTGTCTAGCTTACGTGAAAAAGACTTCTTCATCCTGTCTAGCAAGTATTTTTGATAGAGCTTAAAGCAGCTCTTTCTGATCACCTGACAAGAGGAAGAAAGGTGATAAGGCGCAGAGACGACGACACCAGCCTCAAGACCGCTTTGCGATTTGGTTTCTCCCAAGTATTTGGCAAGTACATTACCACCGAGCGAGAAACCAACCGCAAATAATGGCCGTTTAGGAAAGCGGGCTTTTAGCGTGTCTATAAAAAAGCCAAGATCTGAGGTTTCACCGCTATGATAAGCTCTGGCTTGGCGATTCACTTCACGTGAGCAGTTGCGAAAGTGCATCAGTACGGCATCAAAACCATGGTGTACCAACGCTTTTAATAGGCCTTTTGCATAAAAGCTGTTGATATTGCCTTCTAGCCCATGCAACACAACAACCAACGGTGCCGATTTATCCCCGTGTTTTGCCCATGCAAGTTCTAAAAAATCATCGTCTGGTGTGTCTAGTGTTTCATAGTCGACGGGCACCTGTAATCTCGGCCTAAAGAATCGCGGAAGTATGGTTTGGGCATGGCGGTTGCGCATCCACCAAGCGGGTTTAAATTCGTAATTATTGGCTGTTATTGTTTTCATGGCTTGATTCATAATAGAAACTGCGTCTTTTTGAAGATTGCTCGCAAAGCAAAGAAAGGAAGCTATCCAGTTGCAAAACAGGTTTTGGCCAGTTTAACGTATTATCAGGTGAGGGTTAAGCAAATAAAAAGCACCCGACCAGTAAACTGATAAGGTGCTTTGTGCGTCGTGCTTAATTCTGCAAGTTGGGGAACTACATCGAGCCGATCTTCTACTACTTATTCTTCAATCGCCCCAAGGTAATACATTTAAATCTGTTCTATTGTTCGTTAGGTACTTCAGCGTCCATGACTTTTTTAATGAAAAAGTAGACGTAATAACAGCACAGCAAAATTACAATCCCTAAAAAGCCAAAAGACAGAAACAACACAGGGTCGGAAAAAAAGTCTCTAAAGAATACGTTCATGGCTGTGCCTCCTAATTTGTCGATGAGTAAATAGTAGTGGAGGTCTGAGGGGCTTGATATGATCAAGATCAAGTTTCAATCCTGAGTGAAATTAAACCTAGGCAAA
The DNA here is from genome assembly GCF_005886105.2 of Pseudoalteromonas galatheae. Lineage (NCBI taxonomy): Bacteria > Pseudomonadati > Pseudomonadota > Gammaproteobacteria > Alteromonadales > Pseudoalteromonadaceae > Pseudoalteromonas > Pseudoalteromonas galatheae. Next base: position 3,975,418 of record NZ_PNCO02000001.1, read on the forward strand.
GGCTTGATCTCGATCAGGTTTTATATCTGAGTTGGGTAAATAACAGGGCTTATATTGATTTAATGGCTTAGAAGTCAGTCGTATTGAATAAAGCGTCGTACTCACTCTGGCTCAAATAGAGCAGCACATTGCTACTTGATTGCAGTGGCGCAATCGAAAAGCGCTTTAATGTCTCCAACAATAGCGCTTGTTGACGCTTTTCAAGCTCAAGCTCTGCAGTCAGCATCGCAGCTCGTAACTTTTTATAGTTTTGGTAGTCTTGATGATGTGTTTTTAGGGTATGGCGGATCGCGCGTTGAGGTTGTAACACCGCTTGGTCAAACTGCTTAGCAGTCTTTACCAGTGCGGCTAGGGTGTCGGGGGTAATTGTCAGTGCTAAAGTGTCGAGGTAACAAAGTAACAAACAGAGGTTGATATTTTTGTCTGCAGCATCTTGCAAATTCAGCAGCCGCGATTGCATCCGCGGGCGGCTGTAGAATTCACAGGCAAACTGCCAAAAGTCTTCACGACTTAGCATATCTCTCCAGTCCCATCGAAATGGTTTTGCTTTTCTTCTAACTCTTCCAGTGCCATTAATAAGTTTTCTTCTGTGTCATTAAGCTCAGGGGTTATCTTGGCTTGTTTTGCCAGTAAGTCACTTAATTTTGCTTTGTTCTCGTCCGTGTATAGGCTGTTTTCAGCCAAAGCTTGCTCAATTTCATCTGCTTGCTCAGTGAGCTTGTCGAGCTGTTTTTCGAGCTTTTCAATCGACTTTTTCAACGGTTGAATGGCTTTTCTGAACTCGGCTTCAAGACGCTTTTGCTCTTTACGATTGGCATTAGAGTTTTGCTTTGTTTCAGCCTCTGAGGCGCTTGGTTTCGCTTGCTCTTTATTGGCATTCATAAGCCATTGGTAGTAGGCATCTAAGTCATAGCCGAACTGAGAAACGGTCCCATTATCAACTAAATAGTACTCGTCAGCGGTATTTTTCAGCATGTGGCGATCGTGGGAAACCGTTACCATTGCGCCCTCAAAACCTTGCAAGGCCATTACAAGTGCGTGTCGCATTTCTAAATCTAGGTGGTTAGTCGGCTCATCGAGTAACAGCAGATTAGGCTTTTGATATACTAGCATTGCAAGTACGAGTCGTGCTTTTTCGCCACCAGAAAACGGCGCAACGGGTTCGAGGGCCTTATCACCATGAAAAGCAAAACCGCCCAAGAAATCGCGAATAAGCTGCTCTGGTACTTTAGGGTCTAGACGTTGAATATGGGTAACCGCACTGGCCTCAAGATCGAGAGATTCAAGCTGATGCTGAGCAAAATAGCCTACATTTAATCCTTGGTGTTGAAACACTTCACCAGCTTGTGGAGTTAAATCGCCGGCAAGTAACTTGATTAGGGTCGATTTACCTGCGCCGTTACGGCCAAGTAACGCAATACGGCTACCTGGGACGAGGTTAAGCTTGATGTCATGCAAAATGGTAACGTCACTATAGCCCGCTTTGGCTTGCTCTAGTGTCATCAATGGATTAGGTAAGCTTGTTGGATCTGCAAATTCAAAATTAAATGGTGAATCTGCATGAGCGGGCGCGAGCATTTCCATGCGTTCAAGGGCCTTCACACGACTTTGCGCTTGTTTTGCTTTACTCGCTTTCGCTTTAAAGCGGGTAATAAACTTCTCTAAATGTGCAATCGTTTCTTGTTGCTTTTCGTAAAGCGCTTGGTGCTGTGCCATGCGCTCTGCTTTTTGACGCTCAAACTGAGAATAGTGACCTTTATAGACGTTGATCTGCTGTTGGTCGATATGCCAAATCTCACCAACAACAGCATCTAAAAATTCGCGGTCGTGAGAAATAAGCACTAATGTACCCTGATAGGCGCGCAAAAAGCGTTCTAGCCAATAAACAGCATCCAAGTCCAAGTGGTTGGTTGGCTCATCCAAAAGCAATAAATCAGCATCGCGGATCAGCGCTTGCGCAAGGTTCAAGCGCATGCGCCAACCTCCAGAAAAGTCGCTAACGGCAAACTCTATCTGTTCATTGCTAAAACCAAGGCCATGGAGTAGTTCACCCGCTTTGGCTTCAATACTGTACCCTTTGATGTTTTCTAGCTGTTGGTGTGCTTTTGCTTGTAGTTCACCATCACCATCCCGCTCCGCTTGTTGTAGCTGCGTTCTCAATACATAGTATTCAGGGTGTCCCTGTAGTACATATTCGAGTGCGCTAATGGAGAGTGCTGGGGTTTCTTGTTTTACCGATGCAATAGACCAATCTTTTGGAATAGAAAAATCACCAGAATCGAGTTGCAGCTCGCCTTTTAGCAGCGCAAAGAGAGAAGATTTACCACAACCATTGGCACCGACAAGACCCGCCTTATGTTGTGGGTAAAGCGTTGCATTAGCTTGTTTTAGCAGTGTTTTACTGCCACGAAGTAGCTCGATATCAGAAAGTTGGATCATAATTCTAAAAGTCTGTCTAAATTGCGCGCATCATAACATGGATCCAATCACTTACTCCAAGCGTATCATGACAAATAAAATTAGGATAAAATGACAAACCTTAGACTCAGTGTTCATTAGAGGTGTCGAGTTGAAAGTTAAGAAGCGTTTTATTGCAGGGGCGAGTTGTCCAGAATGCCAAAAAATCGACGTAATGATGCTCTACAAAGAGCATGATGTTGAAAAAGTTGAATGTGTTGAGTGTGGCCATGTAATGTCACAGCCGAAAGACGCGGTACAGGCTTCTACACGCCAGTTTGAGCAAGTCATTGGGGTGTTCAAACCGGAGTGAGTTTTCATCCCGGTTTTCAATTAGTCTGTTAGTAGTGCGGTGGTGGTGGCTCTTGATGTTGAGGCATTAAACCCGGATCGCGGCCTTCTTTCATTTTCTCAGCCAATAGCTCAATTTGACGTTGCATTTTAGCCAAGCGCTGCTGATGTGCCTTTAACTCTTCATTTAAGGTTTCGATTGTATCTTCTTGAAAGGCAAGCTTAGCCTCAAGCTCAGTAATTCTGTTTTCGATTTCATTCATGGCTTTTTCACCTGCGCAAATTTTTCCAGTAGTCCGCTGGAACTTTCGGTTAACAGTGCAGTGTCTCGGTCTTGAAAAGCAACGTCAAATACAACCGCAGACTTGGGGCGGCTCCCCTCCCGGGGTTGTACACGCCAAGTTTGCAGTCGTTCGCCATCACTTACTCGCCATAAAATAAGCTCACGGTTAGGTGAGCCGGTAGCCAAGAGCGTAGCGTCTTGATTAAAGCGCACTGCACTGAAAATTTTCTGGCGAGCAATATACTGTAATTGTGCTTTGAGATCACCAGAAGTTAGTTGCCAAATACTCGCTTTTTTCATGCTATCTGCGGTAAAAGCAAATCTTCCTTGGTCATCTAATGCAACTTTGGTCACGCGACTTGGGTGATTAAAGCGATGGATCACTTGCCCCGTTCTAGTATCCCAAAAGTAAGCGGTATAGTCGTTGCCTCCGGTTAAGGCAAAGTGGCCATTGGGAGACATGGCAATAGAATTGATATTTTCTTGATGTCCAAGGAACTCTATTCGCCTTCCGCTTTCTAAGTCGAGATGAACGACAACGTTATCGCTACGGGCGTAGAGTAAATATCGGCCCGCATTGCTAATAGTGATATCTCGGATAGTGCCAGACTCGATCTCGAAATACCCTAGATTTTGACCGTTTTCGACACTCCAGATAGCGAATGTCTTATCAGTGGCTGTAACGGCTGTGGAGTTATCATTGGCTAAAGCTAGTGAGTGAATAAGGTCGTCGGGCGCATCAGAGTGACGCCATTGAAATTTGAGGCCTTGCTCTTGATTATCCCAAAGTACGGCCCCATGCTCTATGGAAGAAACTAGGCTGTAGTGACCATCCACAGAGATCGCAGCAGAAAATGCGCCTCTGCTGGCATGTTCTACGGTCATAACGGCTTTTGAAGTATCAGGGCCACAGCCGGTTAAGGTGAAGCAACTGAGCATCGCGCATGCAAAGAGGAGGCTTGTCCACTTAATGTTGACGAGTTTGACCATAAATTAGGTAAATCCTCCTTAACTCCGAAGTCTACAACAGGTAGACTAAAGGCACTAAAAACAAGATATTATTTTGATATTAGCGTATTAAAAGCGTAATGTCGTTACGCGATAATGGCAAGCAAATGCATATTGGCATTCTGATCAGAGAATGTTAATGTGGCTAGCACCTTTTCTTATTAATATAAAATTAACAATGGCACCGCATATCAAGCTCTCTTGCGCGAGCATTGGTGTTTTGATAGTAGGGACTGTCGGAGAGTTGAGAATGAAACAGACGATTAAATTGTCACTCGTTGCTGCTTCAGTGTTAGCACTAGTAGCGTGTAATAAAAAAGCTGAAGAGCAAAAGCCTGCTGAAGTTAAGTTGGATACTGAAATGCAACAGCAAGCATACGGTATCGGTGCTTCAGTTGGTAACTTCTTGCAAAAAGATTTAGCAGACAAAAAAGAGCTAGGTATCGAACTAGATCAAGAGCTGCTGATGCGTGGCTTTAAAGATGCACTTGCTGGTGAGGCCAAGTTAGACGAAGCTAAAATTCGTGAAGTGCTAACTGCGCTAGATTCTTCTGTTCGTGAAAAGCAGACAGCAAAAGCTGAAGCTGACGCGAAGAAAAATAAAGAAGAAGGTGATAAGTTCCTAGCCGAGAATGCGAAAAAAGAAGGCGTTACAGTAACTGATTCAGGCTTACAATATGAAGTGCTAAGCGAAGGCGATGGTGAAAAGCCAGTTGCAACTGACATGGTTAAAGTACACTACAAGGGAACTTTACTAGATGGCTCTGAGTTCGATAGCTCTTATGCGCGTAATGAACCTGCAAGCTTCCGCCTAAACCAAGTTATCGCTGGTTGGACTGAAGGTCTACAGCTAATGAATGTTGGCGCTAAGTATAAGTTTACTATTCCAGCGGATCTTGCATACGGCACTCGTGACCTTGGTAAAATTCCAGCTAATTCAACATTGGTATTTGAAGTTGAGCTGCTAGATATTGAAGGTGAAGCTGAAGAAGCTGCTGAGTAATTTGATATTGCTTGCAACGAAAAAGGTGAGATAGCTATCTCACCTTTTTTGTATGCTGGTTCCCGCAAATGTAGACTATTCTGTGTGATTAGAATAAAGGTTATCGATAAGTTCATCTTCCAATTGGAAGCGTAACTCAAGCGTTTCACCTAACACAGACAGGTCGTTATCGAAGTTTGTTAATTCTTGCGTTTCTTGATTTACTTCAGCGTATTTGTCGTTGAAATCAAGTGCGGTATCAGTCGTATCTGTGATCCGAGGGTACAGTGACTGAGCCAGTTTTGCGCTTTCAGGGCCTTTTTCTTGGCAGGCCTCAACAATGTTGTCATAAATTTCAAAATGACCAGCTGAAAGATAGTCCATCAAAATCTGGCAGAATGACTGAATGTCAACTTGCTCAGGAAGTGCTTTACCATTTCGAGTTGGTGAGCATCCTGCAACTTTATAATATAAAACCAATAGTTCCTGACGCTCTGCTAACCATGCATCAATTACACTATGGCTGCCTCCCCATTTCTGTTGGGCTTGTTCTAACTGCGAAAGCATAGTGATTCTCCTTAAGCGGGTTACCTACCTCTATGGAAAGGGAAACGGGGCAAAAGGTCAACCAATTTTTTCTGTAAAAGCGTAAAAAGATCAAAAGATTATTGGTTTGATTATCGGGAATGTTAACAAATTCAGGAGGATAAAAATAAAAAAACCACCGAGAGAAACTCAAGGTGGTTCAAAATAGCAGTTTAGCTTGTTGCGTAATGTTGTTATTTTTCTAATTGAAGGTGTTTTGTTGTTATTTTTCTAACGCGGTAATTTTATACCAACCTTTTAATCGTGTTGCAAACAGTTTAATCGCTTGTTTCGGTAATTTTTACACAAGCTTATGAATTTGTTCCTAATAAAGTGAGGTTTAATCTAGATCATAACGAGGCGTTGGCAAGGATAGTTTAGATAGTGCCCATGTGCACTTAGTGATACAATCCGCACAATTGAATTTAAGTATTGGAATAGAGACGCTATGAGCGAATTAAAAAACGATCGTTATTTACGAGCGCTATTAAAACAACCAGTTGACGTCACACCAGTATGGATGATGCGCCAAGCTGGTCGTTATCTACCAGAGTATCGTGCCACCAGAGCACAAGCTGGTGACTTTATGAGCCTTTGTAAAAATGCAGAACTGGCATGTGAAGTGACATTACAGCCGCTGCGTCGTTATCCATTAGATGCGGCGATTCTGTTTAGCGATATTTTGACTATTCCAGATGCAATGGGACTTGGACTTTACTTTGAAACTGGTGAAGGTCCAAAGTTTGAGCGCCCTATCCAATCGTTAGACGATGTTAAAAAGCTACCAAAATTAGATCCAACCGATGAGCTTGGTTATGTAATGAATGCAGTGAGCACAATTCGTCGTGAGCTTAAAGGTGAAGTACCACTTATTGGTTTCTCCGGCTCACCATGGACGCTAGCGACTTACATGATTGAAGGCGGTAGCAGCAAAACATTCGGTAAGATTAAAAAGATGGCGTTTGCAGAGCCGCAGACACTGCACTTACTGCTAGATAAAGTGGCCGATTCGGTTATCGACTACCTAAATGCGCAAGTAAAAGCGGGTGCTCAGTCGCTAATGATCTTCGACTCATGGGGCGGGGTGTTAAGCCCACGTGACTACAAAGAGTTTTCACTACAATATATGCACAAAATTGTAGATGGCCTGATCCGTGAAAATGACGGTCGCAAAGTACCCGTGACATTATTCACGAAGAACGGCGGTCAATGGATTGAAGCAATTGCAGCTACTGGATGTGATGCAGTTGGCCTTGATTGGACGATTGATATCGCCGATGCAAAACGTCGTGTAGGCGATAAAGTTGCACTACAAGGTAATATGGATCCTTCAATGCTACACGGTACCCATGAGCGTATTCGTGAAGAAGTTCAGCATATCTTAGCTGGTTTTGGCGAAGGTAATGGTCATGTCTTTAACTTAGGCCATGGCATTACGCCTGATGTTGACCCTGAAAATGCAGGTGTTTTCATCAATGCGGTTCACGAATTTAGCCGTCAATATCACAAGTAATTTAAGTTTGAACTTAAACTTAAAATAGTAAAGAGCGCTTATTGAAGCGCTCTTTTTGTTTTTGAAATGTATTATTCAAATAAGGCGTCGATGGTGCCTTGAGCAAGTGGGTGGTATCCCGGACGTGCTTGTTGATAAACACGGTAAGCCCAGTCACGTTTGCCATTCTTAATGAGAGACTTGTATAAATTCACAATAAGCTTGCGACGACCAATACTTACTAGATGCTTTTCAAGGTCTGGGTAAATAGCTTGGTAGCCGTTACCTACTGCTAGCATATACCAAGCAAATGCGCGTTCAGCGTTGGTCGATTGCGTCAGCTTAAATGCCTTGTCCAATGCTTCCATACGCTCGATGGCGAGATCTCTTGGTAGGTTATTAATAAAGTGCAGCCATTCATGTACCGTCCAAGCGTCGGTCGGTAAATCTGCAAGTGTTTTCTCGTCCTTTAACCAAGCTTGAGTTAGCGCATCCACTTTTTCAAAGGCATCAGAAGTTGGGGTCGGTGCGTCGCTTGGCAAGCCAGGCTCATAAATCCACTCTTTGGCTTTTTCTAAGCTCACGATACCAGGATATTGCTGTAGCAAGTTTTTGTCTAAGTACGCGACGAATTCATCAGTAGTCAGAGATTTAAAAGAGAAAGTTTTAAAGTAGGTTTTAACAAACTTGTCGAACCTGTCACGACCAAACTTTTCTTCTAGATAAATAAGGAATAGTTGACCTTTAGTGTAAGGTACAGAGCTAAACGCATCGTCAGGATCGCGGCCATTAAGCTCTAAATTCATGCGTGTATCAGGAGCGGCAATAGTTTTAAGTTGTGCGCGTAGGCCTGCAGCGTCAAGTGCTTGCTCCATCACCGCGCGATCACGACCAAACACTTCTTCCATAATACGGTTTTCAACGTAAGAGGTGAAACCTTCATTTAGCCATAGGTCTTCCCACGTCGCGTTGGTCACTAAGTTGCCAGACCAAGAGTGTGCTAACTCATGGGCGATTAGGTTTACTAAACTTTTGTCACCGGCAACTACAGTTGGCGTGATAAATGACAGGCGTGGATTTTCCATACCACCAAACGGGAAGCTAGGCGGCAACATGAGCAGGTCGTATCTACCCCAAGCGTATTCACCATACATGGCATTGGTTTTATCGATCATCGCTTGCGTATCATTAAACTCAGCAACAGAGGCATCGAGGATTTGCGGTTCTGCAAAAATTGCAGTTTGGTGCGACATCTCTTTATATTCAAGGTTACCTGCACCAATTGCAATTAGGTACGGTGGGATAGCTTGCGGCATATCAAACCAATAATCGCCATCTTTGATCAATGCGCCGGTATTGTCCGCACTCATTACCGCACGTACATCTTTAGGTGTATGTACGCGAGCAGAGTAAGTCACACGCATTGCTGGCGTATCCTGCACGGGGATCCAACTACGAGCATGAATCGCTTGAGACTGGCTATACATAAATGGGTGAGATTTACTTGCGGTTTGCTGTGGTGTTAACCACTGTAGACCTGATGCTACTGGCAAGCTGTTGTAATAAATACGTGCTTTTTTTGCTTGCTCTTTAAAGTGAATAGTTAACTTAGCACCTTTCACATCATCGCGCTTGGCAAGATCAAACTTGGCGGTATGCCATTTATCATCTTTACCTTGATACATCACTTTGTCGATTTCGAGGTCACGCGTATCTAGTACCAGCGTTCTTGCTTGGCGATTCTGCCAATCTAGTGTGTGTTCAACAAAACCTTCTAGTTGCTTATCTTCAAAGTCAACGTCTAGGTCTAAATGCAAGTGTGTGGTAATAACATCGTTAAGATTGGCGTAAGTGTGTTGGTCAACGGCTGCGTTTACATCAGCAGTGTGGACAAGGCCAGCCATGGCAAGGCTGAGCGTAAGTGCCGAAAGTTTAATCATAATGCTGCTCTTATAAAAAGAATATTCCCAATTAGAACGGCTAACATAACTAATTTCTGACCATTTAAACAGTATAAGCCGATGGGTTACATAAAATGGTGGGCAAGATGACGTTAATGCGTAAGTCAGGGCAATGCGCTACACTAGCGCCAGTTTAGTTAATATTGGCAAGGTGCTGCAGTGACTAGTTTGCAGTCTTATCACACTTTTTCGCTGCCGTCGGGTTGCGAGTCCCTTATCGTTATCACAGATCCACATACGCTGGTTGAGCTCGATTTCAGTCGTCCTTTCTTTTTAATTGGGGAGGGGAGTAATACCATTTTTCTGGAAGACTATGCTGGAACCGTTATTAAGCTTGCAACCTTAGGTGTCGATATCGAGCAACAAGATGATGATTACATCGTTACAGTCGCTGCTGGAGAAAACTGGCACCAGCTCGTTACAAAGCTGCTTGATAACGGAATTGACGGGTTAGAAAATCTCGCGTTGATCCCTGGTACCGTTGGCGCGGCGCCGGTACAAAATATCGGCGCCTACGGTGTTGAAGTATCTCAATTTATCACTGCCGTTAGAGGATTTGATATCGCCGAGCGGCGCTTCACGACATTAACAAATGCAGAGTGTGAATTTGGCTATCGAGATTCAGTCTTTAAACACCGCCTAAAAGATAAGTTCGTGATTACAGAAGTGACATTTACACTGCCTAAACGTTGGCAGCCAACGTTAAGTTATGGCCCACTACAAAGCTTGAGTGATACAGCAACCGCACAAGAGATTTGTGAAGCGGTGATAGTTACCAGAAACAGTAAATTGCCCGATCCTGCGACGCTTGCAAATGCCGGGAGCTTTTTTAAAAACCCAGTAGTTGATAGGGCGTTTGCAGCTCAGTTGCAAAGTAAATTTCCAGAGGTGCCAGCGTTTGATGTGGACAATGACCATGTAAAACTTGCGGCTGGCTGGTTAATTGACAAAGCGGGTCTAAAAGGCTGTCACCGTGGAGCCATTCGTGTGTATGAGAAACAAGCGCTGGTACTTGTTCATAGTGGTGGCAGCACCGGCGAAGATCTAACACAGTTAGTGAGCCATATTCAGCAAACCGTTTGGCAAAAATTTGCTGTGTTACTCGAGCATGAAGTGCGCCTTATAACAAAGCATGGTGAATGTCAGTTGCAAAGTGTGGAATGCCATGAAAACGCCTGATCATAAAAAGCAAACGATTTTAGCAGCCTTGAATAAAGGAGAATTTGTCTCAGGGCAAGAACTTGGCGAACAATTAGGTATTAGTCGCGCGGCTATTGCGAAGCATATAGCGGCGTTGCAAGAGATGGGCGTGGATATTTTTCGAGTCAATGGCCGCGGCTATAAACTCAATTATAGCTTACCGCTTATTCATCAAAGTAAGTTGAATACTCTATGGCAACAGCAGTTTCAAAGTGAGTGTCCAATCGAATATCACGCAATTATAGACTCAACGAATAGCGAGCTAATGCGTCGTTTGCAGGACAAACAGAATATGGGCTCAGGTCATGTCTTGGTGGCTGAAATGCAGCAAGCTGGCAGAGGGCGCAGAGGTCGGGTATGGCAATCGCCCTTTGGTGCTAACCTTTATTACAGTTATTACTGGCAGTTTGACGCTGGTATGCAAGCCGCGATGGGCTTATCTATTGCTGTAGGACTTGCGGTATATGATGCGTTAAAGGTTCTTTATGGTATTTCCGTTGAACTAAAATGGCCAAACGACATTTATCTCAACCAGCAAAAATTGGCGGGGATCTTGGTTGAGCTAGAGGGGCAGGTGGAAGGGCCTTGCCATCTCGTGATTGGGATTGGGCTAAATATATGCATGCCAGAATCTGCCTCTAAACACATCGATCAAGCTTGGACAGATCTGCAAACGCACTTAGGCCAAATTGATAAAAATCAGTTAGTGGTGCAGCTCACTCACTCCTTGTCTGAGCGTCTTGCCCAGTATAAAGAGTCTGGACTGAGCGAAATGGTGACCGAATGGAATAGTCTAAATGCCTTTAAAGGTGACGCAGTGACCTTGAGTACAGGACAAAGAGAATGGCGCGGGATCTGTGAAGGCATCGATATGCAAGGAGGCTTATTGCTTAGGCAAGATGGTGAGCTTAAAGCTTTTTATGGCGGTGAAATTTCGTTAAGAAAGGTGATATCGTGAAACTGCTAATCGACGTAGGTAATACTGCAGTTAAATATGCGCTTGAGCATGAAGGCCGTATTAGTCCAGTAAAAGAAAGTGATATTGAATGGCAAAAGCTAACTGCAATTGTCTGCTCTCAGGTTGGTAAGGGAGCGGGATTACAGTGGGTGGAAAGTCGCGCCTCTGAGTTTGGTCTTGTGTTAGAGCAAGCACAAGTATCGCCAAGGCGAGCTGGGGTAACTTGCGCCTATCCTAGTTTTAAAAATTTGGGGATTGATAGGTGGCTCGCGGTACTTGCCGCGCATGCTCTATATCCAACACAAGATATTATCGTAATTGATTCTGGCACTGCGACCACGGTTGATGTAGTGACTGCACAAGGGATACACATGGGAGGGTGGATTTTACCAGGTATCGATCTCATGATTTCCAGTATTACCGCGCGTGCAGAGCGGGTATTTTGTGATGACAACACGCCGTTTGCCGCAGAATTTGCTAAAAATACACCAGAAGCGGTGAAAAATGGTGCGTTAGCCGCAACACTTGGGCTCGTATATAGTGCAAAACAGCAACTTAATAATGAGTCTGCGTTGGTATTGTGCGCAGGTGGATATGGCGAGTTAATAAAAAACCATATTGCGTCAGCGGTTTTTGATGACCTTTTGGTATTCAAAGGGCTGTCAGTTTGGTGGAAAAACCCACAATAACTGTAAAAATGTCATAGGATTGGCTTAAAACTGAGCGTTTGAACGATAAATTTAAATTTTTTTGCATATTCCTGTTGCATCAAGTCAATGGTTGCTCTAATATCTCGCCCCGTACTAAAGCAGTGCCGACTTAGCTCAGTTGGTAGAGCAACTGACTTGTAATCAGTAGGTCATCCGTTCGACTCGGATAGTCGGCACCATCTTTTTACCCTATCTTGTATAGGATGCTTTAGGAAAGAATTTTACGTGGAGGGGTTCCCGAGCGGCCAAAGGGATCAGACTGTAAATCTGACGGCTCAGCCTTCGCTGGTTCGAATCCAGCTCCCTCCACCACTTTATTCTTGACGGTTAGAGGTAGTTAAGAACAGGTTCCTAAAGCGGGCATCGTATAATGGCTATTACCTCAGCCTTCCAAGCTGATGATGCGGGTTCGATTCCCGCTGCCCGCTCCAGTTCGTCTGGCGTGCTGATATAGCTCAGTTGGTAGAGCGCACCCTTGGTAAGGGTGAGGTCGGCAGTTCAAATCTGCCTATCAGCACCAGTCTCCGAAGAATCTTCTCAAATACTTCCTTTGAATTGTCGAAAAAATATTTATAATAGACTGAATAATTCTAATCCACACTCGTCGTGGATTATTTTTATATGTAATCTAGATACACAAAACTTATAGGTTTCGTCATGGCAAAAGAAAAGTTTGAACGCGTAAAACCGCACGTAAACGTTGGTACTATCGGCCACGTTGACCACGGTAAAACAACTCTAACTGCAGCAATCACTAACGTACTTGCAAAAGTATACGGTGGTACAGCAAAAGACTTCGCATCAATCGATAACGCTCCAGAAGAGCGTGAGCGTGGTATCACAATCTCAACTTCACACGTTGAGTATGACACACCAACTCGTCACTATGCACACGTAGACTGTCCAGGACACGCTGACTATGTTAAAAACATGATCACTGGTGCTGCACAGATGGACGGCGCGATCCTAGTAGTTGCTGCTACTGACGGTCCTATGCCTCAAACACGTGAGCACATCCTACTTTCTCGTCAGGTTGGTGTACCTTACATCATCGTATTCATGAACAAATGTGACATGGTTGACGACGAAGAGCTACTAGAGCTAGTAGAGATGGAAGTTCGTGAACTACTTTCAGAGTACGACTTCCCAGGTGATGACCTACCACTAATCCAAGGTTCAGCGCTTAAAGCACTAGAAGGCGAAGAGCAGTGGGAAGCGAAGATCATTGAGCTTGCAGAAGCACTAGATTCTTACATCCCAGAGCCAGAGCGTGACATCGATAAGCCATTCATCATGCCTATCGAAGACGTATTCTCAATCCAGGGTCGTGGTACAGTAGTAACAGGCCGTGTAGAAGCTGGTATCATCAACGTGAACGACGAAGTAGAAATCGTAGGTATCAAAGAAACTACGAAGACAACTTGTACGGGTGTTGAGATGTTCCGTAAGCTTCTAGACGAAGGTCGTGCGGGTGAGAACATCGGTGCACTACTACGTGGTACTAAGCGTGACGAAGTTGAGCGTGGTCAGGTTCTATGTAAGCCTGGTTCAATCAAGCCGCACACTAAGTTCACTTCAGAAGTATACGTACTATCTAAAGATGAAGGTGGTCGTCACACTCCATTCTTCAAAGGTTACCGTCCACAGTTCTACTTCCGTACAACAGACGTAACTGGTGACATCCAGCTACCAGACGGCGTAGAAATGGTAATGCCAGGCGACAACATCAAGATGACTGTTGAGCTAATCGTACCAATCGCGATGGACGAAGGTCTACGTTTCGCTATCCGTGAAGGTGGCCGTACAGTAGGTGCTGGTGTTGTAGCAACAATCGAAGAGTAATCTGTAGATTGTCGTAACACACATAAAAAAGGTCGCTTTGGCGGCCTTTTTTAATGCCTTTGTTGATACGATTTTATATCGCGACCAGTGAAAATACCGTTCTCCATTAAAAGTACTTCTTTTGCCTCATTAACGTTTATAACGAATAACCTGATAATACTCCAATATTTGGCTCTGGCGGCTTAAACTCCATATTCTCACCATATAATCTCCCTAATTTATATTCTGATATCCAGCCACCAGTTACGTAAAAATTTGGTTAATTACGTAAAGGTGTGCACAATAAGCTCATATAAAACCTAAAACTAGGGAGTATAAAGATGTTAGGTCTTTCAGCTCGAACAATTTCCGCTGTGCTCAGTATTACAATGTCGCTATGTACCTTTGCAAGTTTTGCTAATGTAGATAAAGACAGATCCTATATTTTGGCAACAGCCTCATCTGGCGGCACTTTTTATCCAGTAGGTGTCGCGATTGCGACACTAACTAAGCTAAAAGTCACACCGCAGCATGGCATGAGTGTCTCGGCCATTACCTCTGCTGGTTCTGGTGATAACCTTAAACTCATGCGTAATAAAGAAGCTGAACTGGCAATTCTACAGGGCCTTTATGGTGCATGGGCGACGCAGGGGACGGGCGCAATGGCAACCGTTGGCAAACAAGATTATCTACGTTCTGTAACGATGTTGTGGCAAAACGTAGAGCATTTTGTCATTGCTAAGAAATATGCCACAACTGGTAATGTCTCTGATTTAAAAAACCTATATTCACAGGGGTTTGGCATTGGCAAGCGTAACTCTGGAACGGAAGGATCTGGAAAGCATATTATGGCAGCACTGGGCGTTGAGAGTGACAAATTCACTTTGGTGCATAAAGGTTATGCGGGCTCTTCTAGCGCTTTACAAAATGGTCAAATTGCGGGAATGAATATTCCGGCAGGAGTACCTGTCAGCGCTATTACAAGTGCTTATGCAGCCGATGCCAATGGCATCACTGTGCTGGATTTCACTGATGAGCAGCTACATAAAGTCAACGCTGAGGTAGAACTATGGTCACGCTTCGAGATCCCAGCTAACACCTACCCCGGCCAGACTAACGCAATCAAAACGATTGCGCAGCCAAACTTTCTTGCTGCACATAAAGACATGAGTGAGGAGGATGTATACCTTCTCACTAAGGCAATTTATGAAAATTTAGTTTTCCTTCAAACCATTCATAAAGCGACTAAAGCCATGGCGATAGAAAAGGCACTTATTGGACTGCCTGCCAAGCTACATCCTGGTGCGCTGAAGTACTACAGAGAAATAGGTATTGCTGTACCTGATCATCTGCAGTAATGCCTTCAATTTAGCAAAACGGGATGATATCTATCAATGAGTAATATCAGTAGTGAGCAGAGTGCGTCACTAGCATCAACGTCAACAGCAGCTCGTAATAGGGTCGCTTTTTATTTAGCGATACTCACGAGTCTGTTGCACCTCTATTTTAACTTGGTCGCCACTTGGCCGGATAACTATATTTCAGCCATTCATTTCATGCTATTTGGTAGCATTATCTTGCTCACCTTGCCACTTAGAGTTGGCAAATTAGCAGTGCTTTCTAGCGTTATTGATATCGGGCTGTTTATCGGTTTAACCGTGAGCTGTGGCTATCTTGTTCTGTACAGTGATGCGTTGGCTGCGCGTAATTATGAATTTGCTACGGCTGACTGGATAGCATCTTCCACCGCTGTACTCCTCGCGCTTGAGTTGGTCCGGCGCTGTATGGGCTGGTTTATCCCGATGATGATCCTACTGGCGATGAGTTATGTACTGTTTTTGGGACAGTATATCGATGGCGTGTTTCATTTTGCGGGTTTAAGCGCAGAAACTATTTTGTTTCGCAATTACTTTGATGACGGCTTGTTTGGACCTATTGCTAAAATTTCTTGGACGTTTGTTTTTATGTTTATCCTGTTTGGCGCATTTCTAGTCCAAGCAGGAACAGGGGATTTTATCATTCGCTTTGCCAATGCGCTTGTTGGTCGCATGGTTGGCGGACAAGGACTTGTTGCTGTCGTGAGCTCGGGTATGATGGGCTCAGTATCAGGCTCTGCTATCGCGAATACAGCGGCGACTGGGGTGATCACCATTCCATTAATGAAAAAAGCAGGCTTTCCTGCAAAGTTTGCGGCAGCAGTTGAAGCCGGAGCATCGACGGGAGGTCAGCTGATCCCGCCGATTATGGGGGCCGGTGTATTTGTGATGGCCTCTTATACTCAAATTCCTTATCTTACGATAATTGCGGCGGCCTTTGTTCCCGCTCTGCTTTATTTCGCATCTATCGCCATCTTTGTACGTATTCAAGCTAAGCGTTTGAATATCCAGCCAGCATTAGAATCAGAGCAATTGAGTGCTTGGCGAGAGCTGAAGTCCGGTTGGCATCATTTATTACCTATCGTGTTGCTCGTAACATTGATGATTTATGGCTTTACGCCAACTTATGCAGTCAGTATTGCGACGCTCAGTGTGTGTCTATTTTCTTTGTTTTCACATTCGCCGATGAAGTGGTCAAAGGTTTTGGCTGCGCTTGCAAATGCAACTGAAAACAGCGCTAAGACAGCAATATTATTGGTGGCCATTGGCATGCTGGTGAATTGTATTTCGATCAGCTCCTTAGGGGTTACTTTTTCTCTAATGATAAATGAATGGGCGGGAGCAAGCTTGATACTGTTGTTGGTATTGATTGCATTGGCCTCGCTAATTATCGGTATGGGACTGCCTGTTACGGCATCATATATTGTGTTGGCAACGCTTTCTGCACCGGCTTTGTATGGCTTGATCAGCCAGTCAGCACTGGTAGAGATCATAGTAAATGGTCAACTCAATGACACTGCGACGATGATGATGAGTATGATGGCACCAGCACTAGGTGAGATATATAACCAGCCAAATATTACAGCGGCTCAAGTGTTTACTATTTTGGCAAGCTTGCCGCCAGAGGCTATTGATATTATTCGCAGTAGCCAATTTGATGCCACGCATTTGGCCATGATGCTACTTTCTGCCCATATGATTATTTTTTGGTTATCGCAAGATAGCAATGTGACACCGCCGGTATGCTTGGTCGCTTTTACCGCCGCGGGAATTGCCAAAACACCGCCGATGGCAACAGGAATAGAAGCATGGAAAACGGCCAAAGCGCTATACATCGTTCCCTTACTGTTTGCTTATACGCCGTTTATCGGGGGGAGTAATTTCGAGATCATGCAGGTTTTTTTCACCGCGCTTGTGGGGATGTACGCTTTGGCAGCAGCGATATATGGCTATGCGGAGGCGAAGCTCAATAAACCTATCAGGATGGTGTTAGCACTTTTAGGTATCGCTTTAGTTTGGCCGCATCAAATAATCTCTGTAGATATTGCAGCGGCACTATGTGTTGTTGCTGTTGTTATAAAGCAAGTGATAGATAATCGTCTAACTTAAGCTTTGCTATGCTCCATAAAGTAGGCCCCTAAATTGGGGCCTTTTGATATTAAACGATATGTTGGATAGACTGATGTATTCGAGCAGGTAGCAGGGCTTTTAAATACTGCTCTAAGATATGCAGTGATTCTGTGCCACGAATGCCAGCAGCTTCATCTTGCTCTATAAAGCCTTGCTCTTTTAGGCTAGTGACAAATGCACTGAGTACTTTTTTATCAAAAAACTCAGGGCTTTTGATGCCATGCAAAGTTCCTAGTCGGTCAGCAAGAAGTGCACTTTCTTTTTCAAGCTCGCTACGACTTAATCCTTGATGACGCTTAACGAGGTTAATCGTAATTGCATAGCGCTCAAGCGTTAAGTGAATCACTTTACCTAGCATTTCTAATTGTGCCAATGCGCTACCATCTTTGTTAACTGAGGCAAGGTGACCATCAAAGGTGATCAGATCCTTAGCCGCAAAGTATTCGAAAATAGACTCTATATATCCTGTCTTAAGATCTGTTAAGAACCACTCTTTTGCAAACAAGGGATACAACAGCGCTACCTCTTTACGGCACTCATCAACAGTCAAGCTGTAGCGGTTGAAGAGCTGTTGAGCGATTAAGCTTGGTACGGCAAACAGGTGCAGAATATTGTTACGGTAATAATTAAGCAGAGCGCGTTCTTTTTCCTTAACACTAATGATGCTGCCGAAACTGTCTTCAATAATATCGAACTTATCAAGCTTAAGTGCATGATCGAGTAAGCCCTCAGAGCTCGAATCTGGCACCGTCGCATTGTCGTGATAAGGTGCATGTCTGTGTAGTCCAAGATACAAATCGAGCTGTTGTAGCAGTTGTGATTTAGGCAATGCAAATTGCTCGTTACTCAGCAAAATTGTCGCAAGCAAATTAACTGAGTTCAGTGCTGCTGAGTTATTTATCTCAGTCATGATGACATCAGCGAGATCGGCAACTTGCTTGTTCAGCCAAGCAGGTTTTTGAGTTTCGGTGGGGTGGATAGAATCACGCCAATCTGGTTGATGCTCATTTAAAAATTGGTTGACTGATATCGGATCGCCAAAATTTAAATACCCTCTACCATAGTTTTTAAGGTTCTTAATCGCCTTAAAAATACCAAAGATAGACTCATTTTTCTTACTGTTACCAGCCAGCTCTTTGAGGTAAGTGTTGATCTCCATAACATGTTCATAACCGAGGTAAACAGGCACCAGTGAGATAGGCCTGTCTATGCCACGCAACATAGATTGTAGTGTCATTGCCAACATACCCGTTTTTGGTGGTAAAAGGCGACCGGTACGACTGCGACCGCCTTCGGTATAAAACTTAACAGAATACCCTTTGATAAATAACTGACTCAAATACTCCTTGAATACCGCGGAATAGAGTTTGTTACCAGAGAAGGAGCGGCGAATAAAGAAGGCGCCACTACGACGGAAAATCGGCCCCGCAGGGAAAAAGTTGAGATTAACGCCAGCTGCGATGTGCGGTGGTACCAAACCCTGATGGTAAATCACATAAGTGAGAAGCAAGTAATCCATATGGCTACGATGACATGGCACGTAAATGATCTCATGTCCTTTGTCCGCAAGCGCTTGTACTTTGTCTGAGTTATTAACTTCAATACCATTATAAAGCTTGTTCCACAGCCAAGTTAGGGCTCTATCAGCCACGCGTACCATGGCGTCTGAATAGTTTGCGGCTATTTCGTCTAATAACCTAAGTGCTTGTAGCCTTGCTTCTTCCTGACTTAGACCTTTTGCCTTTGCTTCGTCAGCAATAGCTTTTTTAATGCTTTGTGACGCTAAGATAGAATTAAATAGCTGTTCACGTGATGGCAATTTGGGACCCGTTGCAGCCAACTTTTGACGGCGGAAATGCACGCGTGCAACGCGCAGCAGCTTATGTGGTAGCTCCTCAACGTCTGCTTTATCGTTTAACAATTGATTAAGTTCAATCGGGCGGGAAAATCGAACGAAGTTGTCCCTGCCTGAAAACAAGACCACAAAGCATTTGCGTAGCCAGCTCGGCGTCAATGAATTGGATAATAAGGTTCCCACACCTGGCTTTTCTTTACCTGGATTACGACCCCATAATATGGTGACCGGAATAACCTGTGCATCGGTATTGTCATCGTCTTTAAAGGCTTCAAAAATCGCTTTACTGTGCTGTAGAGCATCACTTGGTTTATGACTATTACCAAAGACACTCGGCGGAGCCTGGATCCCAACAAAGCGACTGAGCTCTTTATTACCAATTCGCTCTTTTTGCGATGGTCTAGGTAAACCAAGCTTTTTACACATAACGTCTAGCGCGACCATGTCTGATACCGAGTCGAGTCTCGCTACATAAAATGTGGGAATGCTGGGATCTAGCTCGTAATCCTCAATGGGATGCTCTGGCAATACTTTACTTTTAACAAAAAGCCAGTTGCTACAGCGAGCGATGGTTGTAAGCAAATAAGAAAAAATCTGCATGGGAATACCGAACAATTATCATTAGCCATAGAATACCAAGATTTAACTGGACTGACCATTTACAAAGGCGTCATCCATGTTTTCTTGTCGCAATATTTCACTATTGAAGGTTAACAGAAGCGAATGCTTGAGTAGAGTGAATTTTGTTCTATGTGCTTTGTGTGAGTGAAATATTATGTATGTTCAATGCACTGTATCTGCGTGACAGCGTCTACGGATCCCAACGATAAAATTACTTTGTATTAGTTGTTGCATTTATCACCAATATAACTATAATGTGCAGACTTTCTTGACCGTAGTGTCTAGAAAAGTAAATGAAAGGTCTGGATTTCAGGCCCTATGAACAGGAACTCCAATTGTGAGTTCAATGGTAGAAATAAATTAACAACCGACTTCTCAGGAATTATTGAGCTAGTCTCGGTCGTTTTTTTATGCTCTTTTTAAATGCTCTTTTTATTTTGAGGTTTAAGAATGTCAAATCAACGCATTCGTATTCGCCTAAAAGCTTTTGACCACCGTTTGATTGACCAATCAACGGCGGAAATCGTGGAAACAGCGAAGCGCACTGGTGCACAGGTTCGTGGTCCAATCCCACTACCTACGCGCAAAGAACGTTTCACAGTATTGATCTCTCCGCACGTAAACAAAGACGCGCGTGATCAGTATGAAATCCGCACCCACAAACGTCTGATCGACATCGTAGAACCAACTGACAAGACTGTAGACGCTCTAATGCGCCTAGACCTTGCTGCTGGTGTTGATGTTCAAATCAGCCTGGGTTAATCGGAAGATTAGAGAGGTTTTAGGAAAATGGCATTAGGTCTAGTCGGTCGTAAAGTGGGTATGACACGTATCTTCACTGAAGATGGTGTATCTATCCCTGTGACAGTTATCGAAGCGACTCCTAACCGTGTTACGCAGATCAAATCTGACGCAACTGACGGTTATAACGCGCTTCAAGTTACTGCAGGCGAGAAAAAAGCAAGCCGTGTAAACAAACCAGCAGCGGGTCACTTCGCTAAAGCTGGCGTTGAAGCGGGTCGCGGCCTGTGGGAATTCCGTCTTAACGGCGGTGAAGGTGAATTTGAAGTAGGTTCAGAGCTAACTGTTGAACTTTTCACTGAAGTGAAAAAAGTAGACGTTACTGGTACTTCAAAAGGTAAAGGTTTCCAAGGTGGTGTTAAGCGCTGGAACTTCAGCATGCAAGACGCAACTCACGGTAACTCTCTATCTCACCGTGCTCCTGGTTCAATCGGTCAAAACCAGTCTCCTGGTAAAGTTTTCAAAGGTAAGAAAATGGCCGGTCAAATGGGTAATGTTCGTTCAACGACACAGAACCTTGAACTAGTACGTGTTGACGCAGAGCGTAACTTGCTTTTAGTTAAAGGTGCAGTACCTGGCGCTATCGGCGGTGACGTTATCGTTAAACCAGCTGTTAAAGCATAAGTCCTGGAGATTTAGTGATGGAATTAGCAATTAAAGGCGCTGGCGCGCTTGAAGTTTCCGAAGCTACTTTTGGACGTGAGTTTAACGAAGCATTAGTACACCAAGTAGTTGTTGCTTATGCAGCAGGTGCTCGTCAAGGTACTAAAGCTCAACTGACACGTTCTGAAGTACGCGGTGGTGGTAAGAAACCATTCCGCCAAAAAGGTACTGGCCGTGCACGTGCTGGTACAATCCGCAGCCCAATCTGGCGCAGCGGTGGTGTGAGCTTTGCAGCTAAGCCGCAAGATCACAGCCAAAAAGTTAACCGTAAGATGTATCGCGGTGCGATCAAGAGCATTCTTTCTGAGCTTGTTCGTCAAGATCGTCTAGTAGTTGTTGAAAACTTTGGTCTAGAAGCACCAAAGACTAAAGAACTAGTAGCTAAGCTTAAAGAACTTGAGCTTAAAGACGTACTAATCGTGACTGAAGAAGTAGATGAGAATCTATTCCTTTCTGCACGTAACCTGTACAAGGTTGACACGCGTGACGTAGCTGGCATCGACCCAGTAAGCCTAATCGCTTTCGATAAGGTTCTGATTACTGCTGCTGCTGTTAAGCAACTTGAGGAGGCGCTAGCATGATCCGTGAAGAACGTCTTTTAAAAGTAATCCTTGCTCCACACATCTCTGAGAAGAGCACTGTATCTGCTGAAGAAAACAACACTATCGTTTTCAAAGTAGCTAAAGATGCAAACAAAGCAGAAATTAAAGCTGCTATTGAAAAGCTTTTCGAAGTAGAAGTAACTGGTGTTCGCACTCTAAATGTTAAGGGTAAGACAAAGCGTACTGGTATGCGTTTTGGCCGTCGTAGCGATTGGAAAAAAGCATACGTTACTCTTAAAGAAGGTAGCGAGCTAGACTTTGTCGGCGGCGCCGAGTAATAAGGGGAGTTAGAATTATGGCACTTCAAAAGTGTAAACCAACTTCTGCGGGTCGTCGTCACGTCGTTAAAGTGGTTAACCCTGATCTACACAAGGGTAAGCCTTACGCTCCGCTACTAGAGAAAAACTCTAAATCAGGCGGTCGTAACAACAACGGTCGTATCACGGTTCGTCACATCGGTGGTGGTCATAAGCAACACTACCGTGTAATCGACTTTACACGCACAAAAGATGGCATTCCAGCTAAAGTTGAGCGTCTAGAGTACGATCCAAACCGTAGCGCAAACATCGCTCTTGTATTATATGCAGACGGTGAGCGTCGTTACATTATTGCACCTAAGGGTCTTAAAGCAGGTGATGCAATCCAATCTGGTGTTGATGCACCAATCAAGGTTGGTAACACACTACCTATGCGTAACATCCCTGTAGGTTCTACTGTACACAACGTTGAACTTAAACCTGGCAAAGGTGCGCAAATTGCACGTTCTGCTGGTGCTTACGTACAGATCCTTGCTCGTGAAGGTCAATACGTAACACTACGTCTTCGCTCTGGCGAAGTTCGTAAGGTTGAGTCTGATTGTCGTGCGACTCTTGGCGAAGTAGGTAACGCAGAACACATGCTACGTTCACTAGGTAAAGCTGGTGCAAATCGTTGGCGTGGTATCCGTCCTACAGTTCGTGGTGTTGCCATGAACCCGATTGACCACCCACACGGTGGTGGTGAAGGTCGTACTTCTGGTGGTCGTCACCCTGTATCTCCATGGGGCGTACCTACTAAAGGTTACAAGACTCGTAAGAACAAGCGTACTGATAAGTTTATCGTACGTCGTCGTACTAAATAATAGTTGAGGAATTGCCATGCCACGTTCTCTCAAGAAAGGTCCATTTATTGACCTACACTTGCTGAAGAAGGTAGAGAAAGCGTTGGAAAGCGGTGACAAGAAGCCAATTAAAACTTGGAGCCGTCGTTCAATGATCATACCTAACATGATCGGATTGACCATCGCTGTCCATAATGGTCGTCAGCACGTTCCTGTGTTCATCACAGACGAAATGATCGGTCACAAACTAGGTGAATTTGCACCTACACGTACTTACCGCGGTCACGCTGCGGATAAGAAAGCTAAGAAGCGTTAATCGGAGGGTATGATGGAAGCATTAGCTAAACACAAATTCGCCTCTGGTTCGGCGCAGAAAGCACGTCTAGTGGCAGATCAGATCCGTGGACTTCCGGTTGATCGCGCGCTAGAAATCCTGGCGTACAGCCCGAAGAAAGCGGCTGTATTAGTTAAGAAAGTACTTGAGTCTGCTATCGCGAACGCGGAGCACAACGAAGGTGCTGACATTGATGAGCTTAAAGTGGCTAAAGTATTTGTAGACGAAGGTCCTACAATGAAACGTATTATGCCACGTGCTAAAGGACGCGCAGACCGCATCCTTAAGCGTACAAGCCACATCACTGTTGTGGTATCGGATAGCTAGGAGATATAAGTAATGGGACAAAAAGTTCATCCTACTGGTATTCGCCTAGGTATCTCAAAGCCTTGGGTATCTACTTGGTACGCGAATACAAAAGATTTCTCTGAACAGCTTTTTGGCGATCACAAAGTACGTCAATACCTTACTAAGGAATTGAAAAGTGCTTCTGTAGCTAAGATCGTTATCGAGCGTCCAGCTAAATCAATCCGTGTAACAATTCACACAGCTCGTCCTGGTGTTGTTATCGGTAAAAAAGGTGAAGATGTTGAAAAGCTTCGCCAAGCTGTAACTAAGCTTGCTGGTGTACCTGCGCAAATCAACATCGCAGAAGTACGCAAGCCAGAGCTAGATGCACAATTAGTTGCTGACGGTATTTCTTCTCAGCTAGAGCGTCGTGTTATGTTCCGTCGTGCTATGAAGCGCGCAGTACAGAACGCAATGCGTCTAGGTGCTAAGGGTATCAAAGTTGAAGTAAGCGGCCGTCTAGGCGGTGCTGAAATCGCACGTTCTGAGTGGTACCGTGAAGGTCGTGTACCTCTACACACTCTACGTGCTGATATCGACTACGCAACTTCAGAAGCTTTGACCACTTACGGTATCATCGGTGTTAAGGTTTGGATCTTCAAAGGCGAAGTAATTGGTGGTCTTCCACTAGTTCAAGAGCAAGAGAAGCCAGCTAAACGTGCGCCGAAGAAAGCTAAAAAAAGTGCTAAGTAAGAGGTAGCGACTAATGTTACAGCCAAAACGTACAAAATTCCGTAAGGTACACAAAGGCCGCAACCGTGGTCTGGCTACCAGCGGTAACAAAGTTAGCTTCGGTTCTTTCGGCTTGAAAGCGACTGGCCGTGGCCGTATGACTGCTCGTCAAATCGAAGCAGCTCGTCGTGCTATGACACGTCACGTCAAGCGTCAAGGTAAAATCTGGATCCGTGTATTCCCAGATAAGCCAATTACAGAGAAACCGCTTGAAGTTCGTATGGGTAAAGGTAAAGGTTCTGTTGAATACTGGGTTGCTGAAATTCAGCCTGGTAAAGTACTTTACGAGATGGAAGGTGTTTCAGAAGAGCTTGCTCGTGAAGCATTCGACCTAGCTGCTCGTAAATTACCTTTCAAAACAACATTTGTAACTCGGACGGTAATGTAATGAAAGCTAGCGAACTTAAAGACAAAAGCGTAGAAGAGCTAAATGCTGAACTTCTAGAGCTTCTTCGTGAGCAGTTCAACCTGCGCATGCAAGCGAGCACTGGTCAGCTAGCTCAAACTCACGAGCTTAAGAAAGTACGTCGCAATATTGCGCGTGTGAAAACGGTTATCAACCAGAAGGCAGGTGCATAATGAGCGATAAGATCCGTACTGTACAAGGTCGTGTAATTAGCGACAAAATGGACAAGTCAATCGTTGTTGCTATCGAGCGTCAGGTTAAACACCCGATCTACGGTAAGTTCATCAAGCGTACAACTAAGTTGCACGCACACGATGAAAACAACACAGCACTAGCAGGTGACGTCGTGACTATTCGCGAATGTGCGCCAATCTCTAAGAAAAAATCTTGGACGCTAGTTGACGTGATTGAACGTCCTAAGAAAGCTTAATTTTAGTTTTTAACTAAATTAGACTTTTATAAAGCCCCGGCATTAGCTGGGGCTTTTGCGTTTCTGGATAATTTTTATAAATAGCTATCGAGCGTCAGATTAATACCAATTGTATTAGGTAAATGAGCAATTTGAAGCGGAGAAATAGCTTTAGTAGCTAGGCAAAAATTTTGCTATTTAGTTGTTCTAAATGAGAAATTTTTAACGACGCTAATATGGTATTTCACCCTTCAAATTGATTGGAGACTTAGTGTAATTGGTATAACCACCCTATCTACGGTACTCTTTATAGAAAGAAAGCATCAAGCGTACAACTAAGTTGCACGCACACGATGAAAACAACACAGCTACTCACAGGTGACGTCGTGACTATTCGCGAATGTGCGCCAATCTCTAAGAAAAAATCTTGGACGCTAGTTGACGTGATTGAACGTCCTAAGAAAGCTTAATTTTAGTTTTTAACTAAATTAGACTTTTATAAAGCCCCGGCATTAGCTGGGGCTTTTGCGTTTCTGGATAATTTTTATAAATAGCTATCGAGCGTCAGATTAATACCAATTGTATTAGGTAAATGAGCAATTTGAAGCGGAGAAATAGCTTTAGTAGCTAGGCAAAAATTTTGCTATTTAGTTGTTCTAAATGAGAAATTTTTAACGACGCTAATATGGTATTTCACCCTTCAAATTGATTGGAGACTTAGTGTAATTGGTATAACCACCCTATCTACGGTACTCTTTATAGAAAGAAAGCATCAAGCGTACAACTAAGTTGCACGCACACGATGAAAACAACACAGCTACTCACAGGTGACGTCGTGACTATTCGCGAATGTGCGCCAATCTCTAAGAAAAAATCTTGGACGCTAGTTGACGTGATTGAACGTCCTAAGAAAGCTTAATTTTAGTTTTTAACTAAATTAGACTTTTATAAAGCCCCGGCATTAGCTGGGGCTTTTGCGTTTCTGGATAATTTTTATAAATAGCTATCGAGCGTCAGATTAACCACCCTATCTACGGTACTCTTTATAAAAAGCATTAAGGGGATAAATGAGCGTCAGACATTAGCTAAAGAAGATAGCGTTACCTTTGCGATATTAACAATTACCAAGCACGACGTATATTTTTGAGCGATATGTTTTGCGGCTTAGTATGGTTGAAACTTAGGGTGTTTGGTGTTAGTTTCTATGTCCGTTTATCTGGTGTGAAGAAGGATACTTAGGCGATCTTTTTAGTTAGCCTTAACCAGCAATCAATAGCAATTCACATCTTATTTAGTTAGTGGATCTATCTGACAATTTTCGCGGAGTATTTTCTATATTCTGGTTTTGTATGCTTTTTAGTTACAGATATATTCTCCAATTTCCAGAGTTTATACATGTTCCAACACTTTGTACTAACCCGTTTTAATTTGCGTAAGAAAGATTGGCTAGAAACGAAATCTAAAACACAAGTCCTAACCGATGAGTGGATGAGAAATCGGTTAGAGCTATTTGAACACTATTGTTTCTCTTCAGTGAAAGCACAAACGGAGCAAAATTTTAATTGGCTCGTCTTCTTTGACGTATCGACTGCTCCTGAGTTTCGCGAAACCATAGATCGTTTAGCTTCTGAGTTCCGAGCATTCATACCTATTTATGCTGATGGAATGGAGGATTTTTTACCAGCAATACAACGAGAGTTAAATGCACGATTAACCCAGCCATATTTGATTACTTCACGTCTGGATAATGATGACTGTTTACATCAGGACTATATAAAGGAAGTACAGGCACAGTTTGATCAACAGAGCTTTTTGGCTGTAGATTTTATTGATGGCTTTACACTTCAAGTAGCCCCAAAAGTGAGATTTGCCAAACATGCGCACGTGCATAATCCATTTTTAAGTCTAATTGAGACAAGTAAAGAGTATAAAACGATTTGGTGTAATGAGCGCCATGGTTATTGGTCGGAAATTAAGCAAGTGAAGACTGTACGAAAAAAACCAATGTGGATGTCTGTGATTCATATTGAGAACAAGATTAATGCATTCAAGGGTTTTGGTGATGTGAACCTAGAGCAACTTCAGGCATTCAATATTTGTCCGAAAGCTTGGAATTACATAGAGACACATATCGAGCCATATAGAGCCTGGCGTACCCAGGGTGTATATCATCAACTTCGAACGGGTTGGAAAGTCAACGCTAAAATACTGAAAAGGAAATTATTTCATGGAGACTCGACTACTTAGCTGCCTGAGTTGAGTCGTGTTTATTTATAGTTTGTGTAAAAGTTGCCAGAAGGCTGGCTACGGTGAGTGGTTAGACCTGTGCTGTACGATGTAGTGTTGTTAGCGGATAAAGTGGATAAGTCAATCACTGTTGTTATTGAACATAATAGAGCTGCGTTACCTTCCATTAGAAAAGCAAGCGTCAAGTGTACAAATAGGTTGCACACACATGATGAAAACAACACTGCTACTCACAGGTGACGTCGTGGCTATTCGCGAATGTGCGCTAATCTTTAATAACAATTTGCCTTGATACTTATTCAATTTGAGGGAATAAGTCAGGCGCTAACTGCGTAAAAACTTTTTATTTAGAACAACTAACTAGCAAAATTTTTGCCTCAAAATAGATCTCTTAATTAAGCAAATTGGTATAAGAAAAAATCTTGGACGCTAGTTGACGTGATTGAACGTCCTAAGAAAGCTTAATTTTAGTTTTTAACGAAATTAGACTTTTGTGTTTTAAAGAGAATAAATAATAGCATTCTCTCGGTCATAACGAATTTTTGTCGTGTAACATACGCTATCCCGCTCTAACTAATATTAACCATCAACAAATTACTGCTCCTTTTAAATGCGATAAGTGCGATATATCGGCGTTCCCCTAAGTTGTTTTTTAATCGGTACATACCTTTACTAAATGATGATTCACGTCAATGATTATTGTATTAAATACAAGTAGCGTCTGCTCGAGTTGCTACTAGTCTATCCGTGAATACGATGTTTAGGGTTGTTATATGCTTACAAAGTTAAAGTTAGGTCAGCAATTATCGGTTTCATTTGGAATCATGATCGCTCTAATGATAATGCTCTCTGGAGTGGCTTATGTCGGGTTGAGCGGTGGTTTTAGTAATTTTGTCGAATATCGGAGTTTAGCTAGGGCAAGTAATCTTGCAAGTAGTTTGGAGGCAAACTTGTTGTCAACCAGAGTCAATGTCTTAAATTTTCTCAAACAACAGTCTCAAGAAGATGTACGCCAATTTGAACAAAAAACTGAGCAATTACATAAAGACTTCCTTGAAGCTAGAGAGGTCCTAACTACACCTGAATTAGTCTCGCTAGTAGAGAAAAGTGAGGAGGCTTTAACTGAATATGAAGCTAACTTTAAACAAATCCTAACGCTTTACCGTCGCAGAGATTCAGTGGTTAACAATACACTGGATCAAATAGGTCCTCAAATGCGCAAAAATGTTACTCAGCTGATGGATTTAAGTGTCGAACGCAATGATTTTAAAGGGTTGGATATTGCGGCTCATATGCAAGAAAAGCTGTTATTAGGGCGATTATTTGTCAGTAAATTCTTAGTGAGTAACCTACCTGAAGACTATGAAAGAGCAATGAAAGAACTTAAGCAAGAGAAGGATTTACTAAACCAATCTAAGTCAGAGTTTACCGACGACGTATCCAAACGTCTGCTTGCAAGTACAGGATCACTGGGTGAGCGTTACTCTCAGGGGGTAAACGAAGTTCAGCGAATTATCACTGAGAGGAACCAGTTAATAGCTGGCTCACTTAACAAAAATGGTCAAAGTATTGCGGACTATTTAGGGCGTATTAAAGAGTCGATTAAAAACAAGCAAGACAAACTGGGGCCAGTTGCTCAAGCACAAAGTGAAAACACAGTGAATTCTATTATTGTTGTTGCATGTATTGTGATCCTGCTAGGCTGTTTTTTAAGCTGGTATATTACGCGTTTAATTAAAACTCCGATTGGCGGAGAGCCAAAAGAAATTGCAGAAGTGGCATCAAGGATTGCCAGTGGAGACCTTACTATTCAATTTGACAGGGGAGAGTCGGTCAGTGGTATTTATTTGGCGATGCGCAATATGGCTGACAAACTCAAAGTCATCATTGCAGAAATTCAAAGCTCCACGCATGCATTATCTTCCTCGTCGGAAACACTTAGTGCTATCACTGCCCAGTCCAAACAAGGGGCGGACAACCAAATGGAGCAACTCAGTCATAGTGCTGTTTCGATGAATGAAATGGCTGCTACGATTGCTGAAATAACCCAAAGTGCTCAACTCGCAGCGGATGCTGCGACCGATGCGGATTCTCAATCTAATTCAGGTGTTCAAGTTGTCGTTGCAACACAGCAAGCAATGGAAGGTCTAGTTGGTAAAATAGAAAATGTTAGCAAAACCATTGAGAATCTTGAACAAGAAACAGAATCGGTTGGTTCTATTTTGGATGTTATCAGGGGTATCGCGGAGCAAACTAATCTGTTGGCGCTCAACGCAGCAATTGAAGCTGCAAGGGCTGGTGAACAAGGGCGAGGTTTTGCAGTAGTGGCCGATGAAGTGAGAAGTCTTGCGAGTCGCACCCAAAAGAGTACGGACGAAATTCAAGAGATGATCTCTAAGTTGCAAAATGAAGCGAAGCGCTCCGTTGGTATGATGCGAGAAAACGTGAAAGACGCGAAAGATACAGCGGACAAGTCAGCGAAAACGGATGAAGTGTTACAAGCGATTTCTTCATCTGTGAGTACGATTAAAGATATGAATCTACAAATTGCCAGTGCTTCTGAGGAGCAAAACACGGTTACACAGCAAATTTCGCAAAGTGTGACCGAAATTAGTGAAACCGCGCAAGAGACTGCAACGGGAGCGGAGCGGGCGTCAGAGGAAGCGTTATCGCTGTTGTCGTTGTCCCGCGCACTAGATAAGTCGGTGAGCAGTTTTAGGTTATAAGTGATGATACTAAGCATTGGGGGATAGCACTAAAGTGTGCTGTCTTTTTACAGTACAGCCGCTATGCTAGAGCAAACAATAAAAAATCATCACAGTTATGTTTTCTATCGGGCTGATAAGTCTTATTGCGCTGCTGTATTTAGCGCTTTTATTTACCATTGCATGGGGCGCAGATAGGGCGAGTACAAAATTTCGGTCTTATCATGCCAAGCAAGTTACTTATGCCTTGTCACTTGGGGTATATTGCACCTCTTGGGCGTTTTTTGGTACTACCGCGCAAGCTGCAAATAATGGCTGGTGGCTTGCCCCAACTTATGTTGGCACGATTTTACTGTTTATATTTGGTTGGCAAGTCTACACACGAATTGCTGAAATATGCCGCCAGCAGCAGCTCACTTCCATGGCGGACTTTATTGCCACGCGTTATGGTAATTCTTCTAGTTTGTCTGGACTCATTTCTCTGATCTCTGTTATTGCGGTCGTGCCCTATATTGCTCTTCAGCTCAATGCTACCAGCGCCAGTATCGGTATGCTAACAAGTGACACCCAGCGGGTGAGTGTCGCGTTTTGGCAGGATAGTACTTTTTATATCACCTTACTGTTAGCTCTATTCGCAATTTTATTTGGCACGCGTAGGCTGAGACCGAGTGAGCATAACCCAGGGTTGATGACTGCAATCGCCTTTGAGTCATTAGTTAAGTTGCTGGCGTTTATTGCCGTTGGTGTCTACGTCTGTTTTGTACTCTTTGAATCGCCCACTCACTTATTTAGCCAGGCGGATCAGCAGGGAATTACCAAGCAAATAGAGGCAACTGCTAGCCCAACCTATGTTTATTTAGTCCATGTTCTCTTAGGGGTATTGGCAACGCTTTGTTTGCCGAGGCAGTTTCATACCTCTTTTATTGAATATGATGAACAAAACCAATTTAAGACCGCACGCTGGTTATTTCCCGTTTATTTGTTGCTAATTAATTTGTTTATTTTGCCAATCGCCTACGCCGGACTGGTGTATTTTAATGGTCAAGATGTTGGCTACGATACGTTTGTGCTCGCCTTACCACTGGGTTCTGATGCGCCTCTAGTTGCTTTGACAGCCTTTCTGGGAGGGTTTTCTGCGGCGACGAGCATGGTGATAGTTTCAGCCATCGTGCTATCTATTATGATCACCAACGACTTTATCAATCAATTTTTGTTGCGCCGCTCGCAGTTAAATTCAAGCCATCGGGGCTTATCTAAGTTTAATCTGCTCAATGCTCGACGGGTGGTTATTGTTGGCATTTTATTATTGAGTTACGCCAGTCATCGAGTGCTTGCTGAGGGCAACACGTTGGCCAATATGGGACTCATGTCATTTGCCTTGGTTGCGCAGTTTGCGCCTGCAATGGTGGTTGGTTTATGGTGGCGAGGGGCTTCATGTTTAGGCGCGCAATTGGGGATTGTGACGGGTTTTGCTATTTGGTTTTACACGCTGTTATTACCGAGCTTGATCAGTGGCTTTAACTTCGAAAGTCACTGGCTGAGCGCGGGACCCATGAATATCACATGGTTAGCACCTTTAGACTTTTTGGGTCTGGGATTAGATAGTACGAGCCAGTCCGTCTTGATCTCTTTAAGTGCAAATCTGCTGGTTTATTTGCTGGTGCCGTTTATTTCATCTGCACGTCTTGCTGAGCGATTACAAAGCAATAAATTTGTAATGCCGTCCAAATCTGCACAGTCCGCTAACACGGTATTGAGTTACCAAGACTTGGCAACATTACTGCAGCGCTTTAGCGAACAAGCGCGTGCGCAGCAGCTTGTAGAGCTTCATTTCCCTAAAGAGCCTGCAAACTGGAAGTTGCCAGCGCCATTGCAAGTTGAAAATATGATCGAGCGGGAGATGTCGACTCTCGTTGGCGGGGCATCTGCGAAACTGATTTTAGATGTCGCCAAAGATGAAAAACGCCAACCTTTAGAGCAAGTTGCAGAATTTGTCGATGAAGCGTCACAGGTGCTACGTTTTAATCGCGATTTACTACAGTCGACGATAGAAAACGTCAGTCAGGGGATAAGTGTAGTGGATAGTCAACTGCAATTGGTTGCTTGGAACCAGCGCTACGCAGAAATGTTTAATTATCCAGACAATGCGCTGTTTATTGGGCGTCCTGTGGCTGAGCTTATTCGTTACAATGCGCAGCGTGGACTATTTGGTGATGCTGATGTCGAGCAGCAAGTAGAGAAGCGTCTATCACATTTACGACGAGGCAATGCGTATCGCTACCGCCGCGAGCATCACGATGGCCGAGTGTTTGAAATGCAAGGTAACCCACTGCCTGGAGGTGGATTTGTAACGACCTATACGGATATCACCGAGTTTGTAAAACAACAATCCTTACTAGAGCAAGCTAATGTAAATCTAGAAGAAACGGTCGCGGCGAGGACCAAAGACTTGATAGACGCTAACCGTGCTTTATCTTCTGCGAAACGCCAAGCGGAACATGCAACGGAGAGTAAGACCCGTTTTTTCGCCGCAGCAAGTCATGACCTGTTACAGCCATTCAATGCAGCTAGCCTGTTTTGCTCATTAATGAGTGAAAAGGCCCAAGGGACTGAACTAGCTGAGCTTTCGCAAAGCATCAAAAGCTCATTGGCTAGTGCTGAAGAGCTTTTGTCGAGCATTCTTGAGCTAACAAAGTTAGAGGCTGGAGCGTTTAAGGTTAATCGCTCGCGCTTTGCGTTGTCGTCACTGTTGGAACCATTGGAAAACGAATATGGGGCGGTTGCGAAAGACAAAGGGTTAGCGTTTGCGGTGCGGGTTTGCGATGTCATGCTCTACACTGATAAAGCACTGCTAAAAAGGGTATTAGGAAACTTACTGAGTAACGCTATCCGTTACACTGAGTCTGGTACGGTAAGGCTTATCGCTGAATGTCAGGGGGAGAGTGTTTCTATCATTGTTGAAGACACTGGCGTGGGCATTGCAAAGCAAGATCAGGACGCCATATTTCAAGAGTTCAAACAGCTCCATAGTAAAGAGCTAGCGCAGGGGTTAGGACTCGGGCTTGCTATCAGCAAACGAATATGCGAAGTGTTGGAAATTCCCATCACCCTCGGCTCACAACTTAATAAAGGCACACAATTTACCTTAACATTGCCAAGCCTTGGGGGGCAGACGGATAAAAAGGCTGAAGTAACCGCTGACAAGCTCAGCGGTGATTCGCAATTATCGGGTCTGTCTATTTGGCTACTCGATAATGATGCCAACGCACTGGATGCACTATCACAAGTATTGCTAAGTTGGGGGTGTAAGGTGGCCGTAGCGCGAGATGAAGCAGCGCTTAGTGCACTGCAAGCAACGAGTCGGGCTGATATGTTGATCGCGGATTATCAGCTTGATCATGGTGTCACCGGACTTGAGGTAATTACGGCGCTTGCGCTGGACAATATGCCAATCATTATCAACACAGCTAACCACGACGAGGCTATTCGCGAGCAAGTAAGTGATGCCGGGATCCCATTACTTTATAAACCGCTTAAAATACCAGCCCTAAAGCGCATGATTAAACGATTAATTTAGTTAAGCACTCGCTTCATCGTCGAGGTGTACATCCGTAGCCAGCTGATTAAAGAGGATCCCAGCTTGGGTGCGGTTATACACATTGAGCTTTTTTAAAATTGCTGAAACATGCTGTTTGATGGTGGTCTCTTGAATCGACATTGCATATGCAATCTGCTTATTCAAAAGGCCGTCGGCAATCATCGTTAACACGCGATATTGCTGCGGTGTTAGCTTTTCTAAATTACGTGCAAATTGCGCTTGTTCGCTGTCACTTTCTGGCGCGATATCCACGATTTCAGGCAACCAAGTTTCTCCTTCAATAACGAGCTTGATAGCATCACTAATCACTTCTAGTGAGGAAGACTTGGGAATATAAGCGCTTGCCCCGAGGGCAACACATTGACTAATAATGGCTGCCGATTCGTTGGCTGAAACCATGATCACTAGTATGTCTGGATACTGATTTCTTAACCGGGCAAGACCTTCGAGACCTTTCGCGCCTGGAATAGATAAGTCCAAAAATACTAGCTCTGTTTCAGGATGCGCGAGCAACATCTCGAATAAGCTGTCTAAGGTACTGGCTTCTTTGATAGGATCATGACCAATCGCTTGTGCAGCGGCTTGTTTGAGAGCGCTGCGAAATAATGGGTGATCATCAGCGATGATTGCTTGCACCTGAGACATCCTTAACTAACTCCTAGTATCCGTTGTTATAGGGTATTTCCAAAACTACATCAAGTGATTGAGATAGCGAGGCTTCCTTGCAGCCTCGCTTTCGATGCTAAAAACGATAACCTACGGTAAGCGAAACGGTTCTTGGGTCGCCAAAGTAGCCTATCAAAGTATTATCACCACCAAGCCCCGGCGTATATTTACTCACATTACTCGGATCGCTCGGATCTGGTGTCACGAACTGATAGCCTCCTATCATATATTCTTCATCGGTCAGGTTTTTCCCATGAAGACCAACACGCCAATTGCCATCTGTGCTATACCAATTAATACTCAGATTGACTAAACCATAGCTATCCTGCGTCAGTAGGCTATCTTCCTCAAATAAGACATAATCACCACGATGGTAGTAGCTGGCATTGAATACCCAATCGCCAATATCGCTGTAGAGTTTATATGTCGCCCCAAGGTTAAAAGTTAAATCAGGGGTGTTAGAAATACTAAAGCGGTCTGATTTATCAAATGTCGCACCCGTGTCTGGGTTAGTATCGAGTACCTCTTCAAAGTCGCTGTCGATATATCCTATCGCGGCGTCAAAACTCAGCGCCTCTGTGGCGACATAGCTCAGCTCGGCTTCAATACCATTTGCTGTAGACTTACCGATGTTGCCAAGTCGTTGGTTTAGATCGGCAGAAGTTGCACCGGGCAATACGGAAATATATTGGCGGTCTTTGTGATCTAATGTGAATAGCGTGATATTGGCTCTTAGATTGTCGTTCCATTCGCTTTTCATACCGATTTCGAATGAATCTACGATTTCAGGGTCTGCAGCAGGCTCTGCGGTGCTAGCTCTGGGGTTGAAGGTGCCGGATTTAAATCCTTGAGCATAGCTGGCAAAGAACATGATATCGCGGTTGTATTGATATTCCACTCCCACTCTTGGCGTAAACCGTGACCAATCTTCTTCATCATCAAGCACTGACGGTACGAGCTCACCGGCAGGGCGTGTATAACCTGGGATCCAATTTGATTCGGGATACACGACATCAAAGACCAAACCATTACTGACTTGTGCTTCTTTGCTGTCTTTAGTGTAACGAGCGCCCAATGTGAGCGACCACTGCTCTGCTAAATCAATGGTGCCTTGAATATACGCGGCTTTACTATTTGAGTTGTTACAACCACTCACTTCTCGCGTAAGACCGGGAGCGCCCAAGCTTTGTCCTAATACCTCCAAAATTGCTTGGAATTGGCCGCATGACTCGCCATCGTAATAATATAGACCTGAGACAAATTTGTAGCCGTTACCTGCATGGCTTAGCTGTATCTCATGCGTGGTTTGTTCATCATCATAAATGGCGGGTACATCAAAGATCCGCAATGGCGTATTATCAAAGTCGATATTGGTCGGGGAATAACTATCTCGGCTAGCGCCGATGTATTTTATTGTGGTGGCGTCAGAAAAGTCCCAGCGAGCGGTCAAACTATATCCCTCAAGTTCGACTTTATTCCACGTTGGCATACTGGTGTAAGAATCAAATACGCTGTCAGGCACGGGAGCGTCAGTCAGTAAGCTCGGCAACAAGCGATAACCCCCTTTAGAGTTAGAGTCATCGTCGGTTTTATCCCATGCTAAACGGAAGAACAAGTCGTCGCTTGGACGATATTCCAAGGTTAACCGTGCAGCTTGAATTTCTTTATTGTAGTTTTCCTTATCTTGGCCGGGTAGCGTTGAAACCTTGAACTCGCCAAAACCATCTCGATTTAAAGTAGCAAAGCCATAACCTAAGTAGAGTGTGTCTTCCACGAGCGGCAATTGACCTGTGATCTTAAGATCGCGTTGATTATAACTACCAACAGTCCCTTCCACGTTAAAAGTCGCATCGCCAGACATTTCCTTAGTGACATATTTTATAGCGCCACCAATGGTGTTTTTGCCATATAGCGTTCCTTGCGGTCCTCGTAATACTTCAATCTGTTGTACATCAAGGAGGTCGAGTACAGCCCCTTGCGGCCTTGCCAAATAAATGTCATCGACGTAAATGCCGACACCGGGTTCATAACCCCATAATGGGTCTTGTTGCCCGACACCACGAATAAAGGCTGTGAGGGTAGAGTTAGTGCCTCGGCTAGCTTGAAGCGTGGTATTGGGTGAAAACTGCTGGACTTCAGAGAGTACCGAGATGCCATTTTCGAGTAGATCGGTTTCACCGATAGAAGTCACTGCAACTGGAACGGTTTGAAGGTTTTCTACCGTCTTACGCGCCGTGACTTCAATGCGTTCTAGCTTGCCTTCTGATTGTGTTGCTTGTTCTGCTGCCGCTGGGTTGACTTGAGTTGCGAGTGTAATAGCCAACGCGATAGCTGAATATCTAGGTTGGTAAATGTTCATCCTGTGGTCCCTATTATTGTCATTTTGGGTGCTTGTTGTCACACCAAAGCATAGGGGAGTTGTAAAGTTTTTCTATTAGTACCTTAGTACTAATACCTTGATACGCTAGGATTAACACGGGGTGTAGAGCTTCTATAACCTTAGTACTATGGTTTTTATTGCGCCTGCACGCCACACTGATATTCATCAACAGCATGCCCAACACATCAACTTATAACGGGCATTAATAACAATAAAAGGAAGCCCTTATGCTCAGTATGCTTGGACTGGCAGGAGGACTTGGCCTGCTTATTTGGCTAACTCTCCGTGGCGTAAACTTGTTTATCGCAGCTCCACTTTGCGCTTTATTGGTCGCATTAACGAGTGGCGTTGCGCTATTTCCCACAGAAGCTGTAGAAAGCAGCTTTCTTACACTTTATATGGATGGCTTTGCTGGCTTTTTGAGTGCTTGGTTTTTCATGTTCTTGCTTGGCTCTTTGTTCGGTAAGTTCATGGAAGACAGTGGTGCTGCCGACAGCGTCGCACGCTA
Organism: Pseudoalteromonas galatheae; assembly: GCF_005886105.2. Taxonomy (NCBI): domain Bacteria; kingdom Pseudomonadati; phylum Pseudomonadota; class Gammaproteobacteria; order Alteromonadales; family Pseudoalteromonadaceae; genus Pseudoalteromonas; species Pseudoalteromonas galatheae. The sequence goes on from NZ_PNCO02000001.1 coordinate 4,012,646, forward strand.
TATTGTCGACAAGTTAGGTATGAAACATGCGGTATTAGCGGTGGTGATTGCCTGTGCGGTACTAACGTATGGCGGCGTCAGTGTTTTTATTGTTGCTTTCTCTGTCTATCCTATGGCGCTTAGCTTATTTAAAGATGCCAATTTACCAAGGCGCTTTATTCCCGCAACTCTGGCTTTCGGCTCAGTCACCTTTACCATGACTTCGGCAGGCTCTCCTGAAATCCAAAACTGGATCCCAATAAAATATTTAGGCACGTCGCCTTATGCAGCTTGGGAAGTCAGTCTAGTGGTTGCCACGTTTATGGCTATTACTGGCTATTGGTGGTTGAAAAAGATGATAGCCAAAGCGGTGGCAAATGGTGAGCACTTTGAGGCGAAAGAAGACGACCCTGAAATCCATGAACGTAACTATCCTCATCCAATCACTGGCGTACTGCCTCTAATCGTGGTGTTGATTTTATCTTTTACACTTCATGATGTGCTGCAGCAAAGTGCACTTATTGTAGCTCTACTTGGCGGTGTACTCAGTATTGTTGCGATTAATTTTAAGTATTTTCACAATATGGGGGCCGCGATTAACTTGGGTACAACAGGTGCGCTAGTTGCTATCGGTAATACCAGTGCGGTAGTGGGTTTTGGTGCGGTAGCAAAAAACACCGAGGCATTTCAATTAGCGGTCGAGTTGATGACACAAATGCCGGGTAATGAGCTACTTGGCGCCGCTGTGGCGGTAAGTGTGATAGCCGGTTTAACCGGCTCTGCATCCGGTGGGCAAGCTATTGCGTTACCTTTAGTGGCACCGCACTACATTGATGCGGGTGTCAATCCAGAACAATTACATCGTGTTGTCGCTATTAGCTCAGGCGCTTTGGATACCTTACCGCACAACGGTTATGTGGTCACAACCATTCGCGCCATCTGTAAAGAAACACATCAACGAGCATACTGGTCCATGGCTGCGTTGACTGCGGTCGTGCCGCTGGTGGGCGTTGCCCTCGCATTAACCCTATTCATCTTATTTTAACGGAGAGATACAGCAATGAAGCGGATTTTCCTGTTACTTTTGTTCGTTGCCAGCCATATCGTCTATAGCAGTGAGACAAACAAATCTATGCTGGTTGAAAAGCGGGCATTTACACTCGCGCATTTTACTACAGAGTCTGGAGTCAGCATTCCTGACGTTAAGGTCGGCTGGGAAAGCTATGGCAAATTAAATGCCGACAAAAGCAATGCAATTTTGATCACGCATTTCTTTTCAGGCACATCTCACGCTGCGGGTAAGTATCGAGAGTCTGACGTATTGGCAGGTTACTGGGATGCCATTATCGGCCCGGGCAAAGCGATAGATACTAACAAATACTTCGTGATAAGTTCAGATACTTTGGTCAACGCAAATTGGCATAATAAAGATGTGATCACAACGGGCCCTGCATCCATTAATCCAAAGACGGGCAAACCTTATGGCTTGGATTTTCCCGTGGTGACCATCGGTGATTTTGTTGAAGTACAAAAGCAACTATTGGATAGCTTAGGTATCGACAAACTACATGCGGTGATGGGCGCGTCTATGGGATCTTTCCAAGCGTTAGAATGGTCGGTGCGCTACCCCGAAAAAGTGTCACGTTTAATTCATGTGATTGGCGCGGCAAAGATGGATGCTTGGACCGTTGCGGCGTTAGAGAAATGGGCTTTACCCATCCGCCTTGATCCAAATTGGCAGGGCGGGGACTACTACGACGGGGAAAGGCCACTTGCTGGACTCACGGCCACGATGCTTAATATCACTCAAGACGCGATGCACCCCGCTATTTATAACGCCAGTTTTCCAGACTTTATTGTGCTTGATCCCAAAGCAAAGCAAGATATTCGTCAGCTTCCTAAACTCAGCCAAACGCTAGCCACGCGCGCACGAGCAAGGGCCGAAACGCAAGACGCGAATTCTATCTTGTATTTAGTCCGCGCCTCGCAACTATACACCGCAGGCATGCAAGGTAATTTTGATAGTGCTATCGATAAAATCACAGCAAAGGTTTTATTGATGCCTGCAAGCAATGACTTGTTATTAAGGCCTGAGCCCATTCGTAAGTTAGCAGAAACCCTTAAAGCCAAAAATAAAGACGTGCAAATTACAGAGATAGAAGGCGTTTGGGGGCATTTAGACGGTATTTTTTCAATTCAATCACAGGCTGACACTATTGCTCAGTTCTTAGCAAAATAATCAAGGAGTGACGATGAAGACGGCGTTGATCACAGGGGCTGCAAGTGGCATTGGTCGCTATATCGCGATGGCCTTGAGCAAACAAGGTTACAGTTTATTGCTTGTAGATTTGAACTTAGCGCAAGCACAGACGGTGGCTGAGTCTATCGTCAGTGACGGAGGAAATGCACAAGCGTTTGCGCTCAATATCGCTAATAAGCAAGACATCGCTGACTTTGTCCGTCAGCACGATAACATTGATGTGCTTATCAATAACGCAGGTGTGCAACATGTTGAAGCACTGGAGCATTATCCAGAAGATAAATGGCAATTGCTGCAAGACGTGATGCTAACAGGCCCAGCCATGTTGTGTAAGGCAGTATTGCCGCATATGCGCAGAGGAGGCTTTGGCCGTATCGTCAATATTGGTTCTATCCATGCTTTAGTCGCTTCTAAGTATAAGTCTGCTTATGTCGCTGCAAAACATGGGTTGATGGGATTTGGTAAAGTATTGGCGCTGGAAACCGCAGACTGCGATATCACTGTGAACACCATTTGCCCCGCTTATGTAAAAACCCCATTGGTAGAACAGCAAATTACCGCGCAAGCGAAACAGCATGGGATCAGCGAAGATGAAGTGATAAACAATATCATGTTGGCACCAATGCCGAAAAAGGCGTTTATAGGGTTGGATGAGATTGCCCACGCTGTTAATTTTTTACTCGCAAATGAGTCACGCAACATTACTGGCCAAGCCATTGTGCTTGACGGCGGCTGGACAGTGCAATAGGAGGAATGATGGCTGGTTTTGATAAGGTAGTCGTAAGCTACGACGAAGCAATGGCAGGACTGTGTGATGGCATGACCGTGATTGCAGGGGGCTTTGGTTTGTGCGGGATCCCTGAAGGTTTGATAAACCAAATACGCCACATGGGCACAAAGGACTTAACCGTGGTTTCTAATAACTGCGGAGTAGACGGGTTTGGTTTAGGGGTTTTGCTTGAGGACAAGCAGATCCGCAAAATGGTGGCTTCCTACGTGGGAGAAAACGCCTTGTTTGAGCAGCAGTTATTGAGCGGTGTATTGGAAGTTGAATTAACCCCGCAAGGGACACTTGCAGAAAAAATGCGCGCAGGTGGAGCCGGGATCCCCGCTTTTTATACCGTGACAGGCGTTGGTACACCCGTCGCTGAGGGTAAAGAGGTAAAAACGTTTGGTGACAGAGAATATATTTTAGAGCCGAGTATTACGGGAGACTTTGCTATTGTAAAAGCGTGGAAAGCAGACCGTTTTGGCAATTGTGTTTATCGCCACACCGCCATGAACTTTAATCCAATGGCTGCAACAGCTGGAAAAATTACCGTTGTTGAAGTGGAAGAAATTGTAGAGCCCGGCGAAATCGAACCGAGCCAAATTCATACTCCTGGAATTTATATCGATAGAGTGATTTTAGGACAGTTCGAAAAACGCATCGAAAAACGTACCGTGAAGGAGCAGGCATAATGGCATTAACCAGAGAGCAAATGGCCATGCGAGTGGCACAGGAATTAAGAGATGGGTTTTATGTCAATCTTGGTATTGGGATCCCCACGCTGGTGGCCAATTATGTACCACAGGGCATGGATGTTATACTGCAATCGGAAAACGGCTTATTAGGAATGGGGGCTTATCCAACCGAGCAGGAAGTGGATGCGGATATGATCAATGCGGGTAAGGAAACCGTTACGGCCCGCACGGGAGCTGCCATTTTTAGTTCTGCAGAAAGCTTTGCAATGATCCGTGGCGGTCATGTGGACCTGACAGTGCTTGGCGCTTTTGAAGTGGATCAACAAGGTAATCTCGCCAGCTGGATGATCCCAGGTAAGCTTATCAAGGGCATGGGTGGCGCGATGGACCTGGTCGCTGGGGCTAAAAATATAATTTGCACTATGACGCATGCGAATAAACAAGGTGAGTCCAAGCTGCTACAGCACTGTAGTTTACCGCTCACCGGCGTAAACTGTATCAATAAGATAGTAACCGATCTTGCGCTGCTTGAAGTCAAAGGTGGCGCGTTTCATTTACTTGAGCGAGCTCCAGGTGTTAGCGTCGCGGAAATTCAAGCAAAAACAGCTGGTATATTGATCTGCCCAGATGACGTACCGGAGATGGCGTTTAGCTAGGGTTGAACTAAAGCTAAGCTTCCATGCTATGCACGCAGCTGGCTTTAACGCGAGCTGCGCTACATTTGTTATTCTGCGCCGCTTCCACAAAGTGGCTTGTAATCAACATACCTTCTCAGTTATCTAAAAGTCCTATTTTTCCCTTAATTATCCTTCCCCTGCTATAGCTTCTCATCGTAGTCATAAAATTGTAAAAAATAGTAAACACTTACCTATAAAGCCTCCCATATAAACCTGAAATTGGTACAATTGTTTATTACAATTTGCAAAGGACATTCAATGCAAGCTTCTTTTAGCGCACCAAAGGTGGGGCGGTGGTACCTTTTTATTACTGAGAGTTGGAAGATACTTTTATTATGGCTGAGTGGGGTATTTCTACTTATGTCATTTAGGCTATTTTATCTATTTCATTTCAGCGAGAACATTTCGTTAAATATCACGGCTAAGCAAATATTTGATGCCTTAGCCACTGGTTTTAAATTTGACTCCTCCGCTGCTGGAGTTTGTCTCGCTATTCCTTTTTTGCTGAATTGTTTCCTACAACCTTTGCGATTAGATAATTGGGTTAGACGAGTACGCAATATGATAGGGCTAATTTATCTGAGTGTTTTTGTATTATTAGGAATCTGCGGGATAACTTATATCAGCGAGTATGGAACTCAATACAATTATTTTATGCTGGAAGGGTTATATGATGATCAGCAGGCTATACTGAGCACGGCCATTCAGCAGTATAAGCCCTGGGGGAGTTTGTTGAGCATAGGTATACTGCTATCTTGCGTAGTCGTATGGACTCGTTTTGTGGATAAGAGAAGTTATCGCTTACTGATAAACATTTGTCCGAAGAGCAGAATCAAGCAAGCAATTATTTCGATATTGGTGTTCGTTATGTTTGTTTGCGCCGCTAGAGGCTCATTTGACTCTCGTCCTGCATCAAGAAAGTGGTCGGCCGTCACTACAGATCCATTTGTAAACAACTTAGTTATTAACCCGTTCCGTAGTTTCTTTTACGCGATACAAGACTATGGTGAATTAAATCAGCTCACCACGTTAAGTACTAATCCTTATTTGGCCGATAAGCATGAGATCGATGATGCGCTGCTAAATAATGAAACCCGTAGTATGGGGCCCTTAATTCAAAAACCTTCGCGCATTTTTTACATTGTAATGGAAAGCTTTGATTCTTGGCCTCTGCAGGATAAATATAGGGATTTAGCGCTAACAGAAAATTTTCATCGACTAAAAGCAAAGGGGATTTATGTTGAACAAGCGTTGCCTGCTGCTTCTAGTACAATGAACTCATTGTCCAGTCTAGTTACAGGGATTCCATTTAGTGGTATTAACATGAGCCGTCTCACGAGTAAGGCTCAAACATACTCGCTAATCCATTTGATGGAGGATCAAGGTTATACATCACAATTTTTTTATGGTGGCTTATTGTCTTGGCAAACGGTAGGTGAGTTTATGAGTAGACATGGCGTCGATCACGTCTATTCTGCTGCAAATGCTGGAGGCAAGGGGAGCGCTGGTGTATGGGGGGTTGATGATGGGCAATTATTTGATCTCGTTAGCCAGTCAGTGCCAGAAAATAGCTTTAATTTGATTATGACGACTAGCTACCATGGCCCATTTAATTTAGATTTGTCAGCTAGCGATTACCCTTGGAAAAACGGTGACTACCCAGTTCAGTTTCAGCGGATGGGTGATGAAGTGTTATCAGCTAACACTCTTGGACACTTATGGTATTCAGATCAAATGATGGGACAGTTTGTGGATAATATGCAACGCAAATACCCTGACGCGCTATTTATCATTACTGGAGATCACTACAGCCGCCGCTATTTTCATGCTAAGCCTAACTTGTACGAACTCACCCATGTCCCAATCCTTATACTGGGGCAAGGGGTTTCACCTAAATTGAGTAACCGAACAATTGCTTCACATATGGATATCACAGCAACGATTATGGACTTGATAGCAAGGTCCAACACATCGTTTTCTAGTTTTGGCTATTCACTTGTTGGTTCTGAAGCTCCAGAAAATGTTTTTGGTTATAAAACAATTCGAGATACGGAGCGAGTTTGGAAACAAGGTGATGGTGAGCAGTTTTATAGCTATCAGGTTAACCCCAAACAGGGTGATAAAGGTGTTGAGCAGCCAGCACCAACCCTTGAATATCAAACTTATATGGCTGCTGCATGGCAATTACTAATGGGGAGTCCTACACCTCATTAAACTGCGACGTGGGCCAATATAGACTGTTAAACCCGAGGGCCATACTAATCTTTTGATTAGCATGGCCTGTAATCGTATTCTTATAAGTGCAAATCACTATAGCAGTGAGGTATGCTTTTTGGATGATACTATTTAGTCTTATTTATTAACTGTTAATGACTAAGATACTCACGCGCTACGTGCATTCATCTCAGCAATAAACTTGTTCGAATCTTCAATAGAGCGGTTCATATCAGCGATTAGGGCGCTAATATCACGCTTTAACCCCGTAAACTCACCTTTAATAGCGCTTACCGCTTGTGCATTTAGGTTATGTTTAAGATACAGCACATTATCTTGTAGCGAGTCGAGCACGGGCTGCATTTTGGCTTCACTGCTGCGCATTGAGCGAAGTAAGCGTTCAAATTGGCGCTGTGTTTGGCTTAATTGCTTAGCACTCTCGCGTTTTAGGTTTGCACTTGAATATTGCTCAAGTTCATCTTGCCACTCGTCAAATAGCGCATTGGCTACGTCTTCCACTTTGTCTATATTGCTACTTACTTCAGCTGCAGCGGCAAGGGATGACTGGTAGTCATCGTTAAGCAGGTTATAGGCTTCTTGTAATTCACCACCATCAAAGTTAATTAACGTGGTGAGTCTTTCCAACGCCGATTGAAACTCTTTTTGTGATTCCTCTTGGGACTCCTTTGTTTCTTCGACACGATCAACCAATATCTCGCGTTTATGCACACCAAACTTTTCCATAGTGGCGTAATAGGCACTCTGGCAGCCAGTAACGAGTAAAAGTAACACTGCGCTTAAGGTGAGTTTCTTCATTTGCACTCCCGGGCTCTAGAAGGTCAATAATTAGTAAGTGGCCACGTGACCGTCGTTATATATTACTATTTAGCGTTATAAATTATGGCGGGGATTGTTATGATATGTAAAGTGATCCATGAATATTAACTTGATTATGATGCAAAGAATAACCGAAATGAAGGTCGTAGCACTGCGATTCTTACATTCTCAGCCTAGCTGGTGGCGCCGCTATAGTAAGCGTTGTATTGAGGACCAGATCACGGTCAACGCGGGCTATTTAGCGTATGTCACACTACTTTCGTTAGTCCCCTTAGTTGCGGTGGGTGTGGCAATTTTTTCGGCGTTTCCTGGATTTGAAGATACGCGTTTTGCTATTGAAAACTTTGTGTTTAATAACTTTGTGCCAACATCTACGGACACCATTAAAGAGCACATTAGTGCGTTTACTGGCAATGCGAATAAGATGACAGCTGTGGGGGTGAGCTTTTTGGCCGTTGTGGCTTTGTTACTTATTCGCAATGTTGACACCACACTCAACCGAATTTGGCGAGTGAAGCAAAAGCGCCCATTGATGATTTCGTTTGCGATTTACTGGATGGTGCTCACGCTTGGTCCTGTGCTATTAGGCGCGAGTATTGGTATGACATCTTATATCGTTTCTTTAGTGACATTTGCCGATCAAGGGATCCCGGGATTTAGTGGTGCACTGATTAAGATGTTGCCTTATTTAATTTCTATGGTTGGCTTCATTATGCTCTATACTTTAGTACCAAATACCAGTGTGTCATTTCGAGCCGCGGTTCCGGGTGCTTTGTTTGCAGCTTTGTTATTTGAGCTAACGAAAAAAGGCTTTGCATTATACATCAGCCATTTTCCCTCATACGAAGTTATCTATGGCGCGCTCGCGACAGTTCCTATTCTTTTTGTTTGGGTATATTTATCTTGGATAGTGGTGTTGTTAGGTGCGGAGTTTACCGTGTGCTTAACCCAAGATATGGAAGCCGCAGGATTAGATGCAAGCTCGGAGTTTGACCCACCAGACGCGCAGGGACTTTAGCTTTTACCAATAACGGTTAGCTTAAGACCCTTTAGGTGGAATTATGAGCTTATTGTATCGACATGGCGATGCATTGCGTCGCTTTCATCTCGCGGTGGGTGAAGGGCATCAATTGGGCATAGAGGAATATGGCTGCAGTGATGGCACACCGCTTATCATGCTGCATGGTGGCCCAGGTCAGGGCCATTCTCGTAATGTGCTTGGTTACTTCAATCCGCAAAAATACCGTATCATACTGTTTAGTCAGCGAGGCTGTGGTAACTCAACGCCGACTGATTTTAGCAATATAAATACCGCGAACCTGCTGAAAGATATTCATACCATTCGTGCGCATTTAGGACTGCAAAAGGTTGTACTCGTCGGAGAATCTTTCGGTGCCATGCTGGCACTTCTTTATGCTGAGCAACATCGTGAAAATGTCTTGGGGATGGTGTTGTGGTCGAGTTTTTTGGGCAATGAGGCGGATCTTCATTGGCTTTATGGTAGCCAAGGTGCCCCCGCACAAATTTATCCAGAGCAGTATCTTGCCTTTGCACAAGGTGCACAAACTGTGGAATCCTTACTAGACCATTATCATTCGGCACTCTTTGGCGAGGATGAGTTACTCAAAAGAAAAGCAGCACAGCGCTGGTGTGAGTGGGATAACCTGATCACAACAGATAGCGATACACAAGGTATTAGGCTCTGCAAAGCAGACAAACAGCTCAGTAAAGCACAGCATATGGTGCATTTTTTTAGTCATCAGTGCTTTATCAAAACACAACAAATTACAGCAGATGCACATCAGCTCAATCACTTACCTATCTGGTTTATTCACAGTCGGCATGATTTAATGTGTCGATACGCACCGGTTTATCAGTTAGCACAAAGCATTAAGGCGCAGTTACTGATTTTGAATGGGGTTGGGCATTGTAGTGCTAACCCCATTTACGCAGAAGCAATAAGGCGAGCGGCTGATCTATTGCTGTGCAAAATTCAGCATCATTAGAAGTCACAAGAGGTAGGTAGTGCAAGGATTAATTCAAAGAGTCAGCGAAGCAAAGGTAGAAGTAGAAGGTGAGATTGTAGGCCAAATCCGTCAGGGGATATTGTTACTTTTAGGCGTTGAAAAGTCGGATACCGAGCAAACGGCGGATAAGTTGCTGCATAAGGTAAGTAACTACCGTATTTTTACCGACGACAAGGGGAAAATGAATTTAAGTTTAAAAGACATTGAAGGCGAATTATTAGTTGTATCGCAATTCACCTTGGCGGCAGACACCAAAAAAGGCATGAGGCCAAGCTTTTCGAGCGCAGGAACACCTGAGCAAGCGAATACACTCTACGAATACTTTGTGGCTCAAGCCAAGGCAGCAGGGTTGAAAGTCGCGACGGGACAATTTGCCGCGGATATGAAGGTGAGTTTACTCAATGACGGCCCTGTGACTTTTAATTTTAATGTTGAGTAGTGATTTGACTAAAAGCTTAAGACCAACAAATGCTAGCGTTTAACTTCGATAATCATATTGGCGTAGTCCGGCACCTTTTCGATAAAGGGCTTTTTACCAAAGTTGGTAATTAGTAAGTGTTGAAGTTGCTTGAGCTGCGACTCATGCTCAGTTAAAAAGTTGATATACAGTCGGCCCCCATCATTAATAGCAGCTCTGAGCAGGCGATAAAACTGATGCTGAAACAAGAAGATTGGAGGCTCAAGTTCGCTAAATAAATCGAGCACAATCCAATCGTAGCGTTTGCCTTGTTGCAACGCTTTAAATACATCAACACAATTAACATCGCACAAAGGGTCGCCACCAAAATAGCGTTTGTAACAATGGATCACATCTGGGTTGTTATCTACAGTGGTTATGTGACAATTTGGATAAGTGGCATTGAGGTAATCACGGATTGCACCTGCGCCAAGACCCAGCTCCAGTACGCTGGTTGGCGGGGTGACTTGCTGCCAGCGACTCGCGAATGTTTTTAAATGAGGAAATAACAAGTGCTCCGGGTGGTTTAACTCCACAACGGATTGTAATGTGTTGTTTATCAGAAGCCATCTTAACGATTTCTCTTGTCGCACTTGGATGCTATTTCTGCCTTGTTTATGCCAATATAGCAAGTGTCCTAGCTGGTGGCTCCGGTCCACAAAATCGTTGCTGATAGTGCCTGAATGCGTGATAAATTCTCCCATGATAACATCAGCATAGACGAGGATTTTGTGAATGCCAGCTTGTCCACCAGTTTTTACACCAAAGGATAAGTGTTTTGGCGCATTTTATTCCCTACACTGAGCTTATCTTGTAGGGTGTATCCGTACTAGATTTAAAGTCGTTTAACAGGCTAATAACAAAACAGGAGTCAGTGATGTTTGAGGTAACTTCACCACAAAGCAGCGAAGATTGGCAAGCTTATTACCAGTTACGCTGGCAGGTGTTAAGAGCGCCATGGGATCAACCTCGTGGCAGCGAACAGGATGATTTAGAACAAGAAGCTGAACATCGCTACATTAAAAATAATGATGGTGAAGTGCTAGGCGTAGCTAGGCTCCATTTTAACAATCATAAGCAAGCACAAGTACGCTATATGGCCGTTGCAGAGGGGCATCGAGGTCATCATTTAGGTAGCCGTTTGCTTCATGAGCTGGAAGTTATTGCGTGGACGCAAAAAGCAGAAGAGCTGGTTTTGTACGCTCGTGAGCGTGCGTTATCATTTTACGAGCGCCATGGCTATCAAGTGGTTGAAAAGGCACACTTAGCCTATGGTGATGTGCAGCACTGGAAAATGGTAAAACAACGTCCTACGGAGCCGGGCTGGTTTAGGCAGCCAGATTGGACCCATGTATTACAAAATACTTGGCGGGAGTCTATTCCAATCAGTGATGCGATGGGGATTAAAGTAGAAAGTTATACAGACTGGCAGTTTTCCACTAAGGCTGACTTAAAAGCGAACCTTAACTTACACAACTCGATGTTTGCAGGCTCTATATATAGCATGGCGACGTTAACGGGTTGGGGAGCGACTTATTTAGCACTTAAGGAACTCGGGTTAGAGGGAGATATTGTGTTAGCTGATGCCAATATTAAATATCTAAAGCCGTTAACCACGGCTCCAGCGGCAACGGTTACCATTGCGGACTGCGAAGGTGAATTACAAGCGCTAGAGACGGCAGGCAAAGCAAAATATGTGGTGCCAGTGAATGTTTATGATGGTGACATGTTAGTTGCTAAATTTGAGGGGCAGTTTGTGGTGATTAAACCGCAATAAGTAGAGAATTATTTTCAGCTTCCCAAATGAAAAAGCTCTGAGTGTTCAGAGCTTTTTTCGTATTTGAATGTGCTTAAAGAATATCAGTGAGCAGCACGCCAATACCGAGCCTTTGGGTATGTGTATTGTAGTCTATTAAGCTTTCGCCGTAGCCGTTAAAGTATTGTGCATAACCACGCAGTCTTCCCCAAATTGGGAATGACCAGTCTAACTGAATTGCTCCACGATTATCGCTGCTTAAGTTATTGCGCCACATAAAGCCAAACTCATGCTCTTCATGACGATATACGCCACTAAACTCGAAGTTACCTAAATATTTGTCTATGTTTGGGTTGTCGTCTCCTCGCGGATCTAACGCATCATCTTTGTCATCTTCAGGTAAGCGATACCAAGGCTTAAAGCTGAATACAAAACCTCGGTTTTCCCAGATAAAATTCGCATAGATACGATTCCAAGAGCGGGAGTTTGGTTGACTGCGTCCGTTCGATTGGTGGGAAACCCCAAGTACAAAGGCCATCTCATCGCCCCACAGCACGTTTTCATCATCTAAAAAATTAATCCAAAAGATTTCTGGTTCATAGTTGGTTTCACGAAATGGCGAAGACACATCTTTGTTGTACAGCTGCCAATACGATTGCAGTGTAAAAGCAAAATAGATTGCCTGATCTTTATCCGAAAAGCTTTTATAAATAGGTGCTTTTAACGAGATTTGGTATTTGGCTTCAAAGTTGTCGATTGGCTCGCCGTCTTCATCGTCAATAGCTTTTAGACCGTCGAATGGTCTGCTGTTGACGTTGGTCATATAAGAAACTGGCAAAATATAGTTACGCTTATGTGGTGTTAATACGTTACGGTTTTTTTCTGTTACGCGTTCACGCGCCATGCGTTTATCTAATTGGCTTAGGGTTTTATCTGCATCAGCCTCGGCACACTCTGTACGGACTTGCTCAATGGTTTTATCTTTTTCTCCAGTCAATACTGCGTTTAGTACGCACTGTTTGACTAAATCGATTTCATCTTCCTGTTGGGCTTCTTGAGCGTAAAGTGGCAAGGTAAGCAAGGCTAAAGCCGGTATTGATAAGTGTGTAAGTTTCATCCTGTATGCGCCGAGAGTAAGTACAATTGATTACATTATTAACTAATGATAATGAAAGGGAAATGAATCTCGAAGGTCAAAAATGTCAGAAAGAAAAATAGGTACAAATAAAAAAAGGTGGCGGCTATCGCCGCCATACCTTAGTAAGCGTTAAGCTAAATAAGTAGAGCTTATTTGCTTTGACTTACTCTCACGCAACTTAAGTACTCAAGTTAAAGCGTTTCAACTTGAGTAAAAAACTTATAAAGCTCAGTGCCTTGATTCACGCTAGCAGACGCAAAGTGCAAAATGGCGATGGCATCTTCGTCTAACTTGATCTCATTTAAGGGAGCTTCTGATAAATAGCGCTCCATTCTGAGAATTTTAGCAATGGTTTGACCCGCCTTAATATGTTCTCCAAGCTTTGCTGTATATTCCACCATACCACCCATTGGGGCATAAAAGGCGCGATAATTTTCTAGTCGACAGACGTAACGGGTGATGTCTTGCGGCATAAAGTGTGCATCTTGAAAGGCCTCTTTATGGTTCAGGTAGCTCAAAATGCTATTAGCGTCATTCAATGCTTCCGCTAAATCAATTTTTTCTTGAGAGCCAAGCTCAACCGTAAACGCTTCAGTTAATACTGGGATCTCTCGGCCTATAGCCTGATAGGCTTGCTGCAAGTTCCACCATGGACAAAAACTGGCTTCATCCATGGCTCCATCAAAGTCACTCGGAATAAGCAACACATGTGGAATATCAAAATATCGAGCGCTGTTTTTTGCATACTCAGGGCAATACAGGTGTTTTGCTGAAATTGGCCCCGTATGAAGGTCTAAAACAATGTCAGCCTCGTGAGCTAGACGCTGTAAATTCAAGGCGATGCGCTTACCTGTCGTCAACCTATCTAAGGGCCCATCAAGTAGTGTTTGGGTGCGCTCAACTAATCGTTGGCGAAATTGCTGAGCGATTTCTGTGATTGAAAGCGTCGGGTTTTGCTCCACAAACTCGGTAACCAACGCGGAATGGTTGATGTACATCCGATTCCAATTCGTGCCCGTAATTGGATCGAAACGACCTAAGGTAAACTCACCAGACTTCTGATTACAACCAATCGGGTTTGCGTAAGGCACTAGGGTGATGTCCGCTTTTAATGACAATTGCTTCAACTGTTCCAGCAGTTGATAAATCACTGCATTACCTTGCACCTCGGCGCCATGCATATTCGCTTGAATATACACCTTAGGCCCACTGCCATCGCCTTTGATGCGATAGACTGGAATAGTCAAAGGCAGACCATTGGCAATTTCACCAACCTGAATATGTTGTTGTGTAATGGTATTCATGTTTACCTCAAATAACTTGAAGCGGGCTCAGCTTCACGGACACAGCTGATTTCTCCAGCTGAGATGATGTACTCTGCTGGGAGCTCATGACATAAAAAGAACGGCATACTTTCGGTGTAGCCGTAGGCACCACATTGACTGAAAACAAGCCAATCGCCCTCGCTACTGTCGCTTGGTAAGTGTAGGGTGCCTAATTTATCCAGCGCCGTACAAAGTGGGCCATGAATATGAAAGTCTGTGACCTCAGCTTGAGACTGGCGTAACAATTCAGCTGGGAACGCTTGTCCGGTAACGGCTGGACGCAACAGATGGTTGACACCGCCTGCGACAATCAGTTGTTGTTCACCGTAGTTTTGCTTTTGTTCCACCACAGGGTTGAGATAAAAACCACATTCGCCAACCGCATAGCGGCCTAATTCCATCCATAATTCTTCCACTTGCGTGGCGGATTTTATCGATGCGAGCGTGTCTAATAATTTCTGCCAATCGAGAGAAGGACTTTGCCTATCATAGGGGATGCCAAGACCACCACCTAAGTCGAGTACCTTTAGAGTAATATCTAAATCAGCAGCGAGCTGAACTAAAGGTGCAACCATAGCCTGCCAAAGTTCAGCGAGTGTATCGCTACAGAGCATATTGCCCCACTGGAAAATATGCAGTCCGACAAAATCTAGGTGGGTGTAGTCACTTAAAGTTAGGGCTTGCCATTGCTCAGCACCGAGACCAAAAGGAGTCAGTGTATTGCCACCAAGTGGATTGTGCTCTGCTTTATCAAAGCGTAACTGCACCCGCAGTAAAACTTCAAATTGAAGCTCAAACTCTTCGGCTACTTGATTTAACCAGCGTACTTGATTGTGACTTTCAGCCACGAAAATACGTACGCCTTGTGTTGCAAAATGACGGATCTGCTTAAGTGATTTGGCAGGGCCGGTGTTGAGCACGCGCTCAGGTGCGATCCCTTGAGATAACACCTGATCAAGCTCGCCGCTAGATGCCACATCAAAGTTAAACCCAGCGTCATCTAGGGTTTGAATGATATGTGATAGCGGATTCGCTTTTACGGCATACCAAAGCCTAACGATTTGCTGATCAACTAAGGGCTTAACATGCGCACTTAGCTTATCTAAATCGTAGCAAAAGAGAGGCGTGTCCTGTTGCTGGATCAATGCCTCAGCTGCGGTTCGCTGTGACGTGCTCAACCAAGTCATTAGCGTAAAACCTCTTCCAGCGCCAGTGATGCATCACTTTGTTCATCACGGTATTTTACGATAAGTGCGCATGACATACTTAGTTCTTGCTTTCGTGCCCACTCACTTGAGGCTGGACGGGAGCCCGGGATCACTATCGCGTTTTCAGGGATGGCTTCACCTTTGTCAAGTAAGCGCTCGTTCACGCAGTCATAGACAGGAATACTTGCTGAAAGGCGCACACCCGGTGCTAATACGGCACCGCGTTTAACAACAACTCCTTCAACCAATACACAGCCGGCACCAATAAAGGCATCGTCTTCAACAACAACAGGGCTTGCTCCAACTGGTTCTAATACACCACCCACTTGCACCGCTGCGCTAAGGTGGACATTTTTACCAATTTGCGCGCAAGAACCAACCAACGCATGACTATCTACCATAGTACCTGAATCAATATAGGCACCAATGTTGACATAAGCCGGTGGCATAATGATTGTGCCCGCTGCGACGTAAGCGCCACGTCTTACACTGCTTCCGCCAGGAACCATACGAACGCCATCTTGGGCAGCAAATCCGCGTGGTGCTAAGTTATCCTTATCAACAAATCCACCTGGGAATTCCGTATTTACGCCATTTCTAAATGCCTCAAGGATCCCTTGTTTGACTTCTACGTTAGCATGCCAATGGCCTTGCTCATCCTGTGTTGCAGCACGTACTGTGCCATTTTCTAAATCGTTTAGTAGAGTTAACCAGCTCATATTTACTGCCTTAGTTCCAAGATAAAATCGTTTCGTTCGCGCGAGTGATCGCATCGGTATGGGTGAGTTCTAAATGTGTCAGTGGCGGGCGCAAGTTAGGACTTGTGAGCTTGCCCTGTAAATGCATTAACACTTTGACCGGAATAGGATTTGCCACTGCAAATAAGCTATTTGCAGCTTCTGACCAGATGGTAAATAAATTAGGAGAAGTGCCGCTTAACGAGCGCCTTACAAATTCCGCGGTTTGCTGCGGCCATGCGTTTGCTGCGACAGACACTAGACCCGTTGCACCAGCTTGTGCAAAGTAGGGCATTAAGCCATCTTCGCCGCTATAGATTGCGACATCAGGCGCTGCCTGACGAAATGCTTCAAAGGTGGCAATATCACCACTGGCTTCTTTTAGTGCCCACAGATTAGGGTGGCAAGCTAGCTCGCCGAGTAGTTCAGGAGCGATAGCAACGGCACTGCGACCAGGTACGTTGTAGAGCATGCAAGGATTGTGACTTTCATCAAGTAGTGTGCTAAACCAATGTGCCAGACCGACTTTGCCGGGCTTTGCGTAGATTGGTGAGCCAAGCAAAAGTGCATGAATGGGCTGCGTATTACAGAAGCGCACCCACTGTACCTGCTGCTCAAGATTACTGCCGCCAACGGCAATCATGAGTGGTACGCTTGGCGCGAGCTGGCAAACAAACTCAACGATTTGTTGCTGCTCTTGCTGGGTGAGCGCCAAGCCTTCGCCGGTACTGCCAAGTAAAAGAATGCCGTTACGAGCCCGCTCTTGATCGCGTACAAGCGCCGTTAACACGTGAAAATCAACCTGATTTTCAGCATCAAAAGGTGTTACTAAGGCCGTCCACAGTGGATAGTCAGATAAGTTGAATTGTGATTTCATCTCTACCGAACTTAAATCATGTTCGGAGTTAGGAGGGTGTCCAAACTTCGAACCGTTAAAATTCGAAGAGCAATGGACTTAAAAAGGATAAGGCAGCCAATGGCCTTATTTTTCTAAGACCAGAAGCTCTCCACCAAGTATGTTGGTGACAGTCGCTGGGATTCAGCCCAGTCGCCCGAAACGAGTATTAGCAAAAAGTACTCAATTTCTCGGCGTGTATTCCCCTCACTAAGCTGCAACGGAGTTTGCTCTCCTTCACTTAGTTACCTGAATAACGCACCTCTTCCAGCCCTCAGTTTGACGCCGTAGCATCAAACTATCTAAATAGGGTGAGCGCGCATTGAAACATTTTGGCCGTCTAGGTGTCAAGTATTGGGCTGTAAATAATGCGATTGTTAACTACACTTAAGATTGCGGCTGAGACAACGCTATGAGATGAAAAACAAAAATATGTCGTTAATAAATAAAGTTAAAAATCGTTATATCGGGGCATTATTAGCTATGGCTATTTTGTTATCGATGGCGATGGGGGTAATGCAGTATCTACTGTATCAACAGAGCCAAGACGCACGGGTAATTAATATTGCAGGTATGCAGCGGATGTTGTCTCAGCGTATCGCACTTTTTAGTGCACAAGAGGATAAAAGAGATAGTGAAGCACTGCGCCAAGCGATTGACAAATTTGAGAGTAATCATGACTTTTTAACCAAAATAGAGCGTGGTGAGGCGGTTTATTTAAATGAAGCCCTCGAAGTATTTTACTATCAAGGACCTGTGCAGTTAGATGTTCAGAGTAAAGCTTTTATTACCTTGGCAAGGTCACAATTACAGCAACCAGCTCCTCAATTAGTGGCGCAAATTTTTATCGCATCTCAGCACTTACTTCCAAATCTTGATAATGCCGTTACACTGTTCGAGCAGCACGCGCGAAGTAAAACAGAGATGGTGAGGAAAATAGAGCTGTTAATTTGGCTGCTTGGACTGTTGCTATTGCTTATCGAAGCCAAGTTTATATTTCGCCCAATGGCGCGAGAAATAGCTGAAGCACTTGACAAATTAGAGGCGGCAAGAAAGCTTGCCGACGATGCATTACACTCAAAATCACGATTTTTAGCGCGTGTCAGTCACGAGCTAAGAACGCCATTGCAGGCCATTCAGGGGTATCTGGATGAATACCTAAATAATAAAGATTCTCAGCAATTACAACATGTGAAAAATGCAGCAAATCAATTGGACGTATTACTTTATTCCGTTCAAGACTTTAATAACCTTTCCGAGCAAGAGGTTGTAATTGAGCGCCATCGGGTCGCGTTGCGCGCACTAATAAAGTCAGCCTGTATTGCCTTTCAATTAACCGCACACAAGAAATCTCTCGCTTTTAATCTGGCGTTAAGTAACGAGTTAGATGTGACTTGTTACTGTGACGGTAAGCGTGTTAGTTGGTTAATCAGTGAATTGGTCAATAATGCAACTAAGTTTACCGAATATGGCAGTATTCAGGTGTTTGCAGATCTCATTGTGGATGAAAATGTGTCATTTTTAGAGTTTGTAGTTGAAGATACTGGACCTGGGTTTGACTATCAGCTGTTACGAGAATCTATGCATAGCGAGCACTTTCAAGGCACGCAATTAGGGCTTAAGCGTTGCCAATTACTTTCATCAGCGCTTGGCGGCCGATTAGATTTTATTGCGAAAGAGCCTGCTGGCACGAGAGCAACTCTGAGAGTCCCCATTGAAATTGACAGTCAACAAGCACCTGCTCGTAAGGCGGAGCAGGTGTCAGCTCATATTTTATTGGTGGAAGATAATTTACTAAATGCTCGCGTGATTGAAAAAATGCTTCAGCCCGTAGCTAAACGAGTAACGCATGTTGAACACGGTGGGCATGCCCTTGAAGTATATGAAGTGGGTAAGTTCGATATTGTGCTAATGGATTTAAATATGCCAGTAATGAGTGGCTTTGAAGCCACTCAGCGTATAAGAGCGCTAGATCCAATCGTTCCTATTCTGGTTGTTACAGCAAATACTAATGTAGAGGATTTGGATAAAATTTATGCACTTGGGGCAACGGCTCATTTGTATAAGCCGTTGCAGCCTGATGTGCTGCATAACAAAGTGACGTTGTTATTGGACGAGTGTGGAGACTTAGTCTCGTCTTAACCGGATATTTCCTACACCGACTTCTGCATCGATAGAATACGGACCCTGACCACGATAGTCTGTTGTTGAACCAATCATACTTTTTTCGGAGGTTTCTACGTTGCCAAAACCTGACATTTTCGTTTTACCAACACCTGAATCTAACGACACCTTTTTGAAGTCGCTGGCGGTAGTCTCAATCTTTATTTTCCCTACGCCTACCTCTAAATCAGCAGAATTATTAAGATCTTGAATATCAATTCTGCCAACACCAACCTCTACATCTAAGGCCAGACTGACCGGTACCTTAACTTGCCAAGATAGTTCGTAATCATCAGACTTGATCTCGAGTGATAATTTGTCCCCAGATGTGTCGCTGGTCAGGGTGGCCTCACTCACATCTGGTTTACCAAACCAACTGTCTGATTCTTTCGGTTCAACCAAAATGTCGACCTCTATGGTGTTGCCATTGTAGGTTTGTAGGTCGATTTTGCCCACGGCAATATCCACTTCCAACTCGGCTAGGTTATTACTTGGAAATGAGGCTGTAATGGTTTTTGACTCTTGTGCTTGTGCAGTGATTGCCACAGCAGTTAATGCTACAACTAACGCTAATTTTTTCATTATTTTTTACCTTCAACGAGAGTGTTTGAAAGGTAAGTCGCAAATAACAATGAAAAGGTTTAAAAAGATTTTTATTTTTTAGGGCGTGTTGATGGAAGTACCTGTTTTCCACGCCCATAAAGTAAACTACTTACCTTTTGGTAAGTTAGTGCTGAGCGTTATAGCCGGGTGACTGAGTAGCCATTATTTTTAAGCTGCTCAACAAGGCCATATTTTTCAACGAGATGTAATGCACCAACGGCAATAAATGTTGATTCATTAGGGAGTTGTTTTTTTAGCATTTCGATCCAGTTATTGTTGCGCTCAATGATCATCAATTGTTCAGCTAATTTGCCGTACTTATCATCCGCAAAGCTTACCTGATAGTAATGGGATAACTTTTCTAAATCGCCGCTTCGCCATGCGGAAACTAAATCCAAGAAGTAGGTATTCAAATCTGACATCTGTGCAAATGTTTCCTTGAGCATAGCGTCACTATGAATACTCAGCTGACTGAACATTTCAAGCTGATATTCTAAGGTTTCAAATTCACCAATTGGGATCTTCTTTTCGTTTGCATAGGCTATTACTTGTTTATCGATGCCATTGGTATCGGTAAATCCAAGTTTTTGATATTCCAGTTGTAGCATAGTTATCATAACAGCCCATGGCTTGTAGCGTTCAAATAAGGCGATATCTATTTGCTTTTTGGAAAAGTAATCTTGTAGTTTCTGATAGACTTCTGCAGAGAGTTGGTCTTTTAGTGTTTGGTTGCTTTTTAACAACATAAATGGCATTGAGCGCTGTTGGATTGCAAATGGAGAAAGTGCCTCTAAGTTCACTTCAACCATGACCCTATCACTGCTCGCAATGGCGCTTTTTACCTTGGTCGGTAAACCTTGCATATGTTTGTCACCGACGTGCACGGTACCAAATAAGTACGACGTTTTGTTGTTTTTTTCTATTTTCCATAGGCCAACTTCTGCGTTGGCGAGATTACTGAAAAAGCTTAAGCAAAGATAAACAAATAACAATGGTGAAAATACTTTAACCATAGTAATGATCCAAATTGGTTGTAAAGGGTCAGTCTGCGATATCGAAATGTGAATGTCACTAAAAAATGAAGTACGTGTAGGCGGTAGAAAAAATTTCATATAGGCAAATCGAGAAAGTAAATTTTTCGTTATATCGAAGCTGAACCAATAGAAAATTCGCATTTTAAAATGTGTGGTTGTTTTGATTCTATAAATTGTGGTTATTTGGTTTTTTTATGCGTTAAACTCAGGTTTTTAATTTTAAATAGCATAGTTTTTTGTATTGACTTAAGTGTGCAAGGCGCGGTATTAATAGAAAAAGAGGCAGCGCAGTACTTACACTGGATGATTGCCAAGTTTAAATTTACGGAATTCAAGCAATGTTACTAACAGCAACTCTACTAGTCGTGATTATCAACGTGGTGATTATTATTACCGCGGGGGCTAGTTAGTGCTGTAAGAAAAGTATCAGCATAAGCGCCCCCCGCACCAAAAGGTTCGGGGGGCGTTTTCGTTTTAGGGCATAAAAAAGGCAACTGAGAGCAGATCATGAGCAATTCAACAACCGGCGCACAACTTGTTATCAAGGTGCTAGAAGAGCAAGGCGTTAAACACGTATTTGGTTATCCTGGTGGTGCCATCATGCCCATTTATGACGCTTTGTATGGCGCGCCAGTTAAGCACTACTTGACTCGCCATGAGCAAGGTGCTGGTTTTGCTGCTGTTGGGTATGCTCGCAGTACAGGTAAGCTTGGGGTTTGTTTTGCCACATCTGGACCTGGCGCTACAAATCTTATCACCGCACTTGCTGATGCCATGATGGATTCAGTTCCGCTACTGGCTATCACTGGGCAAGTGCCGACCGCTGCTATCGGTTCGGATGCCTTTCAAGAGGTGGATGTACTGGGCATGTCTTTGTCGTGTACAAAGCACAGCTACATGGTTGAGCGAGCGGAAGACTTGGCTGAAGTATTACAAGAAGCCATGTACTTAGCGCAGTCTGGGCGACCCGGTCCGGTGTTGGTCGATATTCCTAAAGATATCCAGTTAGCTAAAGTACCTTTTCATCCTTTTGCTGCGCCACAAGACGAACAGCCGAAGGTTTCGCAAACTGAAGTAGCAAAAGCCAATCAACTATTATGTGACGCTAAACGACCGGTTGCTTACATTGGCGGTGGCGTGCAAAGCGCTGATGCACAGTCACAGCTGATGCAATTTTTAGAAAAAACCCATATGCCGGCCGTATCGACGCTAAAAGCTTTGGGCAGCGTAACGCCAGATTATGATTATGACTTAGGAATGCTAGGTATGCACGGTACTCAAGCGGCGAACCTGGCGGTTCAGCAATGTGACTTGTTGGTATGTATCGGGGCGCGATTTGATGACCGTGTAACGGGGAATTTGGCAAAGTTTGCTGCAGGGGCAAAGGTGATCCATTTAGATATCGACCCTGCAGAAGTGGGTAAACGAAAACCCGCAGCCGCTTCGCTTATTGCAGACTTAAAACAGTCATTGCCGCAACTTGAGTGCGTGGTTACGAATAGCGAATGGCTAGAGACCATCGAAGCACTGCAACGTCAACATGCGTGGCGTTATGACTACCCTGGCGAAAAAGTATTTGCACCGTATTTGTTAAATCAACTGAGCCAAAAGCTACCCAATACAGCGGTAGTTTGCTGCGATGTAGGCCAACATCAAATGTGGGTAGCGCAGCACATGAAATTCAGTCATCCAAGCAATCACTTAAGTAGTGGTGGTGCAGGCACGATGGGATTTGGCTTACCAGCTGCAATCGGTGCACAGATAGCACGTCCAGATAACACTGTGATCACGGTATCTGGCGATGGCTCCATCATGATGAATATTCAAGAGTTGGCAACCATCCGCCGTAATAACCTGCCCGTTAAGATATTGATATTAGACAACCAAAGGCTGGGCATGGTGAGGCAGTGGCAGCAACTCTTTTTTGACGGTCGTTACAGTGAAACCGACCTATCAGACAATCCTGATTTTGTCTCATTGGCTGCCGTGTTCGGTATTCCTGGACAGACAATTACTCATGCAAACCAAGTAGATGATGCCGTTGACGCCATAGTGAATGCGCAAGGGCCCTATATTTTACATGCTTGTATCGACGATAAAGAAAACGTATGGCCGCTTGTTCCACCTGGTGCTGCCAATGATGAAATGATGACGGAGAGCCTTTCATGAAACACCATTTAACCGTTGCAGTAAAACAACAGAGCATCGCAGTGGAGCGCTTTTTACGCGTAGCCAGACATCGCGGATTTCGCTTAACGAATTTGGAATTACAAGGTCAAGATGACTTATTCCACGTCAAAATGACGGTAGATAGTGACAAACCTATCTATTTATTAACCTCACAACTGAGTAAGCTAGTAGAAGTGCAAGCGGTTGACTTGCATACACTACAGAAACAGGCAATTTAGAAGAATTAAGGTAGTTAACAATGACACAAACATCAGAAGTAATTTGGCATAACGGTGAAATGGTTCCTTATTTTCAAGCGACCACTCATGTGCTTAGTCATGCTTTACATTATGGCAGCTCAGTTTTTGAAGGGATCCGTGCTTACGATACGCCAAATGGTCCAGCTGTTTTCCGCTTAACCGATCATATTCAGCGCCTCTTTGATTCTGCGAAGATCTACCGTATGGAAATTCCTTTTACCCAAGAGGAAGTAATTGCAGCGTGTAAAGAGACGATCCGTGCAAATGACTTTACCAATGCTTACCTTCGTCCATTTGCATTTTTGGGTCATGTAGGCCTTGGTTTAAATCCGAAATCACACCGTGCAGACATGACTGTCGCTGCGATGGAATGGGGGGCGTACCTTGGTGAAGAAGGCTTAGCGCAAGGTGTTGATGTGTGTGTTTCTTCTTGGAGCCGCCTTGCACCAAACACCATGCCTACAGCGGCTAAAGCGGGTGGTAACTATTTATCTTCACAGCTTATTTCAGGTGAGGCGAAGCGTAATGGTTATGTCGAAGGGATCGCGCTTGATGTTAATGGTTATCTGAGCGAAGGTGCTGGTGAGAACTTATTCGTTGTGAAAAAAGGCGTGCTTTACACCCCGCCAACCACAGCTTGTATTCTACCTGGTCTTACGCGCGACACTATCATCCATTTGGCGAAAAAACGCGGTTATGAAGTACGTGAAGAGCCGATCGCTCGCGAAGCGCTTTATCTTGCTGATGAGTTCTTTATGGTTGGTACCGCAGCGGAAGTAGTACCTGTTCGCAGCGTAGATAAAATTACGGTGGGTAATGGTGGTAGAGGTCCAATTACGGAAGAGTTACAGCAGGCATATTTCGCTTTGGTTAAAGGTCAAGCTGATGATGAAAATGGCTGGTTAGAGTACGTAAACGAATAATTTTATTGGTCTCGGGGCCAAGCGCCCCGAACAAAAAAGTATTGTAAATTGTGGGAATGAGGAACTCGGCATGACCGAGAAAAAGGTGAAACATGGCTAAATTACGGAGCAAGACAACTACTGAGGGCAGGCAACGCGCGGGCGCTCGTGCATTGTGGCGAGCAACAGGAATGACGGACAGTGACTTCCATAAACCGATCGTTGCGGTCGTGAATTCATATACCCAATTTGTTCCGGGTCATGTTCACCTCAATCAACTTAGCGCATTGATGGCTGATGCGATAACAGAAGCAGGCGGCGTACCTCGCGAATTTAATACTATTGCTATTGATGATGGTATCGCCATGGGTCACGGCGGTATGCTTTACTCGCTTCCGTCTCGAGACTTAATTGCTGATTCGGTAGAGTACATGGTTAACGCTCATTGTGCCGATGCTATGGTCTGTATTTCTAACTGCGACAAGATCACCCCTGGTATGCTACTTGCGGCACTGCGGTTGAATATTCCGGTGATCTTTGTTTCCGGCGGCCCGATGGAAGCGGGAAAAACCCGTTTAGCGGATATCGATTTAAAGTTGGATCTTGTCGACGCTATGGTGAAAGGTGCAGATCCGACGGTGAGTGATGAAGACTCTGAGCAAGTAGAGCGCTCTGCTTGTCCTACTTGTGGTTCGTGTTCAGGCATGTTTACTGCCAATTCCATGAACTGTCTTTTAGAAGCGCTGGGCTTAGCCTTGCCTGGTAACGGTACAACACTAGCGACACACAAAGACCGCCAACAGCTGTATTTAGGCGCAGCAAAGCGCATCATGGCTTTATGTGATGAGTACTATGGTAAAGACAATGAGCAAGTGCTGCCACGCAACATTGCTAACCAAGCCGCATTTATGAACGCCATGACATTAGATATCGCGATGGGCGGTTCATCCAATACCGTACTGCATTTATTGGCGGCAGCACAAGAGGGCTTTGTCGATTTTGATATGAATGACATAGACCGCTTATCTCGTAGTACACCCTTTTTATGTAAAGTTGCTCCGGCAACACAACAGTATCACATTGAAGATGTTCACCGTGCTGGCGGCATTATGGCCATCCTTAACGAGCTGGCCAGAGGCGATAAATTAGACTTGTCGGTAGGGCATGTGGCTGGCGGAAATCTAGGTGAAGTTATCGCGCGCTGGAATGCCGCAGACCGTGATAACGAACGGGCACAAACTTTCTATCGTGCGGGGCCTGCAGGGATCCGCACCACCCAAGCTATGAGCCAAGAGTATCGCTGGGATGAGCTCGATTTAGACCGTGAAGGCGGCTGTATTCGCTCCATTGAGCATGCCTTTAGGCAAGATGGCGGCCTTGCAGTATTGAAAGGTAACTTAGCGCCTGATGGTTGTATCGTGAAAAGTGCCGGGGTGGCCGATGAAATGCTGCGCTTTACAGGGCCTGCTGTAGTATTTGAATCTCAAGACGATGCCGTCGAGGGAATACTGGGTGGTCAAGTTAAGAAAGGTGATGTAGTGATCATTCGCTACGAAGGGCCTAAAGGTGGTCCAGGTATGCAAGAAATGCTGTACCCAACTAGCTATCTTAAATCGATGGGGCTAGATAAAGACTGCGCTTTACTTACCGATGGTCGTTTTTCTGGCGGTACTTCAGGACTTTCTATTGGCCATGCGTCACCAGAGGCTGCCAGTGGTGGCAATCTGGCGCTGGTTGAAAACGGCGATGTTGTCGCTATCGACATCTATAACCGCAGTATTGACGTTAAACTGGACGACACCGAGTTGGCGCTGCGCCATGAAAAGCAACTAGCCCGAGGTAAAGACGCGTACAAACCAGTTAACAGAGAACGTTATGTGAGTCCCGCGCTAAAAGCTTATGCACTGCTTGCAACGAGTGCAGACAAAGGCGCGGTACGTGACTTACAAAAACTAGAGGAGTTAGGCTAGCGATGGTTTCCCAAGAGCTTGATTACTTTAGAGCCATTATTCAGGCGAATGTGGCACCGCTCGTCGAGATTACGCAAGTGAATCAATTAGAGCAAATGTCAGCCCAGCTTGGTAACCAAATTTGGCTGAAAAGAGAGGACCAACAGCCGGTCTATTCTTTCAAATTGCGCGGTGCGTATAACAAGCTCCGCCAGTTGCCGAAAGGATCGCGGGTGTATACCGCTTCTGCGGGTAATCATGCTCAAGGGGTTGCACTAAGTGCGACACATCTAGGTCAGCACGCTACCATTGTAATGCCTGTGACTACGCCAGAGATCAAGGTCAACGCGGTTCGTAAGCTCGGTGGTGAGGTGATCTTACACGGCCATCACTTTGATGCGGCAAAGCAGTACGCGCTAGATCTTTGTGAAGCGCAAAATGGTGTTTTTGTCCCGCCATTTGATGATAAAGATGTGATTATCGGCCAAGGTACGGTGGCGCGAGAGTTAATTCAGCAACTTGATGAACTAGACGTCGTATTTATTCCCGTAGGAGGTGGTGGTTTGCTTGCGGGAATGGCAGTGTATTTGAAGTCACTTCGTCCTGATATCCGTATTATTGGAGTAGAAGCTGAGGACAGCGCATGCCTTAAAGCCGCGCTTGAAGCTGGAAAGCCCGTGGAACTTGAGCGAGTCGGTGGTTTTGCGGACGGCGTGGCGGTAAAGCTTATTGGTACAGAAACTTTTCGGTTAGCACAAAAGTTTTGCGACGAAGTCGTTACGGTTAATGCCGATGAAATTTGTGCGGCGGTTCAAGATATTTTTGTTGAGACGAGAGCAACTGCAGAGCCTTCCGGTGCGTTATCAACCGCGGGTTTGAAGAAATGGCTCACGCAAACGGGTGAAAAGGGGCTGAGTGTTGCGGCTATCTTGTCAGGCGCTAATTTAAACTTCGATCGGTTGAGGTATATCGCCGAAAGAACGGCGCTAGGTGCTAAACATGAAGCATTGCTCGGGGTGACTATCCCTGAAGAGAAAGGCAGCTTTAAGCGTTTTTGTCACTCTCTTGGTGGTAGAGCAATCACTGAGTTTAACTACCGCTATGCCGGCTGTGGCGAAGCGCAAATTTTTGTTGGTGTTGGGCTTAGAAATGGTCAGCAAGAGCTAACTGAGTTGACTGCCTCGTTGCATCAAAATGGCTACCTGTTTGATGACTTATCAGATAACGAGTTGGCAAAGTTACATGTGAGGTATATGGTAGGCGGCAAACCGCCGAGCGTCATGAATGAACGTTTGTTACGGTTTGAATTTCCTGAATACCCAGGCGCATTAGCGCGCTTTTTAGACATGTTAGGCTGTAATTGGAATATTACTTTATTTCATTATCGCAATCACGGCGCGGCACAAGGTAATGTGTTGGCCGCTTTTGAAGTAGAGCTTAGTGATTATGAGCGCTTTGATGAACATCTTGCAAAGTTAGCGTATCAGTTTCAAGAAGAAACAGATAACCCGTGTTTTACGCGTTTTTTGCATGGTGAGCAACTGCAAAAGCAAAAGGCTGGATGAAAATCTAATGGCAGCCTGAGTGCCTTAAACTATAGTTAGATATTATCAGCTAAAAACGCAAGGATATGATGTTTCACTACTATGCTGCGTTATCGCTTCTCTTATTTAGCATACAGGCTGCTGCCCTTGAAAAAGTCACCTTACAGTTAAAGTGGACGCATCAATTTCAGTTTGCGGGCTACTATATGGCAAAAGAAAAGGGGTTTTACCATAAGGAAGGATTAGATGTTCATATTCTTCCTGCCGATCCCAATAACCCTAATGTTGATTTTCGTGTGTTATATGGCCAAGCACAGTTTGGTGTGTTTCACTCGGGCCTACTTAAACAAAGACTTAGTGGCAAACCCTTTGTAGCGCTTGCAGCCATATTGCAGTCTTCTCCTTATTGCTGGATGGTGAAGGCGGACAGTGATATTTATGTTCCCCGTGATTTTCAGGGGAAACGCCTCAGTCATTTAGGTCACACAGAAAACGGCGAGTTGCTCATGATGTTGCAACGCGCTGGCGTCAATACACAAAATATGCGCTTATATTCAGGTGATGAACCTCTTAAGGACTTTATCGCGGGTAAATTTGATGCGATGCAGGTCTATAGCACTAATGAGCCTTATGCAGTGCAGCAAAGTGGTATAGCAACTCGTGAAATTTGCCCAAAGCAATTTGCTCTAAATGTTTATGCGGACATTTTGTTCACAACCGAAGCCATACTAGAAAACCGTCCTGACTTGGTTAAACGATTTCGCCGAGCAAGTTTGAAAGGGTGGCGATACGCAATGTTGCATTTAGAAGAGTCACTCGCAGTGACTAAGGCGCGTTATGCTACCCAAAAATCGATGGCACAGTTGGCGTTTGAAGCCGAGAAGCTGAGGGAGTTCATAAAGGTGGCTAATATTCCAATTGGAAAAATGTCGACGGCAAAATGGCAATGGATAGCGCAGCTATATCACTTAAATATCAGTCAATTTCATGAACATAAGGCGCGTTTTATTTATTCTGAAGTGAAGAATGAACAATCCAATTTATCTTGGGCGCTGATTATTGCTGCCATTCTGACGTTGGTCTGTATCCCCATGTATATCCACTTAATTTTTTCTCGTAAATATCACCAACAATTACGCTAGAATAAGGGTATTGTTTCCCTGACAACTGTGGCTATTGTGGAATCGAGCAAACGCTTTCAACTTTTAGATAAATTATTATTCGATACTCGGAAATATTGGCAGATCGTTGCCTTTGAGCACCTCTCTATTCCTTGGCCACAACTGCAGTCCGAACTTCTGCAGTTAAGCGATGACGCAGTATCCGTATTGGACAATGACACTGATGCCCTCTTTGCTTTTTTTAGCCAACACATTCCAGAACTCGAACAACTGAATGCTCTAAGCGTTTTACCGCAAAAAACGGGTCACAGAGACGAGTTACCATTTTGGTTAAGTAATGGTATAAAAGGACGCAAATTGGAGCAGTTGCAAGATTTTGTTGCTGCAGTAAACGAAACCAAAGCATCGGTATTAGAGTGGTGCGCAGGTAAAGGTCATTTGGGTCGGCTACTTTCTTATCATGGTGCGCCAGAAGTAAACAGTATTGAGCTTCAAGCGGATCTATGCCGACAAGGAGAAGAAAGCGCAAAGCGGCAAAATCTAAACCTTCATTTCCATTGTGCTGATGTGTTGAAAGATGACACTCATCACCATTTTGTTGAAAATCGTCATGGTATTGCACTGCATGCATGTGGCGAATTGCATCGTGTATTTATGTCCCAAGCTGTGGCGAATGGCATGAAAAAGTTATCGCTTTCACCATGTTGCTATCACTTATTTACACCACCTAATTATCAAGCTATGAGCGTTGAAGCGCAGCAGAGTCAACTCAATTTATCTCATCACGATATGAAATTGGCGCTGCAAGAGACAGTTACAGCGCCTGGAAGAGTGGCACAAGTACGTAAAAAAGAAGTGAGTTGGCGCTTAGGATTTGATGCGCTGCGCAGAGAACTTACCGCAGATAAACATTATGTGAGTGTGCCTTCGGTCAATAAGGCTATTTTTTCGGGGGCATTTAGTGATTTCTGTTATTGGGCTGCTGAGCAGAAACAACTAATCTTGCCTGATGGAATCGATTTTGACCGATATGAACGTATTGGACGTGAACGAAAACAAGTAACAGATAGAATTGAGTTAGTACGACACGTGTTTCGCCGTGCGATTGAGATCTGGTTGGTCCTGGATAGGGTTTTATATCTGCAAGCAGCTGGGTATGATGTCACCCTTAGTACTTTTTGTGAAAAGTCACTCACCCCAAGGAATATTTTGATACAGGCTGAACGTCAGTCGGAGAACCATTAATGTGTAATACGAGCCCAAGTCCGCTGAGTCACTTACTCGATAATAATAAACAGTGGGCAGATCGCACCAATGCCAGTGATCCTGAGTTTTTCAAAAAGTTATCGCAACAACAGAACCCAGATTACCTGTGGATTGGCTGCTCTGACTCTCGTGTGCCTGCCAACGAGATTGTTGACTTAATGCCTGGAGAGTTGTTTGTTCACCGCAATGTTGCCAATGTCGTTGTGCATACTGATCACAACTGCTTGTCGGTCATGCAGTATGCGGTAGAGGTGCTCAAAGTAGATCACATTATGGTTGTCGGTCACTACGGTTGCGGTGGCGTGCAAGCGGTGCTCGATAATGCTAAGTTTGGTCTTATCGATAATTGGCTGCGTCATGTTGCGGATGTGAAAGAGAAACACCAAGCGATTATCGAACAAGTGAACAAAGAAAAGCAGTGTGCGGCGCTTTGCGAGCTAAATGTGATAGAACAGGTACGTAACGTATGTCAGAGCAATATCGTTCAAGATGCTTGGCAGCGAGGTCAAACTTTGACGGTACACGGATGGGTCTATGGTCTAGCTGATGGTCTCTTGAATGAGGTGGTGAACGCTGTAGAAGATATGGAGCAATTGTCTCTTTGCTATGAAAAGTCTCTGCTTGGCGTGAATCAGCGCTATTGCTAGGGTCAACAGAGCTGAGAGTTTGCGTGCGCCAAAAGCGCACGCTTTACTATCCGAAGCTTTGGTTGCTTATTCCTGCGAGTCGGATGCTTGGCTGGCAAGTTGTGCTTCTAACTGCGCCACTTTTTCTTCAAGTTCAACCAGCTTTTCACGCGTGCGGATCAGCACTTTGCTTTGAATATCAAACTCTTCTCTGCTAACAAAATCCATTTCTGATAATTTGCTCTGGATCGCCTGTTTCGTTCTTGCTTCAAATGTTTCAGCAAGATTCTTTACGCCCTGAGGCATGTTACTGGAAATTTGCTTAGCAATTTCTTCAATTTTGGCTGGATTAATCATCTTCTTACCTTAGCTTGCGAGTCAGTATACACAGTTCATCTTACCTTATGCGTCGCAGACGGAAAAGGTTCGCTTCATAGTTTTACATGGATACGATAAACTAGGGCCTGTTTATAAGAATTCCTCAACCCCTCAGCACTGACAGTTGTTGCCAACATTGTGCCAAGCGAGAAGATAACCGGATTAGTTGCATGAAGCTCAACCCAAAACAAGACGAAGCGGTAAAATATATCAGTGGTCCATGCCTTGTATTGGCAGGGGCGGGCTCAGGTAAAACCCGGGTTATTACCAATAAAATTGCCTACCTAGTGCAGCAGTGTGAATACAAAGCAAAGAATATCGCAGCGGTCACCTTTACCAACAAAGCGGCGAAAGAAATGCGTGAACGGGTGGCACAAACTTTGGGCAAGCAAGAAGCTAAGGGTTTGTGGGTGTCGACATTCCATACATTAGGGCTGGAAATCATTAAAAAAGAGGTCAAGACCTTAGGTTATAAACCCGGCTTTTCCTTGTTTGATGATCAAGACACCAATCAGTTGTTGAGTGAACTCACTGAAAAAGAACTTGAGCGTGATAAAGACTTACTCAACTTGCTAAAGATGCAGATTGGTAACTGGAAGAATGAGCTTATTTTGCCAGAGCGCGCTATTCGAGAAGCGCGAGAGCCACAAAAAGCGCTATTCGCTCAGCTTTATGCGCGTTATCAAACGCAGTTGCGTGCTTACAATGCGTTAGACTTTGACGATCTTATTATGATCCCAACTTTGCTTTTGAATCAGTCGGTTGATGTGAGAGAGCGCTGGCAGCAACGTTTCCGCTATTTGCTGGTGGATGAGTATCAAGATACCAATACCAGCCAGTATCAGTTAGTGAAGCTGCTAGTTGGTGAGCGCGCACGTTTTACTGTGGTTGGCGACGATGATCAGTCTATCTATTCATGGCGTGGCGCTAAACCGCAAAACTTGGTGCTGCTGAGCAAAGACTTTCCGGGTTTGAGGCTTATCAAGCTAGAGCAGAACTATCGTAGTGCAGGTCGTATCCTAAAGGCCGCAAATATTCTTATTGCTAATAATCCCCATGAATTTGATAAACAGCTGTTTAGTGAGCTGGGGTATGGCGACCCGATCCGGGTGATAGCGACTCGTGACGAAGAACATGAAGCAGAGCGTGTGGTCGCAGAGATCATTTCACACAAGTTTATGAAACGTACCAGCTATCGCGACTATGCATTGCTCTATCGCGGTAATCACCAAGCTCGAGTGTTTGAAAAGGCACTCATGACCAACCGTATTCCATACAAAATTAGTGGCGGTATGTCGTTCTTTGCACGCAGTGAAATAAAAGACATCATGGCTTATTTACGATTCCTAGTGAACCAAGATGATGACAACGCATTTTTACGTATCGTCAATACCCCAAGGCGTGAGATTGGTCCTGTGACATTAGAAAAGCTAGGTAGCTTTGCCAACGAACGCCATATCAGTCTATTTGCTGCGTGTTTTGAGTCAGAGCTCGCGGAACGTTTGGCGGGTCGTGGCTTAAATGCATTGATGGGGTTTGCGCGCTGGGTGGTTGAGCTTTCCGACCGAGCAACCCGCGGAGATACCTTGGAAGCGGTAAAAGATATGATCCGAGAAATTAATTACGAAGCGTATCTTTACGAGTCATCACCAAGTGCAAAAGCTGCGGAAATGCGGATGAAAAACGTATCAGAATTATATCGTTGGATAAGTGATATGCTCACGGGAGACGCAGATAACCCCGCTATGACACTGCCAGAAGTGGTAAGCAAACTCACATTAAGAGATATGCTTGAGCGCAATGAAGAGGAAGATGACTCAGACGCAGTACAGTTATTGACGCTGCATGCGTCTAAAGGTCTCGAGTATCCACACGTATTTATGGTGGGGATGGAAGAAGGCTTGTTACCTCATCAAACGA
Organism: Pseudoalteromonas galatheae; assembly: GCF_005886105.2. Taxonomy (NCBI): domain Bacteria; kingdom Pseudomonadati; phylum Pseudomonadota; class Gammaproteobacteria; order Alteromonadales; family Pseudoalteromonadaceae; genus Pseudoalteromonas; species Pseudoalteromonas galatheae. The sequence goes on from NZ_PNCO02000001.1 coordinate 4,045,555, forward strand.
GTATTGATGAAGACAATGTCGAAGAAGAGCGGCGTTTGGCTTACGTTGGCATAACTCGCGCTCAGCAAACCTTAACTTTGACCTATACCAAGAGTCGTCGTCAATTTGGCGAGCAGATCACCCCTGAGTTAAGTCGTTTTGTACAAGAGTTGCCTCAAGATGATTTACAAATTGAAGGAAAAAAGCCTGTGGCGACACAGGCAGAGCGAATGGAAAAAGGTAAGTCTAACGTTGCGAATTTACGGGCTATGCTAAGACGGGACTGATTCGTTATCGAGGTTTTGGATAAAGGCTTTACGTCCTTTGTTTTTGTCCAGCATCTGCTGTTTACCAAAGAACAACTGCAAGCCGTGCTTTTCCAGTAAGCTTCTAAAGTTTAAAATCGCAGGACCTCTGGCGATGACTTTAACACTTTTCACCTTAGTAACGGCTAAGATCCCTTGTAATTGAACTTCATAGCTCGTTTGCTGTAAGACGCGTTTACTAAACGTCGAGCTTAATAATAGATAAGTAAAATCGACTTGACTGATCAGGGTGAGATCGCAGCGATCTTTACCAAAATTATTCAAGCCAATAGGGATCCCCATATCGGCTAAGGTTCTGAGGTTTAATATCTGCTGGCTAGACGCAAAGCGAATTTCGCTCTCTTCGAAGAGCAAGCAAAGAGCTTTTTCTTGTCGTTTAAGTTGCTGCTTTAGCGCGTCAAAATGTGCGCTTTCTAATAACATTGCAGAGCAACCAAATAGCATATCTTCATCACGGCTATGAGTTATTTCTTGGGCTTTGTTAAGCAGGTGCAGCTCAATTTCAAGCAGCTGAGATTTTTCCGCTGCAAACTTTTTCAGAATATCAAAACTCGTACTACCTAATACCGGATGTTCGCCAAAGGCTTCCAAAAATCCAATTGGCTGAGCGTTATCTGACCAGTTTACGATTTCTGTGCAGCGGAAGTGGGTAGGGAGCTTATCTAAGTGATGCTGCTCTTGCTGTTTATGACCGTTTGAGCTCGCGGTAAGTAGCGGGTGATAAAATTCATATCTGCCACGACCTGCATTCTTGGCATAGTACATTGCAGCATCGGCATCTCTGATAATTTCATCGGTGTTACGATATAATTTATTACTATAGGTAATGCCAATACTGGCACCACTTTGCATACACACACCCTTTAAACAGAAAGGTTGTTGCATGACTTTAATGATACGTTTAGCGACATCTTCCGCCTGCTGACGATCAGTTAGGTGATCGAGTAGGATCACAAACTCATCACCAGCAAGTCTTGCTAGTAAGTCGTGTTCACGAATACATTCGGAGAATGACTGAGCGACCCATACTAGAAATTGATCACCAGCTTGGTGGCCTAGTTCATCATTAATGTCTTTAAACTTATCTAAATCGATAAAAAGAACGGCAAAATTATCTTCGGGATATCGGTGATGCTTTTTCAGCGTTTTTTCGAGCTGAGTTAAAAACAAACTGCGATTGGGTAGACCTGTGAGCGAGTCGTGATGGGCATCATGATAAAGCTGCTGTTCAATTTTTTTACGTTCCTCCATCTGCATCTGCAGATGTAAGTTGGTTTGTTGTAGCTCTTTCGTTTTCTCTGCCACACGGTGTTCTAACTGTTGATGACTAATCTTGAGTGCTTGATTTGCCAAATGGGTTTGCAATACGGTAGCGATCTGATTCGATACAAAAGAGATAAGCTCGACATCATCATAATTAAACTCGTATTTATGATCATAAGCCTGACATGCGATCAAACCAATGACGCCAGTGGCCGTTTTTAATGGGGCACCAAGCCAACTTGTTGCTGCGAGTTTGTGGTTATAGCCAGCTGGGCGCTCTACCGTACCATCGAGTGCAAGGGCTTTGGCGCGTATACTGTCTATTAGCTGGCTTTGTTCTGTTCGAATAACTAGCTCACTATATCCTTTTGCAAAAGGACGAGGCTTATAGCTCGTTTTTTCATCAATGTGATATGGAAAGGTAAGCCAATTCTTTTCTGTATCGTATAAAGCGATATAAAGGTTGTCAGCAAAGGTGATGGAGCGAATAATATCATGAACTTGCTGGTAAACGTCGTCAATATCAGAGAACTGAGTTGCTAGCTCTGAGATTTTAAATAAGATTTGCTGTCTTTCTAAAGCACGCTTGCGATTTTCTATTTCTTTATTTAGTGCTTCATTGCTTTGCATTAGCGCTCGAGTACGGATTTTCACTTCAGACTCTAACAACTCACGCTTTTTAACCCGCTCAATAGCGGTCGCTAAATACAGTGACATGACCTCAAGTAATTCAATTTGGTCATCGCTGTAGGCCTGATCTGCAAGATAGCTTTGTGACACCATAACGCCAATAATCGCACCATCGCGATAGATAGGTACTCCCACCCAGTGCTCTGCTTGGCTACCCATTATTTTAAAGTCACCAGCTTTCGCCCGAGCTAGCATATTGTCTTTGGTGAGGTATACGGTTTCACCGGACTTAAATACAAAGCCCGTCACACCATCTTTAAAGTGATGTGCTTCATGAAGTGGAACAGATATTCCGTCTTTTTCATCGACAAAATAAGATAACTCTAGTGCCTGAGTAAAACGATTTTGTAATACCACATAAAAGCTTTTACTAGGCAAATATTGAGAGAGAATATTATGAATTGCTGGGTACAACAGGGTTAACTCAGCAACAGTGCTCGCCTGTTCTGATAATTGAATTAATGTGTATTGAAGTTGAGACTTTCTTTTATACTTTTTAAGTAAAGACTCTAATCTGGCGGTTCGCCGAGATAGTCTCCTAACCTGTTGTGATGGCTCTTCCAATGACGAAACCAGTTCTTATTGTTGTTTAATTATTGAGCTTAATAGTTTCACTTTTAGCTGTAGTGGTCAAGTGTAAATTTTTCTTTCTTCGTAGGTGAACAAGACAGAATTTTCGCCATGTTAAAGGCGCTTTTATATGTCTATGAAAGAGGTGAAAATGCAGCGTTTTACGCTGCATTTTCAATAACCATTTCGGTTTCAGTCTGTAACCAAAATATTTATTGCTTCGTCATGAAGTCAATTGCTGCTGCAATCTCATCATCAGAACAGTCCATGCACGTACCACGAGGAGGCATCGCATTGAAGCCGTTAATAGCATGGTCTAATAGCACGTCAGAGCCTTTTGCTAGACGAGGAGCCCAATCGTCAGCTGTTTTTGGTGCGCCCAGTGCGCCTGTGCCGTGACAAGCAAAACATGCTGCTTGATAAACCTGCTCACCTGAGCGAGGACCTGATGGTTCGGCTTCTGCTGCACTTTCAGCGCCAGCTAAATATACTGAGCCGATAGGCTGAAGACGTTTTTTAATCGCTTCTTCAGTTAGAGAATTGTCGTATGGTTGCGCAACTGCGGCTGTTGATAGCAATAAAAGTGCTGCTGAAAGTTTTTTCATTTACCTTGCTCACTTCGTTTGAACGTGTTCAATCACGATAATGGATGACGGAATTATCGGGATTATAACGCCACCTGTTCATTTATAAAACGTAAACTTGAGTATAAATGGTTAAAACCATTAATTTATTGCGTTAGGGCAAGCTTTTTTGCCTAAATTTGCATTAGCGCAAGGCCGAGATGTGAGTCAGTCGACCTTGACGCATTTTCCTTAATAATACGAGGAAAAACTTGTATCGATCGCTTTTATGCCATTTCGATTAACTTAACTACTGCTTTTTCGATGCCGGTCGCAGCTTCAAGGATTGATGATGCCAGCATATATGCAGGTGTACTAATCACTTTTTCATTGTCATCAACGACGATCTCGGTTACTTCACAATCCACGTGTTTTGCACCAAGCGTATTAATTGCCGCTGCAGTATCAACATCATTACCTATGGTTGCGAGTGTACCTGGTGTATGGATATGGGCGATAAGTGCCGGCGCAATACATAAATAGGCAATAGGTTTTTGCTGGTGATTAAACTCACGACATACGCGTTTTACGCATTCAAGAATCGTAGAGTCTGCGCCTTTAAAGGCAAAATCGGAAAGGTTTTTTGCTACGCCAAACCCGCCCGGTAGGACCAAAGCGTCGAATTCATCGGCATTTAATGTTTCCAGATCTGCAATTTCTCCGCGAGCAATACGGGCTGCTTCAACGAGAACATTACGGCGTTCATCTTGTTCTTCACCGCTGATGTGATTGATCACATGGAATTGATCAATATTCGGCGCAAAGCATTGATAGCTAGCTCCAGCTTTTTCAAGATTGAGTAGAGTCAACACTGACTCGTGGATCTCGGCACCGTCGAAGACACCACAGCCACTTAAAATTACCGCTACTTTTTTCATTCACTTCTCCTTTCAATGTCACATCATACGCGCTATATGCATAAAAAGAATTATGCACGAATTAAAAAATTATAAAGGATCTTCTATGATCTTTGATCAATTGTGTTAGTATACTCCTCCGCTTGAGAAAATCAGGCTATTTTTTACTCACCCAGTTTGTTAAGCGTGACTAAAAAAATTCTTTATCCACAAAGTGATAAAGATAATAACAAAAAAAAAGGCACAAAAAACGCAAGTAAATCAAGGTTTTAATTCTTACTCTGACTTTTCAATCAAAGTTTCGGAGCGATTTTTTGTGTTTGTCTACAAAGTTATCCACAGGTGCAGCACGATTTATCTAAATGATGAGATAACGCGAAACTCGTTTTATCATGTGCCTTGTGGCATCCTTACATTCTACTCCACAAAAGACTAATTTAGGATCCAATATTTATGTCTCAGATCCCTCAAAATCCGTTGATCTTGGTTGATGGTTCTTCCTATCTATTTCGTGCTTATCATGCGCCACCGCATTTAACAAATTCAAGAGGTGAGGCAACTGGTGCGATCTACGGTGTGATAAATATGCTTAAGAGTTTGCTCAAGCAATATCAACCCAGTCATATGGTAGTAGTCTTCGATGCCAAAGGGCCGACTTTTCGCAACGAAATGTATAGCGAGTATAAAGCACACCGCCCACCTATGCCGGATGATCTGAGAACGCAAATTGAGCCCATCCACGAAATAATTAAAGCAATGGGTTTGCCACTGGTAAGTATAAGTGGTGTCGAGGCCGATGACGTGATCGGTACATTCTCTAAAATAGCGTCGGAGCAGAGTCGCCATGTGCTTATCAGCACTGGGGATAAGGATATGGCGCAATTGGTCAATGAACATGTCACGTTGATCAATACAATGACGAATACGATCTTAGACCCTGAAGGGGTAGTGGATAAGTTTGGTATTGGTCCTGACTTGATCATCGACTATCTCGCGTTAATGGGAGATAAGGTCGATAACATTCCGGGTGTACCTGGCGTTGGTGAAAAAACGGCATTGGCGATGCTTCAGGGGTTAGGCTCAATTGATTCGCTTTACGAAAACTTAGACAAAATTGCTGACTTAGGTTTTCGTGGCTCGAAAACCATGGCGAAAAAATTAGAGGAACATCAAGAGCAGCTAAGGCTGTCGTACGAGTTAGCCACCATTAAGCTGGATTGTGAAGTAGAGCAAGACTTAGAGCAATTTAAGATAGCTGAGATGGATAAAGATCGCTTAATCGAGCTATATGGTCAGTGTGAATTTAAGCGTTGGTTAGCTGAACTGCTGGATGGTCAGTCACAAGCTGACATCGTTGATGTGGAGGCTGAAGGGTCGGCTCCAGCAGCGGCACAGGTCGACACCCAATACGAGACCATTTTAACAAAAGCGCAGCTTGATGACTGGGTAAATAAGTTAAAAGCGGCCCAGCTCATCGCTTTTGATACTGAAACCACCAGTGTTAACTATATGCAGGCAGATTTAGTTGGAATGAGCTTTGCCGTTGCACCGGGCGAAGCGGCTTACTTACCAATCAATCACGACTATGTGGGGGCACCTGAGCAGCTTTCTCAAGATATGGTGTTTGAAGTCATGGCACCGCTACTTGCAGATCCTCAGATCAAAAAAGTGGGTCAAAATTTAAAATATGATCAAAGTGTGCTTGCTCGTGCAGGCTTAGAGCTGCAGGGGATCGCTTTTGATACTATGTTAGAGTCTTACGTATTTAACAGCGTAGGTACTCGCCACGATATGGACTCCTTGGCGCTCAAATATTTAGGCCATAAAACCATTAGCTTTGAAGATATCGCAGGCAAAGGTAAAAACCAACTGACCTTTAACCAAATTGAGCTAGAAAAGGCGGCTCCTTACGCTGCGGAGGATGCTGATATCACGCTGAGACTGCATCAACACCTCTGGCCGTTAATTGAAAAGGAGAATAGCCTTAAGCAGGTGTTTACGGAGATTGAATTACCGCTGCTGAGCGTACTTTCTCGCATTGAACGCACAGGTGTGCACATCGATGGCGATATGCTAGCGAAACAAAGTATCGAGATTGAAAAACGCTTAGGTGAGCTTGAACAACAAGCTTTTGAAATTGCAGGTGAGGAGTTCAACCTGAGTTCAACAAAGCAATTACAAGCGATATTGTTCGACAAACTTGAGTTGCCAGTGATTAAGAAAACGCCAAAAGGTGCGCCGTCAACGGCTGAAGAAGTGCTACAAGAGTTGGCGCATGATTATCCACTGCCAAAACTTATTATTGAACACCGTGGCTTGGCTAAGCTGAAATCAACCTATACAGACAAATTACCAAAATTGGTTAATGCGGATACTGGTCGTGTACACACTTCTTATCATCAAGCTGTTACGGCAACGGGCCGCCTAAGCTCAAGCGATCCAAACTTGCAGAACATTCCGATCCGTAATGAAGCCGGACGTCGTATTCGTCAGGCATTTGTTGCTGACAATAATAAACAAATTGTCGCGGCGGATTACAGCCAAATCGAGCTTAGGATCATGGCACATTTGTCACAAGATAAAGGGTTGTTGAGTGCCTTTGCTGAAGGTAAAGATGTACACAGTGCAACGGCATCAGAAGTGTTTTCCGTGCCGCTTGAGGAAGTAACTTCTGATATGCGCCGCAAAGCCAAAGCAGTTAACTTTGGTTTGATCTATGGCATGAGTGCGTTTGGTCTGTCACGTCAGTTAGATATTCCAAGAAATGAAGCGCAACATTATATGGATATGTACTTTGAACGCTTCCCAGGTGTATTAGAGTATATGGAGCGCACGCGTGAAGAAGCTGCAGATAAAGGGTATGTTGAAACCTTATTCGGTCGCCGCTTGTATCTACCGGATATCAATGCGCGTAATGGCGCTCGCAGAAAAGCAGCTGAGCGTGCTGCCATCAACGCACCGATGCAGGGCACTGCGGCGGATATCATCAAAAAAGCGATGATTAAAGTGGATGAATGGCTACAAGGCTGTGATAGCAATGATATCCAGTTGCTTATGCAAGTGCACGATGAATTAGTGTTTGAAGTACACAGCGACAAAGTTGCTGAATACAGTGAAAAGATCTGTGAGTTAATGAGCGCAGCGGCAACACTTGATGTACCGTTATTAGTTGAAGCCGACAGTGGTGACAACTGGGAACAAGCGCACTAGTTGAAATAAAAATCTACCCGAGTTGCACTAATCAATTAGACTAGTGCAACTTTATTCATTTTTGTTTGCAAGTATACACTAGCAGCATAGCGTCTTAATTTTGTAGCTCCTGTTAATCTCTAGTAACAAAAAACAAATTAACGTTGAAAGTTTATCAAATTGGCTTAAGTTTTGCTTTTTGGTGTTTATTTCTGGACGTCTATTTGTTAGAGTTCGCGCCGTCCTCATCCTGTAGGACATCCTGTTGATGATGTATCTCTCGAAAGAGGATACAGTGTATTGATAGCTTCTCCCCAGATTGCTATAGCGGCTCGTAATTTTTACGGGCCGTCTTTTTCTTTTCTCCCCAAAGATGATACCAATTGATGTAACTACCCAATCAATCTACAGGTGAAACTGTTATTAGCTTCGCTAAAAATTTTTCGTCTAGGATAACTAAATCACAAAATTTTTGCTTGGCTACTAAAGCTATTTTCCCGCTGTAAAATGAATATCATGAGCATAAAAGTATTCCAACATAACGACGAGTTTATGATTAAAGGTTTATTTAATTTGCACTGCGTTTTACACTGAGCGCTCAAATGCAATTCACTCTCATTTCATAAGGAAGTCGTCATGCTAAAGTACCTTCTTTTAGGTAGTGCACTTATTTCTTCTCAGGCGTTTGCTGCTTGGCAATTCAATCAACAACAAAGCGATGTTAGCTTTGTGTCTGTGAAACAGACTAGTGTTGCAGAAGTACATCATTTTAAAACGATAGATAGCACACTATCTGCTAAAGGCGAACTTGAGGTTAATATTGACTTGGCAAGCGTTGAAACGATGATCCCGATCCGTAATGAACGCATGCAAAAGATGCTGTTCAACGTAGCGCAACACCCAAAGGCTAAAGTTAATGCTGATGTTTCAGAGGTACTTGCTAAACTTAAAGTTGGTACACAAAAAATCAATGATGTAACAGCAACATTGACACTGCATGGTCAGATCCAAAAGATCAGCTTAGACTTATTGATAACGAAAAGTGCTAATGGCTTGGTGGTTACGCCAGTACATGCGTTTATTCTCGATTCTAAGCAGTTTGGGTTAGATAAGGGGATTGAAGCGCTACGAGAAATTGCGGGTCTGAAGACTATCGCGACTAGCGTGCCTGTTAGCTTCAACTTGGTTTTTGATGAACAAAATTGATGCGTTAATCAAACAGTATGTTACGACTCATGCGCCGACCGAAAATTGGTCGGCGCCGTCGTGCGGTTTTTCTGATATCAAAATTGCAGCGGATGGTCGTTGGTTTCATCAAGGGCGTGAAATTAAACGGCAATCGCTAGTAGCCTTGTTTGCAAGTGTCTTAACCTTTGATGGTCAACAGTACTGGTTAAAAACCCCAGCAGAAAGTTGTGAGGTTGAAGTACTTGCTCATCCTTTTATTATCGAGCAATGGCGTTACTGCGATGAAGCATCGGCTTTGGGGTTATCACCTTGTATTATTGCGATAGACAATTTAGGTCGTGAGTGGCCCATCTGTGATGTGTTTCCATTGGCGCTTGAGCAAGTTAATGGGGGAGATATTCCATTTCTCACACTCAATTATGGTTTAACTGCTAGAGTTTCACGAAATGTCTATTATCAGTGGGCTGAATTGCTCGAGGAAGATGAAAAAGGCTTTTATCTGATGTCGGCCAAGACGCGCTTTTATCTTAGCTAAGCGCGCCCTGTGTTTACGTTTTGATTATTCGCTCGCTTCCTCTTGAGCTTCTTTCACAAACGGACCTAAGTACCAATCATCCAATTTCCACGCCAGTTCGTTTAATCCAATGCCCTTTAAAGAAGAAAACGCATGAACGGTGATGTCACCGTCGATTTCAGATAGAGCACGACGTACTTGTAGTACTTCTGCTTTACGTTTACCTTGCTTTAGCTTATCGGCTTTAGTCAACAAGGCCAATACCGGTATATTACTGCTGGTTGCCCAATTGATGAGATCCATATCGAGATCTTTGAGAGGGTGACGAATATCCATCAATACCACAATTCCTTTTAGGCATTTGCGGCGTTGTAAATATTCACCTAGCGCTTTTTGCCATTTCTTCTTCATCTCTAATGGGACTTTCGCAAAGCCATAGCCCGGTAAATCAATCAAACGCTGATCTTCGCCTAGAGAAAAAGTATTTATAAGTTGAGTTCGACCAGGTGTTTTACTGGTGCGTGCCAGTTTTTGGTCTGTAAGCGTATTGAGTGCGCTCGACTTACCAGCATTAGAACGACCCGCAAAAGCAACTTCAATTCCAGTGTCTGGTGGCAGTTTACTGATATCTGGGGCACTTGTGATAAATTGTGCCTGATTGTATTTTACGCGAGATTTTAGCACGCTGACTCCTAACTGATTAAACTTTCGCGGATGGAATTGCGTATTTTATAACAGTATGGCGGAAACCAAAAGTACTGTGGGGTTTGTTCTAAACGCTGCTTTTATCGCAAATTGGCCGAAGCCTCGCCCTAATATTAATTAATCTAGGTCAAGTCCCTATAAATTATAAGCTTAATATGGGCAGAAAACGTGCCAGAGAAAGTAATATCGTGTAGAATGTAGGAATTGCAATGTCAATCTAAAGTGTATACCTATCAGTAGTCACTACTGAGCAAGGCGTATTTAGATGGATCGGTGCTGTTTGGCGTTATATTTGCTAAGTTTGCATGTATGATTCATCTGATTAACATAACAACCTAATTAGTACTGATTGGTATTATTTGCCCGAGCAATAAAGAGAGCGACTTTGTTCGCGAGGGTACAAATTACAGGGTCGGAAACAGAGAATTTACCATGAAAAAAATAGCATTAACTTTAACAATGTTGCTTGGTACGTTGTCAGCAAGCAACGCATCGGCATTCGATGGTGACGCAGAAGCAGGTAAAGCAAAGTCTGCAACGTGTGCAGCATGTCACGGTCCAGATGGCAATGCCCCTGTGACTATGTATCCTAAAATCGCAGGTCAGCATGCAGATTATATCTACAAGCAGCTACAAGAGTTTAAGCTAGGTATGACGTCTGGTGGTAAAGAAGGGCGCATGGATCCTGTGATGAGTGGTATGGCTATGCCGCTATCAGATCAAGATATGAAAGACTTAGCTGCGTATTTCTCTTCTTTATCTATGTCTGCGGGTTCAACGCCTGAAGATGTTGTTGCTGCGGGTCAGCAGCTTTATAAAGCTGGTGATGCAGAACGTGGCATTCCATCTTGTGCTGCATGTCACGGTCCTCGTGGTAACGGTACTTCTTTAGCTAAATTCCCTAAAGTGTCATTCCAGCATCCAGAATACATCAAGGCACAGCTTGAAAAGTTCCGTGATGGTACTCGCAACAATGATATGAACGGTATGATGCGTGATATCGCGAAGAAGCTGACAGACAAAGACATCGAAGTATTATCTAAGTACTTAGGTGGTCTACACTAAAGTCGTATAGTGAGTTTACCTCTCTCAGGGTAAACTCTTACTATTGAAAAAAGGGCAGCATAGGCTGCCTTTTTTTGTTGTTACCTTTGTGAGATATATCTCACTTTTCTTGTAAGATATCTGCTTGGGCTATATGTGAGTTTTAGCTTATTTTTAAGTTTTTGTTCAGTGTAAGTTTATGTAATTCATCTTTTTTCTGTTTAATTAAAAAAATTAAGGTAAGAAATTTGTTATTAAACAGTTGTAACTCAAGCTCAGGAGCGTAGATTATTCGTTGTCGCCAAGCAATACAAAAAAAGGGACAATTCGATACGGAAGCGTAGGTGGCAAAGTTATGTATCTAGTTGGATACAAAGGATTATCAAGAAAGAGTCAGGAAGACCGAGAATAAGAAAATCACGGAAGTCTCATAATAAAAACAATATGGAAAGTGTCACGGAAGTCTAAAATAAAAACAATACGGACGACAATAAAATAAAAAGAATAATAATAAGACTTAAAAGTCGAAGGGAGAAGTGTCCAGTTGTGACGCTCAGATTAGTAGGCGGTAGAGAGTGATCTCTGCCGCCTTTTTATTTGGTTGCCTCTATTATACCTGATACAATAGCCGCCTTATTAAACAATCACTGTTGACCGTTGCAAGATTCAACTCTATTCAGTTGTGGCCTGTGCCAAGGTAATCAGCTTGAAACCTACCATCAAGACAAATATCGACTGTACTGGCAATGTCAAACCTGCCAGTTGGTGATGGTTGATCCCAAGTCGAGATTAACACCAGCTCAAGAAAAGGCTATTTATGATAGCCATGAAAACGACCTGGCCGATGAAGGCTATCGTCGCTTTCTAGCACGAGTGGCGGATCCACTGTTGGCACGTTTGGTGACACCAAGCCAAGGCTTAGACTTTGGCTGTGGGCCTGGGCCGCTGCTTGCAAAAATGCTTGAAGAAGCAGGACATCAGGTAGCTTTGTTTGACCTGTACTATGCTAATGATGCCAGTGTACTGAGTCGTCAGTATGACTTTATCGTGAGCACAGAAGTGGTAGAACATTTAGCAGAGCCTGCAAAAGTATTAGCGCAATTGTTAGCACTCTTAAAAGTGGGTAAACCGCTGGCCTTGATGACCAAACTTGTCATCGATAAAGCACGCTTTGCGAATTGGCACTATAAAAATGACCTAACGCACATTTCATTTTTTAGCCGGGAAAGTTTTGCGTATTTTGCCGCGCAGCAGGATTGTGATTTAGAATTTATTGGGAATGATGTCATCATTCTCACCAAGCGTAGTTAACGCGAGAATTTTGGATAACCAATTATGACTAGAAAGAAAAAGACACGTAAAGTTGCAGCCAATGGAACACCAAGGCTGAGTAAAGAAAAGCTACAAGCGTTACGTGCACTAAAAGAGCAGCGTAGCAAAAAAACCAAAGGTAAAAAGCCAGGTTCTAGAAATGCACCTGAGATCCTAGCGAAAGAGCAACCAAACACGTCGACCAATAAAGATCCGCGTGTTGGTAGCAAAAAGCCAATTTCTTTGGTTGCAGAGCCACAACCGGCTAAGTCGAATACCCAGCCTGAGATGAAGCGTCATCTGCAACCACAAGTTCAGTTAACTACGGCGATAGAAACGCTTACTCCAGAACAAGAGCTAGAGCAGTTAGAAAATGATGAACGTTTGATGGCGCTACTTGAACGCCATGAGCGCGGTGAACTGCTAACAGGAAAAGACGCCAAGTATTTTAATCGCGGCATTGCGCGTCATCAGGAGCTGTGTGAGATCTTAGGTATTGATGATGAGTTTGAAGAAGGCGAGATGTTAGAAAATGATCCAATGGATCAGTTTATGAGTAATGATCTAGCAAATGAATGGTTAGACGACGACTTTGAGGAAGATGATAAGTAATGAATACTGCATGGATCATCGCAATCATTATTGGTGCCCTGATTATTGCTGGACTGGCGTTTTACGCGGGTAAATTACTATGGCAGCTGAAGGTGCAAAAAGAGCAGATTGCCAAACATCGCGAGCAAAAAGCTGCTGAGCTCCAAAAGTCACGCCAGAAGCGCAACGAAAAAATTGCGGATAGCGTTAACTTACTCGCGCGCGCGATGAAAGAAAAACAATGTGAATATTCTGAAGGATGCTTACGAGTTTGGGTGCTTATTTCGCAATATAGTTTTGATGAGGAAGTTGACTTACAGCAGAGTTACCCTGGTGTTTATCAGATGTATGATGAAGTCAAAGAAATGCCAACTCATGATGCGCGTAAGAAGTATTCTAAAAAAGAGATTTTCAAAATGGATAGCCAGCGTTGGCGTGCTGAAGAGCGCCTAGAAGCGGAGATCTTACAGGACTGCGAAAAGCTGATAGCGCGCTTTAAAGCGGCTGCTGGTAGTGAAAACGTTGTGTTTCAGTAAGCTGGCTTGTGAAAATGGGTAAGTGAATCCCTATTCAAACTTCAGATTAAACGCCCCAAGTGGGCGTTTTTAGTTATAAATGAGAAATTTTTAACCCAATTAGCGTCAGATTTACTTCTTCAAATCGTGTAAGTATTAAGTCAAATAGGTATGATTTTACTGTGCGATATATTCACATTCGGTCAGCACTAAGGCGTTTTTGCATTGGTAATATACTTCCACTTGTTGTCCTTCGCTTAAATCATCGTGTAGCGTTTTCATCAAAGTGAAAATAAGTTTCTTGTCATCAAACTGACTCAGTTTGACTGCATCAAAGCCAAAGAACTTTTGTACCGTACTATAAAGTGCCTTAAATATGCTTTCCTTGGCTGAGAAAATAACCGTCAATGGACAGTGCACTTGCTCGCCAAAAAGCGCAAAAACTTCAACTTCTTCAGGATGTAAAATTTGTCGTTGTAGTTCGATTTCCTGCTTCGGTTTCATATCTCTTTCGATATCAATGCCTAAGCCTTTCACGGCGATATCATCTGTAGCAATCGCAGCCGCAATCCCTCGAGTATGCGTGATACTGGCAACAATATTAGCAGGCCAGATAGGGGCACGATCGGAGCCGTTAAGCAGCGTAAAGTCACCTTGTCCAAATTGTGCTAGGCAGGTTTTGGCGCATATTCGTCCCGCTAAAAACTCGGCTCGCCTTTTCGCTACCGCTTTATCAAGTGAAGCGGGCAGCAGTATATTTTGCTGTTCAAAGGAAAGCGCGTCAAAGCTGTCAGGATCAAACTGAATACAATGAAAATGGTGTGAGAGGTAGGGGGTAAATAGGTGACTCTGAGTACTTTGCAAAGCTGACTCCCGTTATTCATATCCATTATTAAAAGGCTGGTATTGCGCCTCTAATTCGCTTTGGACGCTTAGTGTGCATGAGCTAAGCGTCCATAGCAAGATATGAACGAGAGATTGAAAGTTATTTTAACTTACTCGCAACTGACACCAGTTGCAGAGCGAGGCTTGATACTTTTTCAGCAAGTTCTGGGTCTTTAATTTTACCTTGATCATCAAACGCATTAAATGCGCTAGGAACAGCCAATTGGTCTGCGAGTACTAAACTGCCAATGCCAGACAACACATCACGGACATGGTTTAGGCCGCGTAACCCACCTAAACCGCCTGGTGAGGCTGCATAGAGTGCGACTACTTTGTTTCTAAATGCGGGCACCGCACCTTGTTCTGTTCTAGATGCCCAGTCTATTGCGTTCTTGAGCACAGCAGTGAAAGAACCATTGTATTCTGGGCTTGCTAATAGAATACCATCGGCATCGCGTAGCTTGTCTTTTAAAAGCTGGGCACCTTTTGGTGTGCCTTGTGCTTCAAGATCTTCATCAAACATTGGAATATCTATATCTTGTAACTTGATCACTTCTACTTCTGCACCACTTTCTAGTGCAAAGTTTGCCGCGGCTTGGATGAGTAATTGGTTGTAGCTGTCTTTTCTTAAACTGCCTGCTAGTGCGATAATTTTTGCTGTAGTCATCTTGCTGATACCTTATTTTGTTTCGTTAAAATGATAGTAGCAAAATTTTACTTGCACAAAACCGAAATAAACGCAAAGCTTTTGTGCATATATGCACAGAGGTAATTATGGATAAATTCACAGATTGGCAGGATCTTAAGGTCGCCTATATGGTTGCTAAGCTTGGCACCTTATCAGCGGCGGCTGAGCACTTAGAGATCCACCACAGTACGGTACTGAGGCGAATAAATAGCCTAGAGGAAGCCTTGGGGACGCGGTTATTTCACCGCCATGCCCGAGGTTACCAAGTAACACAGGCAGGAGAAAAGCTGCTTACGACTGCGAGTCAAATAGACGAGCGTTTGATGGAGTTGAGTACTTCTATTGTTGCTTCGGACAGCCAGCTCAGAGGTAAGCTATTAGTTACGACGGTCAGTGGTTTTATGGATATGCTGTCGGAGCCTTGTTTGACTTTTCAACAATTACACCCACAAGTGCAACTTGAAGTCATTCTCGACCAAAAGCGTTTACGCTTAGATCATGGGCAGGCGCATGTTGCGGTGAGGGCAGGGCCAAAGCCCGATGAGCCTGACTACATAGTGCAGCATCTAAATACCTTGGAAGCTGGTTTGTACGCGTCTTCTAGTTATATCAAGCGTATGGGGAGTCCCAGAACACTTGAAGCGTTACAAGCACATTACTTTGTCTCTGGTGTGGCCGGGTTTAATGCAAGAGTGCCATATTTCGCTTGGGTAGATGAGCATATTCCTGAGACGCAAGTGACGCTTAGGGTGTCTGAAACGTCAGACGCGTCGCGTGCCATAGTTAATGGTTTAGGTATTGGTGGGCTACAGCACGATGTAGCAAAACGTTACCCAGATTTACAGCCAGTGTTGCGTGATGAGTTAAAATGGTTAAGCCAAGTTTGGCTAGTTACCCATGTACTGGTTCACCGAACGGCCAAAGTACAGGCATTATGTGACGTGTTAAAGCGCCATTTTGCTAACCTGAACTG
>NZ_PNCO02000002.1:900000-1100000 GCF_005886105.2 Pseudoalteromonas galatheae
CACTTGGAAGTTGACTAAGTTGTATCGTTTCATATTGGTTACTGTAGTTGTCTATTTCAAGCGTATGAAGCTGTGCAAAGCCTGATAGATCTAACATCTGGAACGCTAGCTGTTTACCAAAAATATCTTCTTTGTTTTCAACAATAGACAACGACTCAAGTTTATTGAGCTTACTAATTTGTTCTAAATGTGCATAATTATTTGAGTTGTCCTGGGCTTCGGCAAACGCGTTATCGAGCTTTAACGCGGTGAGCGTAGAAATTTGAGCTAACTCTTCGAGATTATCCAATTCTGCGTTTTTAATAGATACCGTAGATAAACCACTAATACCAGAGAGCCCTGCTAATGTTGCAATTGGGTAGTCTGTACAGTCAACAACTGAAATACCTACGTCTTGATGTGTATCTGATAAACATTGCGCCAGCGCTGTGTCAGAAATCGTTAAGCTTGAAAGTGGAGCGTAAGCACTTAGGTTGACAGTTAATTCTTGTGAGCTTGAGTCCCCTTTATCGTCTGTCGCAGTTAACTTAAACGTTAACGTGGTCGCTTCATTGATGTCAGGTGCCCGAAATTCGAGCGTTTCGCTATTATCATTTATCAGCTCGACTGTTGTTCCTGCCGTTTGCTCCCACAGCAAAGTTTCAATCGCACCATCTTCATCTGTTACGGTCGCAACGGCTGTGATTGAGTCTCTTTCCATTGCTGTAATTGGTGCTAGGCTTGCAATTACTGGGGCTTTGTTAGTAGGTGTGACTGGTTTGTCAGTTCCTGTATCATTGCTGTCGCTGCCACTTCCACCGCCACATGCGGCTAGAGTTGATGCAAGCAATGAAGTTACGATTCCTTTGTATATAGCGCTTTTGATCATCTTAATATCTTGTTTTATTGAATAGTCAGAAAGCGTAGAAGTGTACTTTATTTAAATACTTGTTTCCAATAGTTACACATGTTTTTTAGCAATGGTATAGCTATGCGCTTTAGGTATGGACTTTAAAAACAAAAAATCAATAAACTAAAAGGGATCGGTACATTTTGCTGGAGTCGTTATAACTCATTGATAATTAAAACGAGAAGCGAGGCTATATAGCCTCATTGGTTGGAAAACAAAATAATAAGGAGGAGCGGATAACGGAATAACCGTGTTGTTTAATCAACGTTTGCAATTGCCGATTCAATGCGGTTCTCGCATAGAGTTGTGCCAGGCAATGTTGCACAATACTCACCAGCTTGCTCAAGTCCAATGCGCTGAGAGTTGCGGGCTGTAATGCGAGCTGTAAGCTGCTCAATTTCAAGTGGGTCGTCAGACACGGCTTTAAACGCATTTAATCTCTCTATTTCATCATAAACGAGATCTTGGTAACTCCTAAGTCTTGCCGATAGTGCAATATAGCGATTAGATATTCCTGTCAGGCCTGCGTAAGCCAAATCATAATGGCCAGAATCTTCATAGTCTTCGACTTCATATTTCAATATATTCAAATGCTCGTCTTTAAGGTCGTTAACGTAGTTCCCACCATCAAGTAAGTAGCTAAACAAACTGTCGGCATATGTTATACAAGGAGTTAGATTATCGGTCTTACAGTGCATGGTGCCATTTTTAGTTAGCCTTGCCAGTTCTGGTGTCATGCCGCCATCGGTGTTTACTTGAATTGTATAAACGGCATCTTGCGTTGCATCTTGAAATACTTTGGTCTTGGTGAAGGTTTTGCTGAAGAAAAGAAATTTCACTTTTATTTTGGTCTGAAACCACTCGTATTTAGTACGATCTTTGAAGTGAAGCTTAGCTGTGACATAAATACGTGATCCGAGTTTGATATTGTGAATAAAACTATCTCCGCAACGACTCCTTACTTGATTGGGATCTGTGCTAAGTAACTCAAGTATGGTAGGTTTAGTCGTTCGATTTTCAAAGTTATAGCTTCCTTTTTCATAAGTTAACTCGACCGCAGAAGCTGCAGAATTTCGATTCTTGGTTACTTTCCTGCGCATAGAAAACTTAGCTGAACCACCGAAAATAACTAAATTTATACCCGCTTTTACACTCCCAGTGATGGTATTGATCATTGTATCGGAGTCAAAGTCGCCGCGATAAGCTAAATCGCCCATACTGCCACCTTGAAATTGCCACTGACCATCTAGGCATGATTCAAGTGGTATGCCTAGTTTCTGTTCAAATCCCTGTCCCAATTGCTCTTTTTCTGTATTTAGCGAGTAGTAGGTGTGTGTATTTGCGTTAAAGCTCAACAGGCCACAGAGCACTATGGGTATGATTCTCAAGTGCATACATAAATTCCTGTAAATGGTTTGCTGTGGAAAAGGGCGAGAAAATAGCTACATCTGGTAAAATAATTACTATCTTTTCGCCCAAATGAACAAATTGAGTATTAGTTCCTAATTCTCAAAAGCCGTTCCATAGGTGGGGAGCGCTGTTTTACAGGGCAACCATACCATGACACCTGAAGCCGGGTCGTTAGCGTCAACGAATGATGGTGCCCAACCTAGCTTTCTGAATCCGAGTGAGACATGATTTTCTTCAACACCAAAGTTTGCTGTTGCTTCTCGTGCATTTTCACACTTGAAATATTGCGTCATGTTATCCGCTGGTATATTCAAATCAGCCAGTGTGTAATTGCGAATGCAACCAACACCGTTACCACTACAAGTGTTGAGGTAGTCATTCCACGCATCGGTACAAGCTGTTCCATAAGGGTTATCACGACAAATCCTAGCATACTGCTCGTAGATCCAAGCGTTGTTATACGCTGCTTCTTGGACTCCTTCCGCTTTTTGACGTTGTACATCCGTCATCCAGCTAGCGTATTGCGCAAGTACACCACGCGCACGGTGCTCATGATTAACCGATTTTTTGAATTGGTCTTCGAGCCATAAAGTACGGTAGGTGGTTTCAAAGCGAATATCTTTATTACCCGAATCTAAACGACGTACATCTTGTGAACTGATCTCGTAAGGCGTTGCCTTGTAACGCACTACGTTGTAATCAGATAGCGCATTAAACTGATCACCAAAGTCATTCTTCGCGTAGTTCACAGCTTGTTCAAATAGGGTAAAACAAGGCTCGTAGTTATCGAGCGAACAAGTGATGATATTGTTAGGAATTATACTGAGTAGTTGCTTTGGATCACCGCCTTTTTGTAAAGCTCTGACAGTAATGCGCACACTTTTCTTGAGGTCTTCATCAATATAATTAAGCTTACCATCAACGCTAATGCCTATATTACCAGCACCGTAGCTTACACCCAAGTAACCGCCAATTTCGCTTTTATGTTGTTCACTTAAGTACTCGATTTTCATGTTGATTAAGAGTTGTGCGCCATACTCAATTTCACTGATAAATGCATCACCCGCCAAGCTCATTAGCTTGCTTTGATATTCATTTGCTAGCGTATTGCCTGACGGCGTCAAGGTGTAACCTAGATTGGCGTCTACTGGCTTTAGTACACGTTTTTTTGGTGTCAGTGATGCTTGAAAAGTATAAGTATTAGAAAACTCTGTAGATGACATCTCTTTGGCTAAATGACCACCTGCTTTTACTCGAATAACAGGAAAGCCAACATCAACATCAACATTACCGTTGAGTTGACGGAGCACTTCGTCGTAACTGCCATTGTTGACAAGTTCAAATTGCACGCGAGTATTACCCAATGTTTCAACGGTTTGACCTGCAACAGTTTGGACATTCAAGAAGCGTTTTTGATCGCTATTGTAGGCTGTACCTAGCACAACATGGTCATTCATCAGGCCTGGAATTTCACTTTGGAAAGTATTTACACTTTGTGCTTTTTGCATTAATGCAGCTTCATTTACGAAGTCCGAATCCGCGAATGCGAAAGGTGCCGTACTGGCCATTAACGCCGCGATAGTATGTTTATATAAATTCATGTTGCCACCTATTACTTCACGTAAAGGAGGTAATCTTCTACCTCACCGGAGTCTACTTCTTTACACGCGTCATTACTGCCACCGAGGTAATCCATGGTGACACGCATTTTCGTCATGCCCTTTTTTGCGCTTGCAGGCGGTGTGATCTCGACTTGCATTGCTTGCTCTGATACCCCTGCAAACAGGATTTCCTTGGCATCTTTAAAATCACCGTCTTGATTCCAGTCGATAAATACGTGCCAAGTTTCAGGATATGTTTCTGTACCACTAAATCCGGGTGTTAACGTGAGCTGGTAGCTTTTATCAACGTAAATCTTTGCCGTATCACCTATATAGTTGCTATAGAAAGTATTGCTACTGGTATTCTCGATATTGGAAAACTTAACCGATTTGATGAACTCATAGGCCCGCTCGCGAGATTTAGTTGCGCAGTAATTTGGAATGGGTGGTGCAACTAAGACGGCACTGACGCGATAGTCTGAAGGGATCTGCAAACATGTTGTAGTCGGTGACTTCCCTGCAAACCAATTCTTTGGATTTGCATTATCTTCATCACCAAACGTAAAGTATTTAGCATCCGCTCTTAATGCACTGTTTTTATACAGCATTACTTTTTTGAGATTGGCGATTTTCTCTTCATTTGGGATTGGAGTCGTGGGGTCAAAGATATTATCTGAAACCTCTACTAATAGCCCTGGATAACACTTTTCTAGCCATTGGAAACGACCAAGCGCTTGCTGAGGCGTGAGGACATCTCTAGATTCAAATAAAGTCGAGCTTGCCTCTGCAGGCGGCGTGATAGTCGCTGCGAGTGATGCAACAAATGTGCTGGTTAGCATGACTTTTAACATAGTCTTATTCCTTATAATTCTAGCCATTTACGGTCATACTGATGAACGCGATTGCGAGTCTGTAGCTCTCTATCGCGGCAGTAGTTTCCAATGGGGTTGCGCTTACAATAATCTACAGCGTCTGCGAGAATAAATGAGTTAAAGA
This sequence comes from Pseudoalteromonas galatheae, assembly GCF_005886105.2. Classification (NCBI taxonomy): domain Bacteria; kingdom Pseudomonadati; phylum Pseudomonadota; class Gammaproteobacteria; order Alteromonadales; family Pseudoalteromonadaceae; genus Pseudoalteromonas; species Pseudoalteromonas galatheae. The sequence goes on from NZ_PNCO02000002.1 coordinate 904,897, forward strand.
GCGCATTATCACGAATGGTTTCCAATGCGGTTCTGTGCTCATTACTAAGCTCACTTGCGTAATAATTGAGCAGGTTATCTGCACGGCGGTTATCAAGGATTGCTTGTACCCAATCATCACTCATGTTTTTCAGTGCAAGTTTGGTAAGAATACTCTTTGCTGGATAGACATCGTCAGGAACAAGCGCTGAAAGGCTAGGCCCTGAGTCGGTATAGCTATTGGTCAACACTCGACTGACGTTGTACTTGTCTAATGTATCAAATTGAGTGATATAGTTGGTTTTGATGTAATTAATGCTATTTTTAAATACATCAAAACATGGTGTAGGATTTTCCATCGTACAGTTGACGAGCTGGTTTGGAATTACCTTCAACAGCTCAGTCGGATCACCACCGAGTTGTAACGCTGAAACCGTGATTTTAATATTACGCTTTACGTCCTCATCGACTTTTTGCAATTTGCCGCTGACGCTGACTTTACCTGCCCAATCAACCCCAAGCTGGCCACCCCACTTGACTTTATCTTCGTCATTTTTGTATTGGAACTTCAGGTTGATCATCACTTGAGAACCGTACTCAATCGCTGATACAAACTCATTACCAATATTATTGAATTTATCTCCAGGGTTTGCATTAGCCAAATCCAGCGCGGCTTGGGTTGGCTTAAATCCGGTTTGAGGATTGGCAACCAGTAATCGCTTTTTAGGTTTTAGTGACAGGAATAATGTATAAGTTCCAGTATAGTTATCTGCGGCATTTTGCTTGGAGTAGCTGGCGCCAACACCCACTTTAATTACGGGGACATCTAGTGCTGCACCTAAGTTACCATCTAACATACTAGATAGTTGGCTGTAGCTCATATCAACACCGACAACAAAATCCATTTCGGTATTGCCATACGTTTCATCGACTTGACCAAGCACGCTTTGCAGCGCATAAAAGCCTTCTTTTTCACTATGGTATGCGGTACCTAGTGTGATTGAATCTAAATTAGAGTTGCTTGCTTGAGTAGCAAAGTCAGAATTGTCTATTTGATCAGCCGTTGCTGCAAAACTACAGGCAAAAAGACCCGCTACCCCCATGGCGCGTGCCAATGGAGAATATGTAAATTTCATATTGAATTCCTTACAGAGAAGTATGGCCTTTCAAACAGAAAGGCCCAGCTGTCTTGATTAGTTCAAACTGTTGATGTAGTCAGTTTTCCACTTTTCAGGTAAACGCTGCAGTATCTCTTCTTCCGACATACGAGTATTCTGATCTTTGTAGTTAAACTCGTCTTGAGTCGCTAAATCACCTACTGCCATACCGTTTGCAAACATGGCAAAATTACGAGATTCAGCAAATTTTGAATCAGCTGTAGGCGCTAGTTTCAAATTGTAGATTTTGTCTTTGTATTTCTCTTTTGTTACATCCGTCACAATTACAGAACCTGTCTCTGTAAGAATACGGTCGCCTGCTTTAAGCTCTTTTGCCCAAATAACACCTTTATTTGAAGTTGAAATTGGGTGGGTTTCAGTCATTAAAATGTCTGAACCATCTGCGCCTTTGATGCGATACATCTTAATTGCTTCTATACCTACAGATACATCAACAACCTGCATTGGTTCTTTAACTGCGGCGTTTGAAGCAAGCGCACCTAACACTAGATCTCCTTTACCAATATTTTCAATGGCGAGCTGCGAACCGTCAGCCATCGTGATCAGGGTACCCTTAGCTAAACAGCTGTAACCTAGTTTCATCATAGGTAGTACTTCACTGTAAAAGTTACCAAAGCGAGTTGATGCCTCAGAAGTAAGTGAAACTTGGAAGGCGACAGGACCGCGTCGACCAGTTTTGAAGTAAGGGTTTCCTTTCACTGCAAACGTCATATACCAGTTTGCCGTAGCAATATTTGAAAATAGTTTTGCATTACCAAAACGACCTTCATCGCGGGGGATGTTCCAACGAATAATGGATTCTTTGTTCACAGTGTCGACTTCAAACTCTAAATAGTCTGAAAACTGCTTAATTGAATTATTAATGCCACGATAGCTTTGTTTTGTTGCGCCACCGTACACTCCTTCTTGCAAATAAATGTTGGTCGGCTCATCTATACCGTTAGGCAAATCACCTGTAGTTGGGTAGATCTCTAAGATTTCATGAGGAACACGTAGCTCACCATTAAATGGAATATTTACATCGGTAATTTCGTTCGGATCACCCACTTGATCTGGCATATAATCACAGTCTGCATGGTTACGGTTTAAACACACCTTGATCACCGCATCGTTGTTTTTATCGATAGGTGCTGTGGCGTTATACTTTGGACGCCCATCAAATACTGCGGGCATAATACTCATTTCAGATGCAACTTTATTGTTCGCATCGTTGCTTGCAATTGCGCCATAGACTGCCTCTGCGTGTTCCCATGAAAAAGGATACTCGGTATATTTTATGGTAGAGCTTATCGAACCGTCTTCGTGTTCAAGTTCAACGTAGGAGCTTGCATAAAGTGTGTCGATGTTAGGGAAGTTTGCTTTCAATGACTTAAGTGAAATAGTTGAGACTGCAGTCGTATCTTTACCATCAAGCACATTCAATGTGGAGCCAAGTGGCGCAAGCTGATTACCTTGTCCATCTTCAAGCAGTAGATCGATGTAGGTCGCTTGCGTACCACCAAAGCGTGTGCTTTTTGCTCTTACAATGACGTATGGTTCATTGGTATCTGCAGAAATGGCGATGTTCATATCAAGAAAGAAATGTGCTTCTTTAATGATGTCTACCTCAGTTTCACTCACTGGCGGTGGTGTTGTTTGTATACTGTTCTTTGCCATCAGCTGCTGTTGTTTGGCAACCTCTAATGTTTTATGCAATTGTGGAAATTTACTTTCATCACGGCCAGCTAAATTCAAGCGAGACTTCGCTAGTTGATAATGTTGTGGATTGCTCATATCCAATCTGCGGATCCCGAATTCATCAGGAGTTGTAATGGCCTGACCGTTTAACGTAGCAGGGCCTGACTTCAACGCGGCTACCTCGATGTCAACTGAGGACTCAAAGGTATTTGTTGCCGCTACCGCATTACTCACCGCGAGCGCAACTGCGAGAGGTATAAATATCTTCTTATTAAATTTGTTCATTTGATTTTCCTTAATTTTTATGGATTTCTACTAGGTAGTCTTCAATTTCTCCGCTTCCCGAGGTAGCGGCACTGCTATAGTCAGAGCAAGGATCAATACTATTTACTCTGCTAAATCCGTAATACTGCAAAATTCTCATCCGAGTTGTCGTGACGGGCTGTGACAACTTATTACTTGGAATGCTGAACTCACCTTCAACATAGCCTTTGCCAAAGTCTTGATTGGTTTGATCAAAGTCCATGATAAGCAGCTCAGATTTGTTGTTACGCCAGTCACCATCACCAAATTGACCGTCGCCGTTTAAATCAATCCAGACGTGGTAGTTCTCTGCAAATTTTTCGCTGCCGGCATAGCCCGCTTCAAAACGGTAAGTATTGTTTTGAGTGGCGTACAATTTGATTGGGTTGTTAGGGTTTATCACACCAGGCTGCTGCGCATTGCTAAACGGCCCGTCTTGGTTGAACGTCACAGTATTAATGTGCTCATAGTCTGTGATCCCAGTTGCTACGCAATATTCAACAGGTTGGGTTAGTTTCAGTTCCAATAACATGTTTTTAGTGCCAGTGACTCGGTCTCCCCAGTCATCCCACCAAGGTTTGTCGTAACTGATTGTTAGGCTGGCGGTATAGGTGCCAGCAGTTTGATACGTATGTTCCGCATCTTGGCCGAAATTGCCACTCTGATTGTGCGTTACTCCGTCCCCGAAATCCCATTCTAGAGTGATACGAGGGTTCCAAGCGGTATTATCTGGTTTGGCTGTTGTGTTATTAAAAGTTACCTTAAATGTACCATCTGCTTGTTCGCTCACCGTGAAATTGACCTGTGGGGTGAAGCTACTCTCACCAATTTTGATGGTTTCATTTACGGATTTTTCGCCGTCGGCATGGCTTATTGTCAGTGTAATGGTGTACTCTCCATCAGTTTGGTAGGTATGCTGAGTATTTTGAACAGAAGAAGTCGTGCCATCTCCAAATTGCCACTGTACCGTGCTACCTTGAGGCATAACGCTTTGATTGGTGTCTACATAGACAGTGTTACCCGACTTGCGCGGAGTAAATCTTGCGGTGATCGTAGTATTGAACTGAACTTGTTTCATCCAGCTACCAATTTCGCTATTGAATCTATCGTATGCCTTTAGATTTACAGCATAGCTACCAGCCTTAGCATATTGATGTGAGGGGGATTTTGCAGAGCTGGTTGTACCATCTCCAAACTCCCACTTCCAACGTTTAACACGCGCATCAACGGTACTGTTATCGAAGTTAATGACGTTGACACCTTGGTTGGCAGTGATTCTCAGTTCAACAGGGTCCTTATTTTCAACGAGTTTGACTGTGTAATCCTCAACTTCGCCCCAAGACATATCACCACAGGCCGATTTAACGATACCAAATGACACCATAGTGCGAACACGATAGCTCTCGTTGAGCTCGCCGCTTAAGGATATTTCACCCGTTAATTGAGTTTTATTGCTTCCTGATAGCACCAGCTCATCGGTTTTATGGAATAAACCGTCGTTATTTTTGTCCAACCACACATAGAAGTTCTTGGTTTTATCTTGAGTATCTGGGTGTGGCGCTGCGACTAGGGTTACTGTTAGCGCTTTGCCATCTTTGACTTCTATTATGTCTTGAGAGTAATCGCTATAATTACTAGAAGTAGAGTCATTTTTGTAATCGTTAAATGAAACCGACGAAAGATAATATTTACTATGGTTTACCCCTTGAGCTGAGCAGTAGCTGTCAAACACTTCAATTGGGAGCACAAAAGTGTCAATCAGGCCTGATGGAGCTGTTGCGGTCAGTGCTACATTAAATACACCTGTGGTGGCAAAGTTATGTGTTGGCTCAAATGCACTACTTTGTGCGCTGCCATCACCAAAGTTCCAATTCCATTGCCAACCATCACGGTTGGAAATCGTTACCTGCTGACCATCTTTCCGCGTTAAGTTCTTGAAATCGAGCGTTAGGAATTTACGTTCAAAACCAAGTTCACTTTCTAGCCCACTATTTACTTTTAAGTTTATCCCCACTTGAGCAAAAGCTTTGCGTACATGATTTTGTAATTCTGTGGCTTGCCAGTCAGCACCATCTTGTTTTTTTATCCCATCTTGACGCAGTTTGTCACTTACAGTATAAGTTTGTCGCATTACACAGTCTGCAGCCGTTAGGTAGGTGCTATTCCCGGTCCAACAGCTTTTATTGGCATTGGCGAACAAAATAAAGGCATATTTTGTGTTCCAAGGTGAGGTCTCACCGTCAACTGTAGCCGTTGTTAAATAATGAAACGCTTTGTTAAATACCCCTGCACCATGGTGTGAGGTAATGGAGTCATCATAGTCATCAATGTGATCAATTGAGTTGCCATCTAATTTGGGATTTTCAAAATAGCGTAATGCGTCATCATGGCGAAATGTCTCGTGGTTACTTTTCCAATCATTTGTTCCAGAGTAGAAGAATTCGGCAGCTTCGCCCGCCATATCAGAAAACGCTTCATTGATGGCGCGTGCTTGACCGGTCAACATTGATTTTGGTGTACTGGAGCCGTACTCCTCCGTAAAGCCATGGGCAATTTCATGTGCGACTACATCCAAAGAGACCATTGGGTAGAAGAGATAATCTCCATCGCCAAAATAGACTTCACCGTTTTCATAAAACGCTTGGTCCATGTTGAGTCCGTAGTGAACATTTTGAATTATCTTCTTATTAAAGTAGGGCTTGTGGCCTAAGTAATCCTCAAACATCAAGCTAGCGATTTGTCCGTGATGATGGGCATCGTTCAGTGCTGAGCGGGCACCATGATAATCTTTGTAATCGTTACGGGTCGAATTCGAGCAATCGTAGCGGTAGGGTGAGTCAACCTGTGCTGTACTGTGATTGTAGTTTCTTGTTTCGACATTTTGTGCATCGAATAAGCAGTAAGTTTGTTGAGCGTTCGCTTCCATCGCCACAACGAATGTCTTAGGTGGGTATGAAACGTAATCTGCTTGCTTATAATCCGGACGTGCAACTTTATCATTGCCTGAAGGACCACTGCCTCCTTCATGCACTGCTCGTTGCAATACATCTGCTTGGAAAATAACTTCATTTGAGGTTAAATCGATAAAAGATAGAATGCGCTGCGGTTTAAACGGCCCGGACTGAAAGTCGGTGAAAAAACTCAGCTTTGCCGCGTGCCGTGCTTTGCCAGTAGTATCAATGTAAATGACTTCTTCAACGGAGCTGCGTCGGTAGATCCTTGGTCGCTCAGCTGGAAATTCTGTGATGGCGGATTCTAGTGCTGCGTCAAGCTGATCCTGAGATGCGGGGGATAAATTAGGCAAGTCTTTTGCGACATTGACGATAAGGTCACCATATACTTGCTCAACAGCACCACTTTCATCGGTAAGGACTACAAAGTCATGATTCCAAATAGGAATATTCTTATATTTCTGAGTGATTGTATGACTTCTTTTGTCACCATCTTGACTTTGACTAAATGCAAGAGAGTGTCCTGCATATTGCGCAGCAAATGTCTTAAGCATTAATAAATAGTTTTGGTCATGACTTGGAGCATTATTTGCGGTGGCTTGGTGTAATAATGTTGGTGCAATTTTTTGCGTGTCATTGAACAAAGAAACCCGCTCAGTGGCATGACAGTGCAAACTGATTGCCGATGCTAAAACGCACAGAGACTTTAACCCTTGCATGTTAACTCCATAATAATATTGAAGATTCCTTCCCACTTAAGCGCAACCTCTCAAAGAATGAGACATCAGGATGGAAAAGTGTGGCTGATTTAGTGCTTTTACTTTGAGCACGGGCTCTAAGGTAATAAAGAATTTCAAATAAATAAATAACAAAAAATAAACAAATGTATAACCTAATGTTTCCACTGGAAATTTAGGGGGAAATTTTACTTTTTGTTATTTTTGACTAATTACAGGGTATTGTTGAGGAAAGTTGAACTTTTGCTTGTGCAAGACGAAGTCGAGTAAACGATGTAAAGTGCAGGGAATTATATACTGTTATGATATATATAGTAAAATTTGGCGCTACGGTCAGCTAATCTGGCTACATTAAAAGGAGCTTTGATGCGGTTTAGATGAAATAAAATAAATAAAGGATGTCTTTATATATGGGATAATCCCAAGATAACTTTTCTAGTAAAAAGTACCTAACGGGGTTCATCTCGCTAGGTACTTTTTGTTACGTTATTGAACAGTAACGTTTATGTAGTTAGTTTCAAATGGTGCAATTTCTATGGTTCCGGTCGCATAGACTTCTTTACCCACATCTTCACCTTTTATTTTTATGTAATACTGTCCAGCAGGGATAACAATATCTGTATAGTAATGTGTACCAAAGTGGATCGAATCGCCTTCTACTAACCAACCTTCAGGGGAAACTTCGTATAGATAGCCTTCGCACTTTATTTTGCCAATTCGCGGATGTTTGCATTCGTTAAACTTAAGTCTGGTTTTTCCACTTGGATTTTTTGCCGTTTTTACAAATGCAAATGAGCCATAGTCTCGAGCCGTTTTGGTCGCTTGATGAGGCCACACTTTTTCTTTGTTGACAGAATAATCATTACTAGAACCACTACTCGTTGCTGAAACAACGGTTCCTGAACTGCCAAAAATACCATTAATAGCACCGTCTACACCATCATTCACGACGCGGTTGATATCATTACTTTTACAAGCAGTGAGAGAGGCGAGAGAAAGCGCGATAAGCGTTACTTTTTTCATTATTTGTCCTTGAAGTTCCATTCTCAGCAGCATTTTACTGTGTCAGCGATTTTTGCAAAGCTTAACTAGTTAACTATTTATTAAGCCGAAAACCAACACAAATCATACGAGCATTCAGTGCTCCAATAATGCTTCCTGTTATTTTTGAGTTAAATCGGATAAAAGTTTACCTTGTGACGAAAAAAAGTCCAACAAAAAGCATGCTATATAATGACTTTGTTCATAAAACAGCATGAGAAAAAGTCATTTAGGTTTAAAATAAAGGAGGGGCAACACTATCCTCCAGGTTGATTAGTCACTTTGCAGTGCTTCGATTGGGTCAAGCTTTGAAGCTTTGATGGCCGGATATACTCCAAATGTTAAACCGACTAGGGCACAAATACTAAAAGATAGGAAAATCGCGTTTAAAGACCAAGACACCGCCCAGTTTGAGTAAAATGCAATTATCTCTGAAAGTAAAATACCAAACACCACACCGAGTAATCCGCCTAATATCGAGATGGTAAAGCTCTCAGTAATAAACTGGACTTGAATATTTTTCCGAGTGGCGCCTATTGCTCGTAATAGACCAATTTCTTTGGTTCGTTCAAGTACGGTTGCGAGCATGATATTCATAATACCAATACCACCAACAAGGAGTGATATACCCGCAACGCAAGACATCACCATATTAAAAATGGCCTGCGTTTGCTTTTGCTGAGCAAGCAAAGCAGCGGGAATAGTCAGTCTGTAGTCATCGATATCGCTATGGCGGTTAGTTAAAATGTTAGTGATAGCTTGAGATGCCAAAATTGGACTCTGAGATTTGTCGATGGCAAGTTTCAGTTCGGTAACTTCAGGCTCAAGTAATCCCTTATTAAAGCGATGAATGGCGGTCGTTAGCGGAACAAAGATACGGCTTTGCTCGCCTCCTAATGCAACGCCTTGAAACTCCTTTTTGTTCAGGTGCGGTGCTTGCAAAATGCCAACCACCTCAAACCATAAATGATTGATTTTTACTTGTTGACCAACAGCGCTCCCGAGGGGAAAGAGGGTTTTTGCGGTATTTGCGCCGAGCAACGCAACCTGCCGATATTCCTTGCTATCTTCAGCATTTAGCAGGCGACCCGCTGCGAGTTCATAATGCGCAAGGCTAAAATAGTTTGCTGTTACGCCCGCAGCTTCTCCTTCGAAGCTGCCGAATTCGCTAAATATCTGGTAGGTATCCACCAGTCGTTCAGCCGAAAAGTCGGTCACAAAGGGCAGGGCGTCGACAATCACTTGGCCGTCTAATAGATTAAGACCTTGCGAGTATTTTCGTTGTTCCTTTAGGTCATTATCTTCAATGTCCTTGGCACTGACAATAACATTATTGATCCCCATAGAATCGATCATTTTGAGCGCTTCACGTTCAGCACCTTCACCGATGTTTAACATTGCAATAACGGCACCCACACCGAAAATCATCCCGAGCAAGGTCAATAGAGTTCTGAGCTTATGCTGCTTTAGTTGTGCAATGGCGTCGGTAAATAAATCCAAATATTTCATTACAGTTCCTTATTCGCGACGAGTGCAATTTGTTGCTTGGGAGACAAGCCTGCCAGTACTTCAGTATGGCTTAGGTTGCTTTGGCCTAATTCCACTTTTACGCGTTTAAACTGGCTACCGTCTTTAACTTGAACAAAAAATGCGTTGTTCTCATTGATCACGCTATGTTTAGGCACGAGTAAGGCTTGTTTATTTTCTTGGACAAGTACTGTAGCGAGTACTTTATTGCCAGGCTTGAAGTGGGCTGGAGTCTTATCAAGACTCGCGATGATCTCATAGTATTTTTGTGGATCTCCACGGCGAATAGATTGTGGGTAAGGTGATACCTTCGTGACTTTACCATCAAAGCGCTCATCGCTATTGGAGAGCAGAGTAAACTCAACCTTTTGGCCAATCGCAAGGCCAAGTGCTTCTTTTTCATGCACGAAAAGCTTAGCTTGTAGGGATGAAATGTCTGGTAACCCCCCGATCTTTTGCCCAGGCCATAGCGCTTGGCCTGATTTGGGTTTTTCTCCACGCCAATCGGCACTGAGGGTAAGTAAGCCATCATGTGGCGCGATGACTTCAAGCGCGTCTAAGTTTGCGTTGTACATCGCAATTTTGCTTTCGTGTTGTTTTGACTGCAGCTTTAACAATTCCATTTCTCCAAGGGCAGAAGATGAAAACTGCTCTGTCTGCCAGCCAAAATAAGCTTCTTTTGCATTGAGATATTCAACATTTTGCATTTGATCTAAAATGTCGAGCTTTGAGCGGATCCGTTCATCGTCAACTGAAAAGGTCTCGGCAAAGTGTTTCTCCTCACTGACGATAACCTTGTCGCTATCCAAATGGGACTTTCTCGTGGTTAAATCACTATCGGTGACAGTGATATCTTGTGCGACTTTGCCTTTGTCGAATTCACTAAAGCGTTTTCGTCTTTCTAATTGACTGCCATCGAAGCGGGCAATAACATCGCCTTTTTTCACCTGAGTGTACTCAGGCATGATCCATGCGAGCGTCTGAGCCCCTCTCGCGGAGGTTGGCGCGGATATGACGGTTTCACTTTTGGCTTCTAATTCGCCTTCTGCATCCACTGTGATCGAAAATGGCTTAGGCTCTACGGTATATAGTAGTTGCGCTGGCTGCTCAGGTGCTTCTTGGCAGCCAAGTAACCATAGTGGGACAATGATTGCGAGTAATGTTTTTCTCATAGCTTTACCTCCGTTCCTTGACTAATGCCAGAAGTAACGATGGCAAGCGTCGGTGTGGTATAAGAGACGGTGACTTCTTTTTCTCCGCTATTTGTGTCTATAAACACTTTATCCGCACTTTGTCTTAATGCGTTTAATGGCACGGTCAAGGCGTTATCGAGTTGTGCTGTCACTATCTCTACACGAGCGGTCAATCCCGGTCGCAGCTTTTCAGTATCGATTTTGTCGAGCTCAATAATGGCATCAACAATGCGGCTTTTATCTTGATGTGACTTTTCCCTAAAGGCTTTTCCTATTTCAATGAGTGTCCCACCGACAACATATCCATCGGCACTGTCTATGGTAACTTTTACTGCTTGTCCCAATTTTATCCGTCCAAAATCGGCTTCTTTAATTTGTGCTTTTACCTGCATTTGTTCAATAACTGATAGCTCAACAACAGGTTGACCAAACTGCATGGACTCGCCAACACTGGGCTTTTCACCTTCCCAGTTTGCGCGATATGCAACTAACCCATCCATTGGCGCTTTTACTTGTAAACGCGCTATGTCACGTTTTAGTTCTTTCACTTCAGCATCCATTCGTGCAACCTTACTTCTTGCCATTTGGATACTCAGCTCTTTGTTGTTTAGATGAAAAGCGAGTTTACTGTGGGCAAGCTCTAAATCATTAGTGGCAATGGTGAAGTCGATTTGCGCCTTTTTTCGGTCGTTGTCTGAGCGTGAGTTATCTACTATTTCTGCGCGTCGTTTTGCCTTATCGAAGTTCATTTTTGCTTCAGCGAGTGCGAGTTTGTATTCTTCTTCTTGCTTCTCGACTTGAGCTTGTTTATTTTCTAGCTCTTTTTTCGCTTGGCTTAACTTCGAATTGTACTCCATCAAGCGATCTCTTACGGTTTGATCGTCAAACGATACGACGATTTGGCCTTTCTGAACCGAGGTGTTTTCAGGCATTAACTGTTTAACCTTGTACTGCCACATACGCTTGATTGAAGGAGGGGCTATCAAAGCGCGACTTTTTGACTCTAATTCACCATTCGCTTCTACTGTGATAGTGATTGGCTGTGCCTTTACGATATGTACATCGCGGGGGGCTTGGCTACAGCCAAGTAAATAGAGTGGAATGATGACTGCCAGCAACTTAACTTTCATTTTTCTCTCCTGGCAAAGTGATGCTTCCGCTCATGCCTGGTAGTAGTGGCAAATCGGTGTTAAATGTGAATTTAGCTCGGTAATACATACCTTGGCCCCAATCTTGGCGCTTTTCAGGCTGTGTTGATAGCTCAATGAGGGTACTAGGCGTTGATGAGGAGCGAAAGGCGTCAAATTTTAAATCGGCGATTTGACCCTCTTTAATACCAATAGCATCTACTTCATGGATCCATGCTTCTAGATACAGACCCGCTGTAGAAGGGATTTCAGCTACTTTCCAACCCGGTTGTATTGTTGCGCCAGCAAACAACTTGTTGCCATTCCAAGGGTGTTCAGCATACAGAATAGGGCCGCTATTACTGGCCGTTAGACTCATTTTTTCCAGCTGCTCTTGGTTGTGTGTGAGGCTTGCTTCTAACCGCTTTATTTCCAGTCGCTGTTTCTGAGTATTTGCTTTTGCTTCAGTTTCGGCCTTGCTTAAACTTACTTCAGCTTTGTGGTTTTCGATAATCGCCTTTTCTAATGTCAGCTGATGTTGCTCGTAGTCGTAGGTGCTGATATTGGCTTTTGGCACGTTTGCATCAATTTTGGCTCTTTCAACGAGCAAAGTGGTTTTTTTCAACTGGAACTGAGCTTCGAGTATCTTTTGGGCGCCGTCTTGCTCAATTCGTTTGTACTCATCTTTTGCAGCATCAAGTGCAACTTTATCTTGGTCGATTGAGGTCGCGATAGAGCCAGAATCGTAGACAACCACAATATCACCTTTGTTGGCAACTTCTCCCTCGGGCAGCATCCACTGGATTTGAGTCTTCCAAGAGTCACTCATCGGTGCGTGAAAGACCTGCGTTTCACCTGCTTTAATAACACCTGAGACGATAATTGGTTTGGCAAAAGCCTGCAAAGAGGTGAGTAGGGCGATGCTTATAATATAACTGCGCATTGGCTATCCTCCACTTTCTCGCCATCTTTCATTCTGATGATACGCTCGGCATATGCCGCAATATCGTCTTCATGCGTTACCATTACAATAGTGTGGCCTTGCTGGTGTAGTAGACATAGTAATTCCATGATTTCATGCGAGGTTTTACTATCTAAGTTACCGGTTGGTTCATCGGCAAAAATAACTTTCGGCTCATTGATAAGAGCCCGAGCAATAGCAACTCGTTGGCGTTGTCCTCCAGACATTTCGAAGGGTTTGTGATGTGCTCTGCTATCAAGGCCTACCTTTTTTAGCATGGCAAGCCCGCGACTTTTTGCCTCTGATGGGGAAGTGTCAGTGTACCTTAGCGGTAAGATGACATTTTCTAGTGCGGTCAGGCGGGTAAGTAGATGGAATGTTTGAAAGATAAAGCCAATTTTTTGATTTCTAATTTGTGACAATGCTTCATCTTCCACCGCTTGAATTTCCTGGTCTGCAAGATAGTAAGCACCAGAGGTTGGAGAGTCTAAGCAACCAAGGATATTCATTAATGTAGACTTTCCAGAGCCAGATGATCCCATCACTGCAACAAATTCACCTTCCATTACTGCTAGAGAAACGGATTTTAGTGCGTGCACTTGGGTTTCTCCGCTTCCGTAAACGCGGCTTAAGTTTTCGACCCTGATCATTATTAATTGTAATCCCTTGTTTTTATTGTTTTCTACTCATGGTTTAGAGGTGTTTAACCTTGTACCTGAATTTGAGTGTAGTGATTGTTAGGGGTAGAGTAAACCGAGAAGGTACAAGACGAAAAGGGATTTAAGGTAAAAAGTTGTTTTTGGATACTATACATTATTAACAGTGCCAAGAAAAATTGGCTGCCAAGTTCATATACGAAGCAGCTCTTCGATAATTACCATTACACTTAGTGTTGCTAACACCCTAGCTTGTGCTGACAGGAGCCTATAACGCCTTTGTTTTTAGCGCGCCATATTCGTCCAAAACTTGCTCGCCATCTTCCTTAAAATACGGACCCATAGGCCATTTATCGAGTAACGCTAACACCGATTCGCTTGGTCGACATAACTTCACGCCTTTAGGTGAGCAGACGATTGGCCGGTTTACTAGTACCGGATACTTAAGCATGGCTGTTATTAGGGCTTCATCCGATACTCCAGCCTCAAGCAGCCCAAGCTTGCGGGCTGGAGATTTTGTTACTCTTAGTGCTTCACGCGGTGAAATATCGGCCGCAGCGAAAAGTCCTAAAAGCTGGTTACGTGTCCATCCTTCCTTTAAGTATTCAACGATAATTGGCGTATACCCAGCATCTCGAATAATCTTTAATACGTTCCTTGAAGTACCACAGTCTGGGTTGTGGTGAATGACTATCATAACTCAACCTTTTTCATAAAAATTAAAGTTAATTACCACCCAATTTAGACTCAGCTTGCAGCAAATAGGGATGTGTAAATTGGTATCATTGAGCGTTTACTCTGTGAACCAATGTCGCGTATGGTTTGCAAGCCACACCAGTGAAAGCATGACGGGAACTTCGACTAAAACTCCAACAACTGTGGCTAATGCTGCACCTGAATTTAGCCCAAAAACCGAAATTGCAACGGCTACTGCTAACTCAAAAAAATTAGATGTGCCTATCATGCAAGCAGGTGCAGCTATGCTATGTGGCAGCTTCATTTGTTTTGCCATAAAATAAGCAATAGCAAATATACCGTAGGTTTGAATAAGTAAAGGAATGGCGATGAGTATAATTGCTTGTGGTTTGTCCAAAATAGTCTTTGATTGAAATCCGAACAACAACACAACAGTTGCCAATAAGCCAACGATTGACCAAGGTTTCATAGTTGCTAAAAATTGCTTTAATCGAGAGTGGTCATTTGCGTCGTCGAGCTTCTTTCGAGTGATTGCACCAATCACCAGAGGAATTAGCACGTAGAGGACGACAGACAGAAATAGTGTTGTCCAAGGGACTGTAATATCAGTCACGCCTAGTAAAAAGCCTGCGATAGGCGCAAAAGCAAATATCATAATAATATCATTGACCGATACTTGCACTAGCGTGTAGTTTGCGTCGCCTTTAGTGAGTTGGCTCCAGACAAACACCATCGCTGTGCATGGTGCAACACCCAGCAGTATCATGCCTGCGATATATTCTGTTGCTGTTTGTGGGTCTACCCAATCAGCAAATATCCCCTTAAAGAATAGCCAGCCAAGAAATGCCATGGTAAATGGTTTTATTAGCCAATTAATGATCAGTGTGAGGGCGAGGCCTTTGGGTTTTTTACCTACATCTTTCAGTGAAGAAAAGTCAATTTGCACCATCATGGGGTAAATCATTAACCAAATAAGCACCGCAATAACTAAGTTGACGTGCGCATATTCAATACCAGCTATAATAGCAAATGCATCCGGTACAATACTTCCAAATAAGATACCTACCACAATGGCAATACCTACCCACACCGACAAATAGCGTTCGAATAAGCCCATGTTACCTCCTTAGATATCACCTTGGTTAACGCGCTGACTTAATTGCTCTGCGGATTCAACGCGTTCTGAATAGCGGTTGACGAAGTAGTCCTTATTATCGCGAAGTAATAACGTGAACTTTATCAACTCCTCCATTACATCGACAATTCGGTTGTAATAAGAAGATGGCTTCATCCGATCATTTTCATCAAACTCAAGAAAGGCTTTTGCCACGCTGGATTGGTTAGGAATGGTGACCATGCGCATCCAACGACCAAGAACCCTTAACTGATTCACCACATTAAATGACTGAGAGCCACCGCATACCTGCATAACAGCTAATGTTTTCCCCTGGGTTGGGCGTACGGCACCTATACTCAGAGGGATCCAGTCAAGCTGACTTTTAAAAACACTTGTGATTGAGCCATGCCGTTCTGGTGAACACCATACTTGTCCTTCTGACCATATCATGAGCTCTCTAAGCTCTTGAACCTTGGGATGATTCTCATCACCTGTGTCAGTTTGTGGTAGACCTTCAGGATCAAAGATTTTTACCTCGGCTCCCATGTGTGTAAGCAGGCGAGCACTCTCTTCAATAACCAAGCGGCTAAACGAACGCTCTCGCAGTGAACCGTATAGCAAAAGTATGCGGGGAGCATGTTTTTTTTGGGTGCTAAGGCACTTGTCTAATGCTGGAATATCAAACTGTGATTTATCAATGTTCGGTAGTGTGTTGTCCTGAAACATAATGTATTGTGCTCCTAATCTCGTTTATTTAGCTCAAAGTAGAGCAGGAGAGATGCATATACGTCATCGTAAGCCATTTGCTAATCCTACCCACCAAACTAAGCTTGTCTGGCTATTCGTTAACACCATAGTTGCTGAAAGAAGTAACTTTCATAGTCTTTATTTGCTACTAACAAGACGATGCTTGAGCTTTTGATGCATTTAGTTTTGCTAACGCCTCAGCAAAATAACTATGATTGTGTGCAACGGTTTGATTAATAACCTCCTTTGCCCATAAGGGGAGATCTTCATGAAGCCGGTAGTACACCCATTTTCCTCGGCGTTCATCCCGTAAAATATTACATTTTCGCAATTCTGCGAGGTGGCGTGAGACTTTGGGCTGATCTAACTCAAGTCCTGCCATAAGGTCGCAAACACATGCTTCTTCAAGTTGATTGATAATTAGAACTGATTTCAGTCGGGTGTCATCGGACAGGCATTTGAAAAACTGTAACGGATTCATGAATCACATCTCTTAAATCATATATGTGAAATATGATATATGTGATTTTTCATATGTCAACGTGTTTTATTTTTTAACTGAGTTTAGGACCGGAAGGAAATCAACTCATTACTTTTTCATGCGTTACCTTTTTATAGGAAAACCAATGAATTAACGATTACAGTGTGTTCGTGTAACTATGAATCTGTTAATAAAAGCGCAGTGGGCATCTTAGGATATTGCTTGTTGATCTCTTTACTATTTTCTATGACAAAGCACTTTGTATGTTAATTGGAGATTTTTGGTGATAGCGACTGGATAGTCAGCAAGCTCTGCTTCTTCTTTACACGCCTTGTGTTGAGACACTCGTAGCTATTCACAATGTAGTCGGGCATGAGTGGTATTTTAACAAAGTTACGATATTGCCCACGGTTACCGTGATCATAAACTATATTTACTAACAAGTTATATAAACCGTTTAACTGTTATGAATAAAAATGGAAGAAGAGAGTTTTTAAGCAAAGCGGGTATAGGGCTGGCGTTATCTGCTGCGCTCATTAAAGCTCCTTATGTGTTCGCAAGAAACAGGACAACCCTCCGTGTAATGGGGACACATGTCACGTTACAAGAGCCTCTGCGTCAGCGTGCGATGAAAGAGTTGGGAATCGATATTCAATTCTATCCAATGGGCAGTGCTGCAGTTCTGCAAAAAGCTGCTGCAAATCCTGCCGCATTTGACCTTTACGAACAGTGGTCAGATTCTATAAACATACTTTGGCAAGCAAAAGCGATTCAGCCTATAGATATTGAAAGGCTTACCCACTGGCATGAAATAAACCCACTTACAAAGACGGGGAAACTTATCCCCTCTGCTAAGGTGGGGGCAGGTGATGCACCCAACAAGCTGCTGTATGTTCAAGATGACGGGACGCTTGCAAGCGACGTAACAAAAAAAATTAGCTTTCTTCCGTACGTACACAATGTTGATTCCTTTGGTTACAACACCGATTTTATAAAACAGGGGAGCCCTTATGAAAGTGAGTCTTGGGGTTGGCTATTGGATGAATCTAATGCGGGAAAAACAGCAATAGTGAATGCACCTACAATAGGGATCTTTGATTTGGCGCTCGCCGCGCAAGCAAGGGGGCTGGCTTCTTTCAAAGATATTGGAAATATGACTATTGACGAAATAGACAAGCTTTTCACAATTTTATTAATAAAAAAGCGCAAAGGACACTTCTCAGGGTTTTGGACTTCGGTTCCACAATCGGTGCAATTTATGTTGGAGAAGAGAGTTCACATTCAAAGTATGTTTTCACCTGGGGTAAGTGCCTGCAGAGGGCAAGGGTTACCGATCACATATGCCTCACCAAAAGAGGGCTATAGGGCATGGCACGGTGTTATGTGCCTGTCATCTCAGGCTCGTGGCCATGTTAAAGATGCAGCTTACGACTATATGAATTGGTGGCTTTCAGGATACCCTGGCGCATTTATCGCTCGACAAGGATATTATATCTCAAACCCAGAGCGTAGCAGACCACTAATGTCTGAGGCTGAATGGGATTATTGGTATGACGGTAAGCCTGCAGCGACAATTTTAAAAGGTACAGATGGCAAAGTTGTTGTAAATACAGGAGAATTACGCGACGGTGGAAGTTATGTCAAACGCTTTTCTAACATAGCTGTATGGAATACCGTTATGGAAAATTATGATTATAGTTTAGATCGCTGGTACGAATTACTAAACGCATAAGGCTGAGGCATGCCAATATTTTCAATAAGATCGCTTTCAAGCAAAATTCTACTGGTTTTGCTTGCTTTCGCTGCAAGTCTTACTGCTGTCTATCTATTTCTGAGCTCACACGTGGAGGTTGTTGATAATACGTTAACGAGCACGTTGAATGTATCTAAAAACTCAGTATCAGTACTTAAGATCAACAAAGAGATTGTTGAATTGCAGCGTGATATTTCTGTGTTCAGCAGTTCTGGTAGTTCCGCTATCTATGAAAAGATCGTGAGCAATCATGCGAAAATTACGATAAAGCTCACAGAAATACAGGCAAAGGTACCAAGTGAAGAAGAAAAGCGGCTTATAGATTTTCTGCTAGAAATTGTAAATAGGTATGGTAGTAACTTAAGTGTGCTTATGCAGCGTTATCAAGAAAGAAAGCATTTGCTTGAAACTCAGTTACCAGAGGTGTTTACAAAAGCTGAAGCTTATTTAAGACCACAGTTAGCTGGTGATGACATCAGTCAAAAGAAGATCACGATATATCAGATATTGGATTTATGGATGACACTTTACCGAGATGCAAATCTGTACTTAACACAGAAAGATTACAAGAAGAAAAAAGCAGTGTTTGATGGTTTGGCAGAGATAGATCGCAGGCTACTGATAAGTAAAGAGTTGAGTGATGAAAACGTGGCTAAATTACAGGCGTTATCCCACCGATTCCGCGATGTATTTAACGGCAGTATTCAAGCAAATAGAAAC
This sequence comes from Pseudoalteromonas galatheae, assembly GCF_005886105.2. Classification (NCBI taxonomy): domain Bacteria; kingdom Pseudomonadati; phylum Pseudomonadota; class Gammaproteobacteria; order Alteromonadales; family Pseudoalteromonadaceae; genus Pseudoalteromonas; species Pseudoalteromonas galatheae. Next base: position 923,740 of record NZ_PNCO02000002.1, read on the forward strand.
TATTTAACTTTAGTTAACGTTGTAATGGCTGGTGATGCAGTAGAGTTCTCAAATTTGGTAGATAAATTAAGAGCCGACTCCTTAACTAGGCTGGATAATATACGAAACACTGCAGAGGCAAAGATCTTAGAATTCGACAGAATGATAAAATCAGCGATGGTTGTGGGGATACTCTTTTTAGTATTTTTTGTTTTATTCTTTCACTTTCATATTATCCGTTCAATTAAGCGCCTTACTAAGAATTTTCAACATTGTATTGAAGGTGACTTATCGGATGAGATAAAGGATCTTGATCGAAAAGATGAAATTGGTACGTTAGCTAATGCTGCAAATCAGTTTAAATTGTTAAGTGAAGCGCTTATCGAAGCGAAGCGGGTCGCTGAATACACGTCGAAAATAAAATCTGATTTCTTAGCGAATATGAGCCATGAGATCCGCACACCAATGAATGGTATCTTAGGCATGGTAAGGCAGCTAAGAAACACGGGTCTGAACAAAAATCAAATGGACATGCTTGAACTGGTGGACTCTTCGGGAAAAAGTCTATTGGTTATCTTAAATGATATTCTTGATTTAAGTAAAATTGAGGCTGGAAAAATTGAGCTTGAGTCGCAACCATTTGAGATAGAGAAACTTTTATATGAACTTGAGCAGACAGGAAAAACGCTGAATAAGTCGTCTTCGGCGGAGCTAACAATCATGAATACGGTGCCTGCCAACTTACGTGTTTTTGATGGGGATGTCATCCGGCTTAAACAGGTGCTGCTCAATTTACTTAGTAATGCGATAAAGTTTACTGAGCAGGGAACAGTGAAGTTGCGAGTGGATCTTCAAAAGCAAGATGCAAGCAACGCAACATTAAAGTTTAGTGTAAGCGATACAGGTATAGGTATTCCACAAGACAGAATAGAAAAGCTATTTGAAGCGTTTTCCCAAGCCGATACATCAATAACTCGTCGATTTGGCGGTACTGGGTTAGGCCTAACCATTTCAAATAAGCTACTAGATTTAATGGACTCTAAACTGGAAGTGGAAAGTCGTGTGGGAGAGGGCTCAACGTTTAGCTTCACAATTACACTTCCAGTGTCAAAGGGAGTCGATAAAAAAGAGGCGCCTAAATATCAAAAACTTAGTCGTAATATTACTGAAAACATAGAAGTGCTTTTAGTCGAAGACAACAAGGTCAATCAAATTGTTACTAAGTCAATGTTAAAGGATTTAGGGCTGGTAAATATTACTCTTGCTGAAAATGGGCTTGAGGCTGTACAGCTTTGTGAAGAGCAGGACTTTGCGTTGATCTTAATGGACATGCAAATGCCAAAAATGGATGGTCCTACAGCTGCTCAACATATCCGTAAGTTAAGAAACTACCCAGATATTCCGATAATAGCATTGACTGCAAATGTACTTGAGCAGGACAAAAAACGATGTTTTGAAGTCGGAATGAACGCTTTTATATCAAAGCCTATTGATTACCAAGCGTTTGTAGAAGCAATATCTAGAGCGATAGAAAAGCCCGGAGTGACGCATTCCCCAAGTCAATCAGGCTCTGCTTAAATTTATTGAGGGTGTTCGAACTCAGTGTCAAATAGTACAAAAGTGCTCATCCATATTGAAATAGATACTTGTTATTTCTCGAAATGATCTATTTTACAAAGCTTGCTAAAGCGCCATACAAGATAGGCAGCTCAATTGGTTTTGCTATATGCGCATCAAAGCCTATTTCTAAGTAGTGCTTAACATCTTCAACCATAACGTTCGCAGTGAGAGCGATAACAGGGATCGGATTTCCCTCATTTCTGATAGCTTTTATCGCGTCAACCCCATCCATAAAAGGCATGTGTATATCCATTAATACTAAATCAAATGCCTGCTCTTTTAGAGCTTCGATTGCAAGCCGACCATTGTCGACAACGACAGCTGTTGCATTTGTCTCTTTAAGCATTGTTTTGATAAGAATTTGATTAATCTTATTGTCTTCGGCAATCAAAATACGAGTGTGTTTTAGATTAGGTGGTGTAAATGATTTTGTGCGTACAGGTTTAGATTGCGTTTTTATCTTGTCTAACGGTAGGATAATATTAACTGTAGTTCCTTTACCAGCTTCGCTAAATAAGTTTATTTTTCCATTCATCAACTTAATAAGACTTACAGTAATTGACATTCCCAGTCCCGTACCACCGTATTCCCTAGTAGTTGATGTGTCAGCTTGTGAAAAACGCTCAAAAATACGTTTTTGCGCATCCTCATCCATTCCGATACCAGAGTCTTGAACACTTAAATAAATCGCTTTTTCATTGTTATATGATTGGCAGCTGGCAATTATTTTAACTTCCCCTTTGTTGGTGAATTTAACAGCGTTAGATGCTAAATTTAGTATTATCTGCTTTACGCGCACTAAATCACCAATCCATCCGTCTTCGAAGCTATCATCTGCTGATATGACAAAGTCTATACCTTTGTTACTGACTAATGCATCTAGGTCATATTTAACAGAGTCCAAAATATCTAAAATTGAAATTTCGGTACTTTCTAACTCAATTTTATTGGATTCAATTTTTGAATAATCCAAGATATCGTTGATGATTGTAAGCAAACTCTTGGCAGAAAATACGGCGTTAGCTAAAACTTTCCCTAAATCGGGCTCTAAATTAGCGTTTTCTAGCAATTGTAACCCCCCTAAAATAGCATTCATTGGTGTACGAATTTCATGACTCATATTGGCTAGGAAGTCACTTTTTGCTTTAGAGGAATGTTCTGCTGCTAGTCTAGCCGTTTCAGATATTCTTATTGCTTCAATTTTTTCGGTAACATCATAATTTACCCCAACAACTTTTATTGCTTTGCCATTGCTTCGAATAACCTCTGCACTGGCTTTAATTGTTCTCACTTCACCGTTTGGGTGTACAACTCTGAACTCTGGTTCATAAACGCCGGTACCATCAATTGCAGCTTGCAGCTGTGCACTTGCAAATTCTATATCATCAGGGTGTACGGCACTCGCCCAAGCATCATAGACTTGTGTAAATTGTGATTCTGATATGCCATAGAGCTTAAACATCAGCTCGTCCCAGATGAGCTCACTTGTAACTAAGTCCCACTCCCAAACGCCGATTTGGGCAGAGTTATTCGCAAGCTGCATTCTGAGCGCTAAAGAATCTGCTTGGTTTCTCGCATTTTTAAGTTGCTCCTCGGTTTCTTTTTGACGAGATATATCTTGAATGACTGACCAAATAAAATCTTCGTTATTATCGTCGGTGACTTTAATACCAGATAGGAGGACATGAAAGGTATGTCCGCTTTTATGGATATATTCCTTTTTATATGGTCCGTACCTTCCTTGCGCCTTAAGGTTAATAAGTTGTTTTTGTTCTTCTTCTTGGTATTTAGGAGGTGTTATCTTCCAGTAATCAATATTGTTTAGTTCGTCTACTGAATATCCAGTCATTTTACTGAACTCATCATTTACATAGTGGAAGGCCCCATCTTTCAACGAATTGACAGCGATACCAATTGGAGCTGCGTTGACAAAGCGCTCAAACTTCATTTTCTCTTTTTGATACGCAGCTTTGTAACGCTTAATATTAGTATTTGCTTTTTTCAGTTGCTCTTTCGCGCTGTGTAGTTCCGATATGTCCCTTCCTATTGCTACGACGAGCTGCTTTCCTTGGATTTGCACTGCCGTCAATGATATTAGACAAGGGAACGTTTCGCCTTGAGTGTTGGAGTGGCTCCACGGAAAAAGCTGAGGACCTTCAGTCAGAGATTTGCTTACGTGCTCCATAGCTAGTTCTTCTGAAGCACGTCCGCATGGTTGATATTCAGGGGAAATGTCGGCAGGAGTTAGTGTTAGAAATTTACTTTTACTTTCAATGCCATGTAGTCGAACGGCTGCTTGATTACATTCAGTAAATTTACCCGTATTTATGTCTAAAATGGATAGCGCGTCGCCTGACGCCTCGAACAGCTTTTTATACTTGTCACGTTCAAAAGATGCTTCCGCTAATTGAGATTTCAGACTTTGAATTTCTTTCTCTAATTCGAGCTCAGTTTTACTTACCATGTCCATCCTAGTATGCGGCTTCAAGCGTGGTATACATATTTACCTATGGGTTTCAGTATAGGACGGGAATGGATATTCACGTAATAGAAGAGCGAAATAAATTCCTGAAAATCACTATGCGATTCAATGACCGAGCTGCAAAAAACCACAGAAGATTTTAGATAGAAAGCGATATCAGTACCAAGGCTTAACTAATCTGATCTGCGAATGATTGATGCCTTACTAGCAGCCAGTTCTAGCGCTAACAGCATTGAATTCACCTCCAATAGTCAGCTATTGGAGGTGAATTTGCTTGCTTACATCCATGTAGGCAAGGAAAAATTTTGCTATTTAGCTGTTCTAAATAAAAAATTTAATGCAGTTAGCGTCAGACTTGCTCCTTTAAATAGAGCAAGAATTAAGACTAACAGGTATTAGCTTAATCCTTAATTCATAGACAAGCCTAATTTGGCTCTACCCAAAACGCTCCAACCTCTTTTTTAACCACTTTGACTTGCGTTCCTGCAGTAATAGGTTGTTTACTTTTTAGTTGCCACGCAATACCAGAATAGGTATGAAAAATACGACTTTCTGCATTCAAGTCTTTTTCCAGCGTAAAGGTAAGCTCAGCAAAATCACTGGTTACTTCTTTGTCGTCTGTGACATCTTGCATGCGTCTTAGTGGTTTCCATAAAAACACAGCCAGTAATGTCGTGACTAACGCATTAAACCAAAGTGCAGTCAGCCAAGTTTGGTCAAGCATACCTGCATACATTAAGCCGCCACTTATCACCAGAGACAGACCTAAAAAGAACAGTACAAAGGTGGCAAAACCAAGCACAGCAACCTCAACAATTAGGCAAGCAATTCCTAGTACTACTAAGGTTTGTGCTAAATGCTCAAGTAAAAAGGCCATAGGCGTTACCCTTGCTTTTTATTTAATGTATTAATAATAGACATGCCTTGTGCCACAAGCGAACTTGCATCTGTGCCATTGTCTGGTAGCAATACCACAGAAGATTCTTTAGCTATCGCTTCTTTTGCTGCTATGGCTTTTGTTGCTAAGTCAAGCTGGATGGCTTTTTGGCCTTCTTCGGTATTTGCGGCTTCACCGACTTTACGAAGGGCTTCGGCTTGTGCGTCTGCAACGGCAATAATCGCTTTTGCTTCACCTTCAGCTCTTAGGATCTGCTCTGCCTTTTCGGCTTCAGCTGCAAGCACCTGCGCTTGCTTCTTACCTTCCGCGACGTTGATAGCGGCTTGACGGTCACCCTCTGACTCTAGTATTTGAGCTCGTTTCACACGCTCAGCCTTCATTTGTGCTTCCATTGCTTCCATTACAGAGTTTGGTGGCACAATGTCTTTAATCTCGTAGCGCAGTACTTGGATGCCCCAAGGATCAGAAGCTGAGTTGATGGCGGCGACGATGTTGGTATTAAGTAAATCTCGCTCTTCAAAGGTTTTATCCAACTCCATTTTACCCAGTTCGCTACGCATGGTGGTTTGCGCGAGCTGAGTCACCGCGAAGATATAATCGTCAACACCGTAAGTCGCTTTATACGGATCTAACACTCTAAAATAAAGTACACCATCAACAATCAATGAAATATTGTCTTTAGTTATGGCTGATTGAGATGGGACATCAACCGCTTGCTCCTTTAAGCTCCTATCGGCCGCTACGCGGTCGATAAATGGCAGAATAAAGTTTAGGCCGGCTTCTTTAGTGGATTGATACTTGCCGAAACGTTCAATAATCCACGCACGGTTCTGCGGGACAAATTTGATACTCCCTTTTAGTACCACAATAACGAAAATCAATAAAAACGCTTGGATGGTAAAAAGGTAATCAAAAATAAGTGTGACTGGATCCATGTTAGCTCTCCTACTACATAAGAATTGTTCGCATCAAATGCATGTTCCCAATATAGATGAATAACGTAAGAATAGCTATTGGTTTGTTTTCCCCTCAGTGTAACTATGATGACTGGACTTTTTGGGCAGTTTTGCATGTGGTTTGTAACGAAGTGTATAAATCATATTTATATTTAGATGTGACTAAAAAATATCGATTATTCTTCTGCTTTATAATGACATCGCTGTCATTTTTTTGTTTTGAGATGTAATTACCTCTTACTTTGTAATTAAAGACCTTAATTTATAATTTAGTTGATAACATTGCGTTGACAAATTTCATTTGTTGTATATTATGCCGTACCCTATATGGGTTTAAAGGATTTTACTACTGTGTTTGATAGAATTATAAAGACAGTGTCTTTTGGTTTTTTGTTTGCCTTGTTTAGCTTTTCTGTTAATGCACTTAGCTTGATTGAAATTAAAAAGGTAGAAGATGAAATTCGAGAGTTGCCACATCTTTCAGATCTTGGCTTGAATAAAGTACCTGGAATTGTTGTTAAATTAAATAAATTTGAGGTTGATTTTAACTCCCTTAACCCACTGCCAAATGACGCTGAGCTGCTTAAAGAGGCAATATTTAGCTGTAAAAATGCTCTAGCAAATCATGTTAATCAAGCAAAATTGTACTCGGCACTTCAGCAAGAAATGATTGATTTATCAGAAGGTACAAGTAGTTTATCACTAGTACAAAAAAGTATCATGATAAATATTCTCCTTGCAGGGCCTACAGCAATATCCTCTCAATTTTACTCTGACTATATTAACAGTGACGAAGCTGGTGGTATACGGCTTCGAGAAACACTCATGTATTTTACGCTTCATCCTAAAGCTAGTGTTAAATCAAGAATTAGTTTAATGGCAGATGAAAGCGTTCATCCTATTTTTAGAGGTCCCGCGAGCTGGGCATTTGGTAAACTATCCGCTCAAAATGATCCTGATGCAATTGCTCAACTATCAAAAGCGCTAAATCAGTCAATTGGAGACGACTTTGGCTTCGATAGTAAGTTATTAACGTTATTAGGGCTAGCTGAAATAGCTGACTTTGATTACATCAAATCAAATTATTCAAATGTTGGATTAGGGGATGAGTATCTCGCTATTGCTGAACGTTATATAAAATTAAAACGCGCCTTATCATCAGATAAAGATAAAATAATTGAATTAAACTTTAATGTTAAAATGGGGCAGTATGAAAGAGATGAAGCCATCAAGTATATATTGGAGAATAACAAAACGAACCTGCTTTCAAAATTAGGTGTTTTGTCTGATGTGGAAAATGGAACCTTTGTGATCGAAGAAGTCTCTCAACTGGCTAGTATCCTTGGTTATAGAATTTCTGGTAGTTCAGATAATCCTGTAATTACGGCTATCTAATATATTATTTTATGGTTTACTTTATGAAAAAGTATTTAACGTTTGGTCACAGTTTTCTGTGTATTTTAGTCCTAACGCTCATTGGCTGTAGTGCATTTGATAAGTCCTTTGGTTTCAGAGGCCCGATAGTTGTAACAATAGCAACCAAAGATGGTAAACAGCCTGAAGCGCCATTTTTAATTAAATCTGCGCATGTTGAGTATGGAGGTCATGGGGGAAGTGGACATAGAATGGGCTATCTTTATGAAAGAATTGGCGATGCAAACCAACCGATTTTATTTCCAAGGGAGCACTTAGATCTCAAATATCCTAACGCTTATGCATTAATCCACTTCGAAGTGTATCATCCTATGTACCATATTAATTATTCGAGTGCAGGTTTTGCCCCAAGCAAAGCTGATGACCCAATTCCCTTTACAGTTGAAGTGGTTCCGCTGGAGGCAGTTTTGGCCCGAATAGAAAAAGAGGCTGAGCGCGCGAGCTTGGCGATGGAGCAGCTCGCACCGGATAGCCCAGAATATTACCGCCAGAGTTCGTTATTTGAAAAGGCTAGGCACAGTTTAGGAACTTTGGTATCACGGCATATTGATTCCATAAAAACCGACTATTTACCAGTGCTTCCAAAAGAAATACAAAAAGCGGTGAGAGAGAAATATAACCCGATATTTAAAGAGTTATATTATCGCTATCCAGAAACCGACTGTGGGCTTCTGATGTATTGCCAAGAACAATTAAAAAAACCAAGAGAACACGAATATAATGGAATTTAAAAAAGGTAAGTGTTGTTGCTTTAAAAATTTACATTAATTATAGGGGATGGAAATTTTGTGATCGAAGAAGTCTCTCAACTGGCTAGTATCCTTGGTTATAGAATTTCTGGTAGTTCAGATAATCCTGTAATTACGGCTATCTAGTATATTATTTTATGGTTTACTTTATGAAAAAGTATTTAACGTTTGGTCACAGTTTTCTGTGTATTTTAGTCCTAACGCTCACTGGCTGTAGTGTATTTGATAAGTCCTTTGGTTTTAGAGGCCCGATAGTTGTAACAATAGCAACCAAAGATGGTAAACAGCCTGAAGCGCCATTTTTAATTAAATCTGCGCATGTTGAGTATGGAGGTCATGGGGGAAGTGGACATAGAATGGGCTATCTTTATGAAAGAATTGGCGATGCAAACCAACCGATTTTATTTCCAAGGGAGCACTTAGATCTCAAATATCCTAACGCTTATGCATTAATCCACTTCGAAGTGTACCATCCTATGTACCATATTAATTATTCGAGTGCAGGTTTTGCCCCAAGCAAAGCTGATGACCCAATTCCCTTTACAGTTGAAGTGCTTCCGCTGGAGGCGGTTTTGGCTCGAATAGAAAAAGAGGCTGAGCGCGCGAGCTTGGCGATGGAGCAGCTCGCACCGGATAGCTCAGAATATTACCGTCAGAGTTCGTTTTTTGAAGAGGCTAGATACAGTTTAGGAACTTTGGTATCACAGCATATTTATTCCATAAAAACCGACTATTTACCAGTGCTTCCAAAAGAAATACAAAAAGCGGTGAGAGAGAAATATAACCCGATATTTAAAGAGTTATATTATCGCTATCCAGAAACCGATTGTTGGAATTCAGTAACCTGCCAAGAGCAAATTAAAAAACCGAGAGTATACGAGTATAATGGACTATAAAAAAAAGTTGGGTGTAGTTGCTTTAATAAGTGCTATCAATTGGCCTTGTTTTGCTCACGATACCAATACCACTCATCCTAGAATTACTGAAGTTATCAGAAAATCACTAGAGAAATTAGATGGAGAACACTCTGCATATTATCAACTATATCAACTGCATCCAGACTATGTAATAGAGCGCTTAGGTGTTGCTCAGCAGAATGCTACGTTAAACAAACCTTATCCATACCTTTGGGGATATGACCCTCAATTCAAGACATTGAAAGATAAAAAGATGGACGAAGACGAGGCTAGCCCTGAGTACCCGGCCTTTAGAAAGAAAAGTTTAAATGTACTTGATGGTGTGGTGATGGAGGATACGCCGTTGAGCCGAGTAATGTCGCACTTTCAACATGCTTACACAGGTGCTCCTCTTTCTATGAATGACTGGCCTCTGGTTCTAAATGGCATGGTTAATATATACGGTGCATTAGAACCTAGTGAGATTACGGCTGGACGCTTTTTTAACAGTGCAATTTTAACAATGGGATATCTGAATACTCTGGATGACCTCTATGAGATGGCACCCACAGAAGAGTGGAGTTTGGAGCAGCATGGCCGGTTATTAAGTGGTGCAAAAGCAATGTGGATGTTTGGACACGCACTGCATCATGCTGAAGATATGAGTTCGATTGCTCATGTACATGGCGACGCTCATTTAACGCTGGCTCGGGATGCTCTTGGCGAACCTGATGATTACGAAGCACACTTTATTCCCAGTAAAATATTTGAATTTATAAGCGAAAAAGTAGTTGATACATGGTTCATTGATTCAAATAAAAGCAAACTCATTACTCATTCAGGCCAAATATGGGGGCGCAAAAGCGATCCATCTCATGTACATACTTTAGATAATTTGCTCGATCCCAACACCATGGCAAAGGGCATATATAATGTTCCGTTGTTTCAAGCACATCTTCCAACTGACTTTTCGGTATTTTACGAGCACGATAGAAGTTATAAAAGGCCATATAGCTTACGGGTAGAAGGAAAATACTACTTCTTCGATAGAGCCGCGACTAAAAGAACCTTTAAAAAAGCTGGCAAGCTGTGCGGATACGGTGAACTAAGCATGATGTTTTATTTTGGAGACTTAGCTGATTTTGAAGCAGATAAACGCCCAAAATTAAACCTTTGTGGTTTGGCACTTAACTTTAAATCTCGCCGACGTCTGCCTCAGTATGAAATTATGCATGCGGCCGCAAAATTCGATGAGGAGAGTGGCGAGTTTAATGCGCACCGGTTTAAGTTCAATGGATATTTCAATAGTCTAGACTCTGATTGGTGGGAGGCCTCGGCATTCGGTGGGCCTAAAGGACTCTACTATATTGAACAGACGATGAAAGGGGTGGATTACGAAAGTAATTCCAATGGAAAGTTAATAAAACCTGGTGAGCTTCTGTTAAGACCAAACTTCATCAGGAAAGATATCACAAAGCCTTTTTCTAAAGATAACCCCTTAGTTAAGACTTGCACTAAGTCTTCTGTAGAGCAAAAGCGTTGCTTCAGCGGTGATAGTTTGTTAGAGCGTTACGCTGAAGTACTTATCCCATATTCTATGAAATTTTTAACAGGCTATAGTCAGTTTTTTTACGACGTTGCCAACCTGCCTCCTTATTTGCAGCAAGTTGAGGTTGTTCAAGGAGGAGAAGCAAAGTATGGGATGAAGTGGCAAGGAAAAATAAATCGGGATGGAGACATTACGTTATTTGACGAAAATCCTTGGTTTCATCGTGATGCGAAAGAAAAATTTTATTTTATATCAGAACGATATAAGGCACAGACAATTCCACATTTGCGCTTTTTAAATCACCAAGAGGATATTACTCTTCGATTAAAATTTAACGAAGCAATACGCCATCCGAATACCGAAGGTAGCTCATTTGCTCTGGGCTTTTCTCAAAATGGCAAGGACGTCATGCTAAATACCGAAGATTTGGAATTTAGTGTATTAAACGATGGACAGTTTTCAGGTTGCACCGTTGTAAAAGCATCCACTAGACAAACGGGTAACTGCTGGGAAGTTAAGGTGAGTCCCGGGGTATTGAGTTCTTTATTTGGGGATGGTCTAAATGGTCGCGTGCAGTTATTGGTTAAGGCTGCTGACCTCAATAACCACAGAGATCAAGAAGGCAACCCAACAGATAGCCTTACTGAGGGGAGCTTATTAGATAGTACACCTAACACTCCTGCGAGACGAGTAGTGACTCGCACTGGCCCAAAATACACAGTCCATAACGAGAAATTTTCTCAAAACGAAAATCGATACTCTTGGCATTCAGGTACTTCTTTACCAGGAGAAATGTTTGGTAGTTATGCTAAAAAAGTCGGCGCATTTGCATATGACCCGGGGATCGATCGAAATCACGTATTACTCTTCGATACTACAAAACCGGAAATTAGGCTTGAAGTAAAAGCGGGAGAGATAACCGCAGAACCTAAGAAGGAGTAAAGAAATGGCATTTTCTAAAGTTATATTTCTAAGCTTGCTGCTTATTTTTAGTGAGTTTAGCTTAGCTTTGTCATTATCAGAGCAGGTACAGCTTGCAGATACAGTTGTACAAGGAAAAGTAATGTCAAAGCGGAGCGAGTGGAGAGATGGGCAAATTATTACCCTCAATCAGGTGTTAGTTCGAGACGATTTGAGTGCGTCCGCAAAAAATATACCGGCACGAAATGAGATTGTAATCACTCAGCTAGGAGGTACAGCCTTGCACCCAGTGTTAAATGTGGAGGTAACACAACATATTTCACATCAAATTTTACTCCGTGAGGGCGAAGAGGCTCTGTACTTCACCAGAAAAAGTGAACTAGGTGAGCAACGTTTAGTCAGTGGAGCTGACTCGGTGGTATTTATTCAAGGTATAGGTTCAGAGTCTGCTACGCTGCCTAAATTTAAGCAATTGAAAGTTACAAGTTATATGGCTCCTGCTGTGAGTAGCCTAGGACGTAGCCAAGAGAGCAAATCATCAGCAGCTAGCCAAGCTGTGCTTGAGCAAGAACCGTTAACTCTGGCTCTAGGAAAAAAGCGGATCAAAGAGCTGCTTAAGCAAAAGTACGGTGTAGAGGGACGAAAATGAATAATATTACAACTAAGGCATTATTACTTGCTTTGTTGATTATTAACACACGTAGCGCGCACGGTAATGAAGCAGACTCTATAGAAACCTTGAAAGCCATAATGGGTGAAAAGAGAGTCGCGCCATATCAACGAACGCAAAAGATCCCACATCGTCAAGAAGCGCTCGCTCCTTTAGCTCGAATAGCGAATCTGACAAAACCAAGAAAAGAGCCAACAGCCAAAGTTATACACTTAAAGCATAAGGCAGTAAATACAGTGAATTTCACTAATAAGTTTGTGTTAACACGTGTAGATGCTTCAGCTATTGCGTTAGGTGCCATTGGTATTGAAAGTATTAAGAACCATTCAGCGATTGCCGTCAAAGCTGAGAGTAAAAAAACAGATAAACAGACAAGTAATAAGAGCATAGATCCCAAAAAGGATATGGGGAAGTTAATAAATGAAAAGTAAAATAATAGCTGTTTTGATGTATTTATGTTGCTTTACAGCATTATCAAAACCAAATTATATACAGTTCAATGTGACACCTCACAGCAGTGAAGTTATTTTTTCACAGCCACTGAATATAGATTTTATTGATAATGCAACGTCGCATATTCGCCTTGACTCTAGCCATAATGATTTTGAAATGACGATCAAGACGTTGGCTACCAAAGGAGTGGTAATTTCTTTACCAGAAAATACGACAATGTTATCAAGTCGTCAGATGCCTGTTATCTATTCTCCTAAATGGGAACTGAACTACGGAAAATATATGCTGTCGATACCAGGCATTAGTATTTACCCAATTGCAGTGGATGCAAAACAAGGTTATAGCATTTTCAATTTAGCAAATCTCCTTTTAACAAGAAAAATTGAACGCCCTCTGAGCGAATTCTTTTTTGTAATCGGATGGTGGGATAATCAACGGGATTTAATTGATTTCCCTGTCAAGTTATTACGTGTAGAGCAAAATGACAAATTTCAAGACTACAGGCTAGAACCTCTATGTGACATTGATTTACCTCTGAAAGAAGCTATCACTTTGTTTAATAACGCGAATCAACAAGATGTGCGTGAATTAGCTGTACGACAAAACTGTATTAACTAAACAATAAGAATCTGAAATCATGAAAATCGCAAACTGGATTTGCTTATTACTATTTTTGGTGATATTCCCGGCATTTGGTGGAAGTCCGAATTGGCAATTCGATAGTTCAAATCAACCTGTTCCAGTCAAGTGGGATGCTAATAATCAGCCCTACGTATGGAGTTTAAACGAGTCAGGCTATCCTCCTTTAGAGTTTAATGTTTTAGAACAAAAGTTACGAGAAGCTTTTGCCACTTGGCAAACTTTACCTGATAGTAATGTAACATTCTCTTATGGCGGAACCACACCTGAAACTGGCAAAGGGCGAGGTAGTGCGCTGGGACCAAATATTGATGGGTACAACGTAATTTCATTCGCTAACACTGAACATGAATTCCCGGAACCTGTATTGGCTGTTTGTTCTTCCACAAGCATCAGCAAAGAGCTTGAGATCACCGATGATAATGCCGATTTAAATGGTGATGGGATAAATGATATTCCAATTGGGTTTTATCCTGCTGGAACTATCTTCGACGCTGATATCTTTTTTGACGGTGCAAAGGTTTTTTCGGATCAACTGGTTTACAACGTTGCACTTCATGAGATAGGCCATTGTATTGGGCTTGCTCACAGTTCTTTGCCATATAGTACTATGTACCCTACTCAAGATACGGATATTGAGCGAGGCTCATTGCTAAAAGCGGATGATATCAGCACGCTTGCAAGTTATATGGGCAACGCTGACACAAAAACTCGTTATGGACGCATTTCTGGTCAAGTGCTTGATGGTGTCTCAGGTAGAACGATCACTGGCGCGCATGTTATTGCGGTAGATAGTGATACCAAAGAGTCAATTGTTGGTACTTACAGTTTAACCAATGGGCAATACGACTTATTTGTACCGATTGGGAAGTATTTTTTAAAAATAGAGCCTCTGGATTCCTCACATGTTGGCTTGGAAGCTGAGCGGCTTAATATACTGGTGACTAACCCTGACTCTACGTTTTTTGAACGAGAGTATTATGACCCCAAGGAATCTTCATATGAAGAAGGGGCTGAAGAGCCTCTGTTATTTGATGTTACTGCGGGTATAGAAATCTCAGATATCAATTTTTATATAAACCAAAAGGCCACAAGTGAATTTAAATTTCCTTTAAAAAAAGGGTTGAATTACTTCGGCTATCCTCAATTAGTGCCTTTTGGCCTAACATCTTATGATTTGTTAAGCCAAGTGTCTCAGTTTATTGAAGTAAACAGAATAGAGCGCTTTAATACTGAAACTGGCGGTTTTGAGTTTGCTTTTATGCTTGATGGCCAGTCACAAGGTGTAGAATTTGACATTCAATCAGGGGAAGGTTACCTAATAGCCAGTGAAAGTGATGGCGAACTGGTATTTCCTGGTGGCACTTATTGTCACCAATTTACCTTGAAAAAAGGGTTAAATTTGGTTTCTATCACTTGCCCTCCAAGTGATTTTGATTCTTATCAAATGCTAGAAGCAATCGGCAGCTCTGAAACGGTTGAGAGTATCAGATACTATGACTCTAATACCAAAGCATATCGAGAAGCTCGATATGAGGGAGGAGTAATTGTTGGTGATAGATTTGATTTGCCACATGGAGTAGCTCTAGAAGTTCGAATGTTGGTAGATAGTGGAACTTTTCAGCTATCAAAGCAGGAAATTTCAGCGCCGATTATCAACTATATTTCTCCAGGAGTAACGATACCACGTGGTTATGTATTAATATCCGGAGAAGGTTTTACGGCCGAAGTCGGTGAAAATATCGTTTTGGCCGGTAACAAAAGATTAGCAGTCCAAAACGCATCCCATAACTCATTACTTGTTCAAATTCCAAACGATATAGAAGCCGGGGAGTATATGCTGTCAGTGACAGTAAATGGACTAAAAAGTAATGAAGCCACATTAAGTATCATGCCCAATCAAGTATTGGAAAACAGTGAGTCTTTAACACAGTTGCTCTCTGGAATGAAAGTAAGAGGAGGAATTGACGCCTTAGGCGAACAAGACGTTTATACGTTTGTAGCATTAGCAGGTTCAAAAGTTAATATTCAATTACTCCCACTGCAGAGTAGAGCAAAGCTCGGTCTCCAAATGTTAAACCCAAATGGAGGAATGCTTCTGCATCGAAAAGCTAGTGTAGGAGGCACCTATATAGCGGTACAAAACTTTGAAATTGAGGCCACAGGGATTTATACACTCGTTATTTCATCTGAAATGGTGAGTGCATATCAGCTTTCCATCGATATTGATGCACCAACTGGTTCGGCTAAAACGTCTGTGCTTCTAGGTGAGGGTCAGACTGCAGTAAAGGGGACTGAGCTTGCTGAACCAATATTATTGCTAATTACAGATAAAAGGGGACAACCTGTAGCAAATGCTGATGTGGTTTTGACGCAAAAAAGTATCGCGTCTGAAGAGGCTAAAAAGCTTCAAGTTGTTAAACGTAACTCATTAAAAAAGAATGAGAGTGCTCCACGTCCTGCTGCCGCTAACGCAGGGCTCACCGATACGCAACTAGAGTCATTAAAATCTGATAGCTATGGCATGGTCGCAGTTAAAGTTGCAGCTCCAAATCTAGTTGAGGATTTTCAACTAAGAGTAAGTGTTCCTGGAATACTTGATATTGAACCTATCCTTTTGACTGTAAAAGTTATTTCTGCACCGGTGGCAAAAATAAATATAGAGAAAACAGAACAGAATTGTGGAAGTCAATGCCCTGTTGGAGAGGTGCTTCCGGATCCTTGGGCAGTAACTTTTTTAGATGCTCAAGGCAATGGTATTAAAGACTTGAGAGTGGATTGGCTAATCGTTTCAGGAGAAGGTAAGTTAGGAAAAAGTGCGTCTTCTACTACTAAACGAACTCTACAGGTTGATACCGATGAAAACGGAAAAGTAGAGGTTTATCATAAGCTTGGAGATAAGTTATATGTTAATGGAGACAATAGTGACATATCAAATTCATTGGTAAAAATCCCTCAAATCGCGATGATGGCTATTCCAGGTCAATCCGCCCCTGTTATTTTTACAGCTGAAGCAAAAGCTGGTGCCGTTAGTCGCGTAATTTCTAGTAGTTTAACTGATCTCCAAGGAACTATGTATACACAAAGTTTCAACGCATTAGGATTAATAGCAAAAGATGCTTATGGTAATCCTGTCAGTGGTGCTGAGGTAAAGGTTATTTCTCCAACTCCAGACTCGGGAATTGAAATTTTACCTGGTGACATACATGGCGTACCAATAAATGGATTTCGAACGAATAACAGTGGTATTTGGTTAGCCGATATAAAGATGAGTGAGGCCATTCCTACAATAGATGAGTTTGGTAATAAAGATACTCAAGGCTTAGCAGAAACTTACGTTATCAATCTTCAAATAGGCTCTAAGGCACTAAAGTACAAATTAGATATTGATATGGGGCCTATTTTACTTACCCAAAAATCTGACCGGAGAATAACAGCTATTGTGGGACAACCTCTGGAGGAAGAAATAAGCTTCAAGCCACATGGATTTATGCGTAACTCACAATCAGAACCACTCACAAGGAAAAAGGCGATGTGGAATGATGTAATGGAGTGGAAACTAACCGGAGAAGGGTATCGCTGGGAAGGGCCTAAGAGTGCATATGCAAGGGACGATATCACTAGAATTAAAGACTTCACAAAAGTTATGCCGACTCATCAAAAGGCTGATGATATTCACTTTTCAGTGCTTAATTATGCTGATGAAGGTACAGAAATGGAAGTTATAGATAGTAAATTAGTCTGTGAAGAGGATAAGGATATTTGGCAATGCCGAGGTGAAGACCAAGTTCATTATTATGCTCACCGTGCCGGGAAGGTAAAAGTAACAAACGTCGGTGATTTCTATGCAAACCAGCCCGTTTTTGTTAAAGCTGTAATTCCAGAATACAGACACGGTATTTTCGTGGGTGATACGTATGATACTCGATGGGGGATCGTTAGAGAAACGTACTACAAAGACTTAACTGGTTACGCAACAATTTATCCTAAACCAATACAGCTCTCATTCGTTATAGAAGACCCCTTTGTAAGCGGTAGTGACGATCTATCCAGCTATCCGGGAATTGGAAATGTTAGTGGTATAGACCTTCAAATGCTTAATATCACTATGCCGAATGGAACGGTTATTAATGCAAGTAATTTACAAGACTCTATTCAATTAAATCAGTCACCTAACTTTGCTCAGCTATGGCTAGACCACCATCAAATTGGCGTCATAACAGAGGAAGTTTTGCACCTAAAGCCAGAACACATGCAGCTTATCTATTCACCAAAGGCCTCAGAGCTCAATAAGGGAAGTAATACATTTAAATTAAGCATATCTGATGCATCAGGCAATAGCGCTGCTGAAGCAAGCTGCACATTTACTTACCCAACGTCAATTAAATGCCAAGAGTAGGGATACAATGAGATTTAAATCGATAATTATAATTTTATTTTATTTTATTAGCAGCATCTCTGCTATGGCACTAGAAGTACACCCATCTAGCGTACTACTTTCTGACGTGAATACTCGATCTTTCATTGTCGCGTGGTCTGCACCTGCGGAAAGTCGAGGCACTGTTAATGTGTATTTAGATCCGAAAGGCACTCATCCAGTTTCTTCTACTACACGTGAAGCACAGTTTACTTACACTGATGATAAAGCAATCAAAAATAAAATGACGGCAATGGGTTTATTTAGGACTCGGGTTAAAGGACTATCCGAAAATACCTATTACTATTACCAGATACGTCAAGAGGATGGTAATGGTAATGTAAAGCTGGTACCTGAGTCTGGTGCGTTATTTTCTGTAAAGACCATGGCAAAAGAGGGGGTTGTCTTAAATGACACTGTCGCTGCATATATCGAAGATAAAACGGCTGATAATGCAGTTGGAAACCTTGTTTACTTCTATTTCCCTAATGCCAAATACCCGCTGTCACATATTGTGGGAGACTCTTTGCCCGACAATATGGCTGCGGTGAGCCTATCAAACCTTTCAGACGGTGAAACACATATTAACCAGCTAAGCACCAATGTAAATATTATTGGCCATTCAGTGCGTGGTTTAGACAATACTCAAGTTAAGTTAGCTGATAACTCACAATTAGGTCGGCTGCAAATATTAGCAAGCGCTATATCTGTGAATGATAATAAGGATACAGATGGTGACGGTATTCCTGATTGGTATGAGAAGGTAAATGGTTTAAATATTAACGTTGATGACTCGTTAGGTGATTTAGACAACGATGGATTATCGAATATTGAAGAATTCCAGTTGGGAACAAGTTCGAGCATAGGTGACACAGATGGTGATGGGATAAGTGATTATCAAGAAGTCAAGGTTACAGGTACATCGGCAACTAATAGTGACAGTGATAATGATGGCTTATCGGATTACCAAGAGTTGACTGTTTACAAGACTGATGCGCTTGCAACAGACACGGATGGTGACGGATTCTCTGATAGTGATGAGATAAAGGAGGGGTTTGATCCCAAAGATGACAAAGTGCATCCTCCGTATGCAGACGCAGACAAGGATGGAATTGCTGACAAGGATGATAACTGCCCAGCATTGCCAAATCCGAGTCAAATAAATACGGATGATGATGAACAAGGTGATGCATGTGATGACGATGATGATAATGATGGAATCAAAGATTACAACGATAATGCGCCTCTAGTACCGAACTCAGGTCAAGAAGATAGCGATGGTGATTCAGTCGGTGACGTTATAGATAATTGCCCATTAGTATCAAATGAAGATCAAAGGGACAATGATACCGATGGGCTAGGAGATCTGTGCGACGACGATGATGACAACGACACTGTGCTGGACTATCAACAATTGGGAGAGCCTTCAAATCAAGCTTTGCTATTACAGCGCCTTTATAAAGTAGAAAGTGTTAACTTAGAGTATTCAAAGAGCCAATCTTCAAAGCTTTACTTTGTAAAACAGTCCATTGATTCTAATCAACAAGTTTTACTGGGAGAGTTTGATCTATCGCTTCATAGGTATACTGAATTTGAGTTAACTGAAGAAAATAAAAAGATGATTGGCCAGTTGATCACAACTATTGACCCATATAATTGTGAGTGTGTCGTGGTGAATCAACCTAACAGCCAGTTGAAGCTTACTACCGAAGATGGTGTTTCATATATACGCATTCCTAGCCATACACCTGAGAGGGGAGCTGTTCAGTTTGCCTCCTCTAATGATGGTTCTGCTTATAAATCTTACAGCGCACAAGATCACGCTTCGTTGATGAACCTATTGCTATCTGGAAGCGCATTCGTTTCTCATGATAATTGTCAATTCGTCCCTAATAAAGATCAGTCTGATGTTGATGAGGATGGAAAAGGGGATGCTTGCGACATATCAGCTCAAGATTTAGATGGTGATGGTATATCAAATGCGAATGATAATTGCCCACTAATCCATAATGAATCACAAGAAAACATCGATGGTGACGAGTTTGGGGATGCTTGTGACGAAGACATAGATGGTGACGGCCTTACGAATGATTTAGAGATAAACGAGTTATATACTGATCCGCGAAATGCGTATTCATGGTCTAATTCAGTTTCAGATGGAGATGCAGATTTCGATAACGATGGATTTAGTAATCAACAAGAATTTGCGCAAGGTACTGGACTTCTTGTTCCAAATATTAAGCTAGTTAAAGGTAGAAATTATATATACTACCCTACCGAGCTATTAGATCTACCGCGAGCGTCTGAACTGGTGAGACGGTTGGGTGGTAGTGCAAAAGTTCAAGGTGTCTCTACTCTTGGTATAGATGGCAAAGTTACGGCTGAATACACATACGAGGGTGAAAACTGGGTAGGAGATGATTTTACTTTAGAGCCGATGCAAGCTGTTATTATTGATGCTGTTGAATCGAACATTATTCCAGTTACCGAGAGCGCTAGTTGTAGTTCCGTCGCTCTTCAATTTGGTATTAACTTTACCGCTTTACCTTGTATAAGGAACGGTCAATCTGCCTTTGGGTTACTGGAGAAGTACGGAGAAGGAAAACTAGATTCTATTACAGGTGTGAACTCTGACACTGGTTTATATCAAACTGCTAAGTTCGTGAATGGCGAGTTGTCTGGAACGGACTTTCCTTTATTGGCTACTCAGGGTTTTAAACTGCAAGTTACCTCACCCTTTATATTAAAATTTCCACCAAGAAGTGAGCATGGAGTTACATTAACAAATATCGAAGATATCAGAATTGTCTCATCGTCGAAGATCGATATTTTTGGATTTATTGATACTCAATCTGGAGTACTTTTAATTAATGGAGAAGCGGTTCAGATCCGTGATGGAAGTTTTAGACTGAATAATTTTAAATTAACAGAAGGTGAAAACAGTATTGTATTAAAGGGAAGAGACGCAAATGGAGGTACCATTTATTTAGAGTTCTCAGTGAAATATGCAAAACCACCTTTATTTGATATCACTTCCCAAACAGATGGGCAGCTTCTTTACGCCAAATCTGTCACAGTAGCAGGAAAGCAAGAGGGAGCAGAGCGCATTGTAGTTAATGGTATTGAAGGGGTATTAAATGGTGACCTGTTCACTGTGTTTCCTGTACCACTGTCTGCTGGTGAAAATAAACTAAAAATTGTTGCGTATGGTAAGTTCGGTGTAACGGCTGAGAAAACGATAAATTTGCGAGCTGAACCTCGTCTACTTACTTTACCAGCAGGAAGCGCCGAAGAAATTGAGCTATTTCAAAGCTTAAAAGTAAGTGATAAATGGCGGATCACACTTCCTGAATATATAACAGTTGACTTCGACGGTAAACAGGTATTTGCGAGCAAAGCCTTTATAGAGAACGCCTATCCAAAGTTATCTACTTATGGGTTTAAAGCAAGTATTACAGATAATGATCCCTCAATAAATCCAAGTTTGGGGATTAAGTTTGAGTCTATTGGTAGTGATCCTACATACGGTGTTTATCAATTTAGTGTTCCTATGACTTTGAAAAATGCATTCATTAAGGCTAATTATACTGAAGAAGCTTGGATTCAGCTAACTTTGGTTAAGCCTAATGGCGGCGCCGCTATGGTAGTTACCTCACACCAAGATGGTGAAGTGGAAAGTTCACCCAATACTAGATATCAAGGTTATGTAATTGCTGCGGAAACACTAAAGTATAAAGGTAAAAATATAGATATTCAGGAAGGTTTTTTTGATATTCCAGTTAACCTTGAACCGGGTCGAAATTATTTGGAGTTTGAGCTCAGCCGAAATGGAGTACTTAGCACCGAAATATATCGACTAGACTATTATCCAGATGAATACCCCCAAATTAAGGTGTTTTCACATAGCCATGACCAACATGTTTCATCTAATAATATCGTATTATCAGGCTCAGTTTCTGAACTCAATGCTTTGCTATCGGTGAATGGTCGAACTGTCGCACTGGAGGATGGTCGTTTTTCCGTAGATATCCCCATTACCGAAGAAGAAAATTGGATTACGATCAATGCAGAGTATGAAGGAAGAGTTAGCGTATATAAACTTAAAGTAAATAAACGCACTTATACAGCCAAATATTCAAACCTACTTGATAGGGAAATAATTCATACCGCATGGCCTTCCATAAAAGTATCAACTTCATCTGGGTTAAAAAGAGCTAGGTTTAATAATGGTTCGTGGGTAGAAGCTATAGATGAAAATTCTGTTCAGTTTGATTTCACATTTGAAAGTGGGTTGAAAGAAGGAAAAAATACAGTCTTAACCGAACTTGAATTTAAGGATGGCTCAATTCAAAAGCTAACGAGAGTTTTGCGATATGAGAAATACGCTTTTGATTTAAAAGTACTTACCCCAGATACTATCAGGTTACCGCTAAAAATAGACGAAGCACTATATTCAAAAGCTAAACGTTTTAGGTTTGCATTAGGGTGGACTAGAAGCTTAGAGTCTGGTTTATTTCAGGCTCCTACCCCTGCAAGTAAAGGAACTACTAATGGAGCCTATGGCAGAATAGATGAGGGGACTATAGTAGATGATCTCGGTGTAGACGAACTGGGTCAGCGAACGATCATTTTAGAGTTTCCTTATGAAATATACCAAATCTTAGTGACGCAAGGCGAGTTAGTTGATGATGCATCAACGATCCGAGTGTTTGATGATGCAGGCGAGCAAATATATTACCAATCAATACATTATTTATCCGAATTTATTGAAATAAATGAGGAGCCAAAGGTAATTCTATGGAGCCATAGAGATAATGGTATTGTACGGTCAACGAGTACATCGGTGTTAGCATCTGTAGTGAATTTTATTCCTGAAAAAGCTACTTTGAATGGTAAGCCATTAAAAATAAAAAGACAGGTTTTAAATAATGATGTAAATGAATACTTTCTGATGGGGGGGAGAGTTGATTCTCTGTTGGAGAATTATGAAATAATGGTTAGTAATGCTAGTGGGGTTCAAGTTGGTAAGCGTTTTAGTCTTAACTTTGAACCTTATAAGTATACTTTAGTTGCTGGTCAAAATCTTTATAGTTATCCAAGAGATGAAATTATTACATTTAATGAACCTGAGTATGTTTTCTCTCGAGATCGTGTTGAAAGAAACCATTCTGAAGTTAATATGAAGTCACTTGTTCAAATGGATTCTAATCAAAGTAACATAGACGGGATTTATATTGGAAAAGTCATTGTTGGGCTAAAAACTAATGAAGGTGGTGCCACGACAGGGAAGAAGCGAGTAAATCATTATGTCAATTTGCCAGATAACAGATCTCCCATAACAAATAGTCGGAACTATTTAAGTTACGTTGATGTTTTGGGCACGCCTGATTCTGTTCCTGATATTATTTTAAAAGAGCCGATGGACGGAGGAGAAACATACTTCTCTGTGGTTAGGGTAAAAATTGATACTAATAATGACAAACTTGCTGATGTCTATATCAATGGTCTTCCTGCGAAAAAATATTTTATAGGAGAGGGTGGTTATGTGAGTGTTATATCAGATTTCGATTCTTATCATTATTTGGACCTACCGTTAGAGCTAGGTGATAACGAGGTAAAGATAACCGCACACTCTACTTTAAATGATAACGTGTCTGAAAAAACAGTCGTATTTAAGCGTAAGGCGATGCCGAAACCGGCCTTTGAGATAGGCACTCCTAGGCAAAATGAGTTATTTAAAGTATTTAACGAGGGAGCTAAGCCTGTAACAATAGACGGGATAATAGATGTTTCAATTCCGGTTAATAAGGTACTGGTTGATGGTGTAGAGGTGACTCTTCGCAAGGATGGTAACTTTTTATATACCTCAGAGTATAGAGTTGGTGACCACCAAATCGTAGTGGAAGCCATTAACGACGCAGGGTCAACACAAAAGGTTGTTAACTTTTCCGTTGCTTTTGGCAGTCCAACATTAAAGCTAGACTCACCTAACGAGGCTGAGTTAAATACAATGTCCGAAAAGATATTAATTCACGGCTCGGTGGACGATAAGAATGCCCAACTGACAATCAATGGAACCCCTATTTCGGTCGACTCTCAGGTAGGAGATTTCGAGTTGGAATACTATCTAAACCAAGGGGAAAATATGATACAGATCGTTGCTACGAATAAGTTTGGAGAGAGTAAAAAACTACTAGTAGTCAACAGAGTTGTTGCGGATGAATCCCACCTTGAAGTTAGAATTGATGATCCTGCTCAAAAAGAGTGGCAGTTGAAAACAACAAGTGATGTGATATCACAGTTAAACCGTTATCGAACTTCTTTTATGGACCCACTCCCACATGGGATTCAGGTCAATTTTACTTATAAGAAACTGTTGGGTTCACCTGCAGATACTATAGTGTTTGATTATCACGTGTATGTAGGCCAATCGACACGTCCAGGTATGTATACAATACCCGTAGCAATCGATTTGCTTGATGCTAGTGGTAACACAGTACATACACATTTCTTGAATATCTTTTTGTATGTAGGGATAGCAAGGCTCCAAGTCAGTTTTGACAATCTAAGGCAAGAACAGAAAATAGGTACAAATGAATTTCAAGTACGTGGAAAGGTTAACGATCCGGAGGCTACCTTAGATATTAATGAGCAAAGTGTGGTTCTCACTGAACATGGAGATTTCTCACATACACTATTATTGAGTGAAGGTATTAATCAAATAGTGGTTCGCGCCTCAACGGCTGAGCAACACGTGAATAAAACGATTATTGTAAGTGTTGATACGGATGAGCTCATACTAAATATGCAATCTCCTACTGAACAGGAGGGTTATTCGCAATCAGAAGTGTTATTTAAAGGCAGTATTAGCGACCCTCTGGCATCTGTGATTATTCAAGGGCATCAGGCTACTGTTGATGCTCAAGGAGAGTTCTATAAGCGAATCAAGTTTGCAGAAGGTAAACATCAAGTTTTCATCGATGCGACTAATGGTTATAAATCTGTCCGTAAAAGCGTCAGTTTTGAAGTATTACCTCAGCCACTATCATTTGAAATATTTAGTCCAGTTGAAGGGGCTGAGTTTGACAAAGGGGAGGTAACTATTAATGGTCAAGTGTCTCATGCAGACGCAAAAGTTACAGTCGATGGAAAGCTTGCCGATGTAGATTCTATAGGGGCATTTTCGGTAACTTTAAATTTGGATTCTGGTGAGCACCGTTTGCAAATCAAAGCTGAACGTAATGGCAAACTGGTAGAAAAGTATTTGATGCTAAAAGTTCGTGCGAGTTCTCAATCTGAATATATTGAACTAATACAAGGTGGCGTGAGTGAAGTTATAACTTATGAGGTGCCCTTAACAAGTGAGCAAAGAGCATTAGTCAGAAGATATTCATATAGTTTGTCATTAAGACCTTATGGGACAAACTTTCAGATACTTAGAGTCTATGGTACACGCTCAGGAATTGGGTTCGATTATCAATATAGTGCTTCACAGAATGCTGCAATTGATCGATACCCGATTGAGTTAACTTTGACTCTAAAGGATTCATCTAATGCGACGATTAGTTCTGAAATCGTAGATCTTATATTGGTTGTTCAAGACGATAACCCTGAACAGTTAGACCTTGAGATTATTTCTCCAGAGCCAAACTCAATAATTAACTCAAACTCTGTAACTATCATGGGTCGTGTCAATCAAGTAGATGCATTAGTAAGAGTAAATAACGAAAACACAGATATACAAAATGACGGGACTTTCACCAAGCGTTTAGAGCTTAGCGATGGTCAACATCAAATCATGATAGTTGCTGAGTTCGAAGGACAACATCAAAGTAAAATCATTCCGCTCAGTGTAGATGGCAGCACACCTAGGGTTATTGTTAATGTTGCTGCGGGACAGTCCGTTCCTGTTACTGTAAATGTATCGGCCTCTCAAAATGTGATGTCGCAGGTACGAAATTTGTTTAGTCAGTTTTCGAATATGCCTGCTGGTGTGAAAATTGATACTACGGGAGCGTCCTTTGTTGACAGTGAGACAATAAGAATGAGTTATAACTTAACTACGCAAAATCAAATATCTGGGGCAGAAATCAATGTAGTTATCACTTTGAAAGATGGGGCTGATAATGCTCTACTTGACTATCCAGTTATTTTCGAAGTGAACCCAAGATAAAGGAAATGAAATTGGAGCGTCCTTTTAGGAAATTAGCTATAGCGCTGCTCATTGGCTGTGCACTGATTGGTGCCAGCCTACTGGTGCCCTTTAAGATATATTTAACGTCTGATCGGGCTTATTCAGGAGTTTTAGTTGAATTAATAGATAAAGAAGGAAAAGCGATAGACTCATTTATCGTCGACAATCAGTTGCAACTAGATTCGTTTTACTTAGTAAAACTACTTGTAGATGGAGTTTCCTTACACTTGGTTCATCCATTATTAAAAGCCCAAAATATTGAACTAAATTGGGGGCATTTTTATTCAAAAAATCTTAATGTTACTCTAGTGTGTTGGTGCGCAGATAAGAGCTACCCAAAGCAGGAAGATTTGGTTGCAGTGTTTGCGCACTTTGCAGACATCAAGTCGCAGTATATTCCCAAAGTGCCTCAAATGATACGAAGAGAATCGGTTGCTGAACATAGTAAAGCGCTTTATATGCTCGTTGCTGTAGCCAGTGATAGAGTAGGTGAAGGAAGAAAGTTAAATAAGCGCAATGTTAGAGAAAGAAAAAATATAATGGCTGAGGTCATTGATATGATATATATAGATCCGTAATAAGATCTGCTATAAATAAATTCACTCAGAGGTATAGCGATGGCAATCATCCTCAAACGATAGCCATCGTTACTTACTTTATTAAAGTAGTTCTACTTTTATTTCTATCCATGCGGTAGCGCTATTTTCTGCTCCGCCCTTTGATGTAGGGGTGATTTTGAATCCTCCCCAATGATCGGTATATGAATTTCCGATTGTTAGCTCCGAATCGGTTTGGTCGTCACCCCACCAGCCTGGTGTTTTTGACCCTGGAGTCATATCTAAGAGGTAAGAGGTCGTTTTCCAAAAACGTGGATCTTGCTCATTTTCGAAGTAGCCTTCTAAATTGATGAGTATGCCGTTTTTGGTATTTGGATATCGCGCATTTGTGGTTCTATACTCTAACCAATACGTATATAAGCCGTTACCCGATTTTAGCTTTAATCCGATATATCCTTGATCATTGCGCCCGTGGTCAAATGCATAAATGCGATATGTTCCCGATGAGGTAATGAGTGGGACTTCTGATTCGCTTACCCAACCGAAATACTTTTTGTACAGTAAGTTATATTCTTCTAAAGAATGAGCGCCCATTCCCATCATGCTATATACGTTACCATAGTTTAAACTTTCCTTTGCATAATCATGATCGCCAATGACTCTACCAGAGCCAGCTTCTAGCGCTTTAGCATGACGTAGCCCAAGTGCATGTCCTAACTCATGCGCCACCACGCCTGATGTGTGGTGATATAAACTGATTGAAGGAGGAGCTGCGCTGGAATTGAAGTTACCAACTTGAGGGGCAACCATCATTACCACATTACCAGTTCCAGGGTTTTCCGGGTCAACGCCGTTTGCTTTAACATGCTTCTTCCATTCAGCTGTCCAACCGTGAAAGTCACTGTCAAAGTCACTTTTGGGTCGATTAATATTAATTATTGGTACCGATGTATCATATGTGAGGTTAAATTTACCGTAAGATTGGTCCGTGTAATATGTTGCAGCGTCAGCTAAATCACGCTGCATTGAATTCCAGTTAAGTTGCGCATCGCTAAATTGAAATCTAAACACTTTGATGTTGGCATAATTTAAAGGATAACCATCATTATCTCCAGGTGGTGGAGTAGAACCTAAGTTACGGCATGAGGTTGCACCTAAATCAACGACCAATGAGGCACCTTGACTGGCCCCATCTAACGTAATGTAAGTCCAATATTGGTTTAAGTTCTTAAGCACGATACATTCGCTATTACCGTTTCTTTTTGAATTTGGATCGCTACCGTCCAGTTTTGGCCACCCCCCATTTTTTGAATATAAATTAAGATTTCCTGAGCCATGTCCAGTGGTAATTGCCAAACTATTTACACTATTTGTACCTGGAATACTTAAGTAAGTTCGAGCGCCACTCGGAAGGCAAATAGGTTGCTTATTGACAATTTCTCTTCCAGTAAATGGGGCTGAGGATTTACAGGTGTCAGTGAGTTGAGCTGCACTTGCCGGACCTGCCGTTAATAGTAATAGAAGCGCATAACAGCGCGCTCTTCTCAAATATATCTTTTTCACAGTTGTATCCTTATTAAATAAGCTTGCTAATTTACAAGCCTATTTAACATAGGATTAAAGTATACAATATTCAATATAATGTTCTTGTGAGTTGGCGGAAGGTATGGATTTTACAATCGTAAAATCCTCAACTAAATTTAGAGAGGGAGGTATTAGGCTCAGGAATCCTTTTGTTTACCAGGTAATTGAATGATGTATATGAATTTTCTGAGGTACCTATTTGTCGTTTTTTGCTTAGCTGTCACTGCTAATGTTGATGCAACAACGATTCAGATATTTTTGGATGATGAAGAAGACCTCGCTATTTTGACGCAAAAAGCTAAACCTGAAAATATTGCTGGCGCAACCAACAAAATACTATTTGAACAGTTAAACCTCTCAAACATTGAGTTTCTCGGCGCAAGTTATAAACGGACGTTACGCTCAATGCTAAAGCAAGATAAATCAGCTATTTGCACTCTTAACAAAGTAAAAACTACTTATCGCGAAAAAAACTTTCTATTCAGCTTGCCAGTAAATTTTTATATCAGTAGACGTTTATATAAACATGCTGATTCACCACCATTATCTAAGGAAGTACTTAATAAAGAGGGAAGTGTTGTCTCACTTATGCATTTGTTTAATATATACAGGAACAAGCTGATAGTAATTGCTGACGACTTATCATATGGACCTTTTTTAGATAAGCAATTAGCACAATTGGATAGTACAAATAAAGCGGTACGAGGTGGTAGTAATCATTATGAGACCGTACATAGGATGTTTGAGTTGAAACGCGTGGATTTTTTGCTGAGTTATCCGGTTGAAGTGATGCGATATGCCAAGAGCAACCAAGATAAATATGAGTCCTATTTGATAGCGGACTCACCTCGGTTTATTTTAGGGCATGTGATGTGTAATAAGACACAAGTAAGTAGGCAACTGTTAGAGAGAATAAATCAGATACTTCTCAGCAATTATGATACCAAAGCGTTTCTACAGGCCCATGTTAACTATTTGCCAGCTCAGGAACACCAGTTTATTCAAGACGTTATAGCGCGCTACATAGTTCAATTAGGCTTAGACTGAATTGCTATAAATATCTCTGATCCGTGGCGGTGATAATACGAACCTACCATCCCCCAAATCTTGGCCAAAATTCGATGTCATCATGACTTAACACATGATAGCCCGAGTGCTGGGCGGCTGTTGCACATGCATGATTCGGTAAAATACGTAGTAGGTCACCATGTTTCATGTCTGGTAAGGTGAAGCCGGGTTCACATTCAATAACGCCATGCTCTTGATTTGCTGAGGTTACTTTGAGCCCCGGCAGCAAATTACCTGCTTGGTCACAAACGAGGCCATAGCCACAATCAAACGCTTGACTCGCGGTACCTCTGTCTCTTGAAAGCGCCATCCAGCCAGCATCTATAAAGAGCTTATTTTCACTACGCTTGATACCCGTGACACGCGTTAGCACGCTTAGTGCAATATCTTCGATGTCACATATGCCGATACCAGCCATAACAAGGTCAAAGAATGTATAGACCCCGGCTCGCACTTCAGTGATCCCATCTAGGTTTTGCGTTGACAGTGCTGTTGGGGTAGAGCCAATACTCAGCACTGTTGTGGTGATCCCAGCCTCTTCCAGCATGGACGCGGCTGCCACAACTGCTGAGCGCTCTTTCTCAGCAAACAGTATTAGCTGCTCGGCCGTGCTACACGCGTATGAGCCACCGGCATGCGTTAGTAAACCCAGATATAAACCACTGCTTTCCAGTATGGTTGCGATGGTTACGATTTCTTTGTTTTTAGGGCTAAGTCCTGCGCGATGTCCGTCGCAGTCTATTTCTATCAAGCATGGAATCGTGCATTCATTTTCCGAGCAAAACTGGGAGACAAACATGGCTTGTTCCATACTGTCTAGCAGTATGGTTAGATTGACACCTTGGTTGATAAGGGCTAAAACACGTTGTAACTTATCCTCTGTTATCCCCACTGCGTAGGTGATGTTGGTGTAACCTTCCGCTGCAAATGTTTCTGCTTCTTTTAGAGTGGAAACCGTACATCCCGCTTGTTTGTCGGCCAAGATATAGCTTGCGGCTGCAATGGATTTTACCGTTTTCAAATGTGGGCGAAGGGTTACATTAAAAGCATCTAGATGCTTTTCCATGCGCGAAAGGTTATGCAAAAAGGTAATTTTATCAACAACTAAACATGGTGTTTGTAAAGATCCTAATGATGTAAACATAGCTCAATCATACTCCTATGCGTTCTATTTCCTGTCGATTGCTTGGGGACCAGACTCGTTCACAAGCGTCTTTTTTGTTAAGCCAAATAAAATCTGTATGTTCATCTTCAGCAAGTACCACATTGATCCCTGATGGCACTTGAACACTAAAAACATGCTCGGTATTAATGGTAACACCCGGCTCATAGCGATGAAGCCACTGCGGTCTTATCGTGTATTGATTTGTTTTATTATGCGACTGGATAGTGAGCCCAAGCGCTTTGGCGTCAATGCCGGTCTCTTCTTTTAACTCTCTATACGCGGTAGCGATTGGAGTTTCACCGGGATCTACTCCCCCAGTTACTGATTGCCAAAAGTGTTTGTCATCCGCCCTTTGTAATAGCAAAAACTCATTATGCTCGTTGTATATTACGACTAATACTGAAATGGGTTTACGTGGTGCCGGCATGGTTTACATCAAATCAGGAACATGTGCTTTGAGTTTATCCAGTTGAGTTGCACTCGGCAATTGGTCAAAAGCGAATTTTAGACAAAAAAAAGCAGGCCATCTGGCCTGCATAAAAACTCCAATAGCAACAAGCTGTGCCAAGGAAATCCCAATAATGCCAACATCCTAGTCGGCAAGCTCTACTTCTCGGGAGTTCAATTGTGACTTTAGGCACGCCTAAATACGCAGGTAAAAAGGTGCAGCCCCAAAGGAACGAGACCAATGCTAATGTAATGTTTAGTACTTGTAAACTAAAAATTGAAAAAAATAGTTTAAACGGACTTTTTTTGCTCACTTTGAAATATAAATGCTTCTAAAATGATTGAATAGTAATCACTGTAACTATTTGTTATTTATCTAGTTGGTGATATTTGTACCTTAAATGGTTCAGTGGTTGTTGCAATTTTGTATCTCTTCTGTATGTTAATGAATTGTACAACATGTAAGCTAGGAAAGGAAAAATGAAATTTACATCAGCTATTATCGCAACATCATTATTGGCAACCAGTGTCGCAGTAAACGCGGCTATACCTTATAAAAACGAACAGTACCAATTTACCCAACCAAGTGGTGAGGTGATCACTCTTATTCTTAATGGCAATGCGTACTTTGCTCAGCAGCGTACACCTGACGGCGAGCTTGTGGTGTATGATGCCTCGCTCAAAGGCATGGCTTACGCAGAGGTATCATCCGATGGGGAGCAGCTTATATCAACAGGTAAGCTTGTGACCAAACGCAGCAAGCAAGGCATACAACGTCATTCATTAGATGCTATGCAGCAAGGGTTATCCCCTGCTGCTATTGCAAAAAAGGTAAAAGCGGCGCAGCAGGTAATGTTGGGTCAAAACCAAACACCAGTCGACTTGATACATACGCATCAGTTTGAGCGTAGTGATAATACAACAGCGTTGAATGCTGAGATCAGCGGTCAAGTAAAAGGGTTAACCATCATCATTGATTTCCCTGATGAGCGCGGCACAATCACAAAAGCGCAAGTTGAGCGTTTTTTAAATGACCAAAATTACAATGAATTTGGTAACGCGCAGTCAGTAAGAGGGTATTTTTCTTCGGTCTCTGGCGACAAGCTTGACTACACCAATACAGTAACAGCTTATTACACCGCCAAGAAAAACAAAGCGTATTATGCGGATAGCACATTAAGCTCAACGGTACGCTCGCAAGAACTTATAAAAGAAGCGCTAAATTGGCTTGAATTTCAGCAGGGATTCGATTTTAGCTCGCTGACTACAAATAGTAGCGGGCAGATCCGTGGGTTAAATATTTTTTATGCTGGCAACTCTGATAGTGCTTGGTCTAAAGGTTTATGGCCACATATGGCAAGACTCAGTCCACGTTTTTGTGCTGATGGCGTGTGTACCGATCGTTATCAAATCACCGATATGGGAAATAGCCTTGCAATTGGTACCTTTGTACATGAGTCTGGTCACTTAATTACAAATTGGCCCGATCTTTATGATTATGACGGCAGCTCAGAGGGCTCAGTTGCAAGTTTTGGCGTTATGGGGTTCGGCGCGATTGGCGCTTCCAATCGGTTCAAGCCGACACCACCTGTTGCACATTTCAGAGCCATAGCCGGTTGGGATACAGTAACTGAACTTAATCCTGCCATAAATGCCAATGCCCCAACGGGAAGACTCAGCCATATTTCAGGCGCTAATAGCTCGTATAAATGGACCAATCCAAGTAACGCGAATGAAGCCTTTTACATTGAGGCGATCCATCAATCGGGACAGAACTCAGAGCAACTCGATTCAGGTTTGGCTATTTGGCACGTTGACACTGCGGGTAATAACTCGAATGAATGGCATCCGTATATCCAAATGGAGCATGGTGATGCCAAGCGAGATCCCGAAAATGGCCGAAATCGTGGGGATAATAGTGATTTATTTGATGTAGCAGGAGAGTTTAGTGCAACGCTGCCAAATGCGTTGAATAGCAAAGGGACAAATGCGTTATGGTGGAATGGAAGCGACTCTGGCTTGTCCATTAGCAATATTTCTGACCCCGCTGCAGAGATCCAATTTACCGTAAGCGGTAGTACAACCCCACCACCAGCGGGAGATGTTTACACTGGGTACTTAGCGGACAAGCAACAAGCCATACAACCTGACGGCAGTTGGTTTCAGTACGGCGGTGGCACAATCGCACTGACTTTAGAGGGACCCTCGAACGCAGATTTTGATTTAAAACTCGAAGCTTGGCGAGGTGGTTCATGGCAGCAAGTTGCCATTTCGGAGGCGCCAACCTCACAAGAGTCAATTAACTATATGGCAAATTCAGGTTATTACCGCATCTTGGTTTACTCATACAGCGGTGCTGGTGATTACCGTTTAACGGTGCAAAAATAGCAGTTCGGGTGGCAGATTAATTAGGGCCTGTTGATCTTTGCTGTTTGATTTTTGTTCTCCTGAGTGTGTTTTGGTCGCGACGCTCGACTTGCCGCCTAGTGATCTAGGCAAAAGTTGAGCAACAATGAACAAAGCGCACTCAGGTGAACTCAAAGGGCTGCGCTTGATTAGTATTTCTACTGTGTTCTCGCCTGACTCACATAGAATAACTATGCTACGCAGGCTCTGCCTTTTACACATACCAATCAAACTGCTGCAAAAACAAACTTGAAAGGTAAACAGGCCCTAATCTAGGCTAAGAGCAAGCCACGCTGCTTGATAAAACAGCGTGGCTGTTTTCATGTTGGTGAGCATGCTAGTTCGCTAAAATTCATTTTCTTATCTATATTTCATACTTTATTATCAAAACTATGCTAATAATGCAGTCATGCACATTGTTTGTTATGGAATAGCTTATGAACTTTTTTCGAAAGCCAGATCAAGAAGTTGAAAATTTGACCGCTGAACTTAACCGTGCTCGGGCATTACTTTCTGCTATTGATGAGGCGGTCGCGAAAATTGAGTTTACACCTGATGGTCAGATTGCTGCTGTCAATCAACACTTTCTCGCTGTGGTGGGCTACACCGAAGCTGAAGTGATAGGGCAGCATCATCGTATTTTTTGTCATAAGGACTACGTAAATTCGTCAGAATATCGCAGTTTTTGGGCTAACCTTAAGCGCGGCCAAGCTCAGTTTGGCAATTTTGAGCGTGTTAATAAAAAAGGAGAAGTGGTTTGGCTCGATGCTACCTACTTCCCAGTTGAAGAGAATGGCAAAGTCACTCGTATCGTGAAAATTGCGAGTGACATCACAGCAGAAAAACTCACGATAAAAGCACAAGAAGCGATAGCCAACGCGCTAAATAAATCCATGGCAACAATAGAGTTTACGCCTGAGGGAATGATTTTAGATGCGAATCAAAATTTCACTGCAACAGTGGGTTACAAGCTAAGTGAGATTAAAGGCCAGCATCATCGAATTTTCTGTGACGATCGCTTTTACAAAGAGCATCCACATTTTTGGCAAGAGTTGGCAAAGGGTCAGTACAAAAGTGGGCAGTTTCTCCGTCTAAGTAAATCCGGTGAGAATATATGGATAGAAGCAACGTATAATCCTATTTTCAATGAGCACGGCAAAGTAATCAAAGTCATAAAGTTTGCAACGAATATAACATCTCGTGTGCAAAAGGCTCATCAGGTGGCAAAAGTAGCTGAAATTGCACAAGTAACTGCAGAACAAACTGAGCAGATAGCCGCTCGTGCGAGTTCATTATTGCAAGAGTCAGTCAGTACTTCAGGGCTTATTTCTAATCAAGTGCAAAATGCGATGGCCGCAATCTCAAAACTTAATGAACAGTCAAAAGGGATCTCTGCAATTGTCTCTACCATTAGCGCAATTGCGGAGCAAACTAATTTACTGGCGTTAAATGCAGCGATAGAGGCCGCAAGAGCGGGTGAGCAGGGAAGGGGATTTGCAGTGGTAGCCGATGAAGTAAGAAGCCTAGCTGCTCGTACTTCGCAATCAACCAACGAAATTAATGAAGTGGTCAATCAGAATGAAGTGCTAACCAAAGAAGCCACCGCATTGATGAATACTGTGTCTGAAAGTACAGAGCTTGGCCTTGCGCAGATCGATGAAGTGAATAAAGTGATGGATGAAATAAAACAAGGTGCAGAAAATCTCACAAACACGGTTAAAGGGCTGTCAGACTAACCTAAATATCGCTGCATAAAGCGCCTCCTACCAAGGGCTTGAATATATTGTGGGAGCGGGTTCACCCCGCGAGCTTTTCCCCAATAATCGCCGCGTAAAGCGCCTCCTACCAAGGGCTTGAATATATTGTGGGAGCGGGTGTATCCCGCGATCTTTTCCTTAATAATCGCCGCATAAAATGGCTCCCACCAAGGGTTTGAATATGGTGTAGGAGCGGGTTTATCCCGCGATCTTTTCCCCAATAATCGCCGCATAAAATGGCTCCCACCAAAGGCTTGAATATGGTGTAGGAGCGGGTTCACCCCGCGATCTTTTCATCAAGAACGTTTCCCACTGCGACATAATGTGAATGGTTTATTTTTCAGCTAATTATCATGCCGCAATTGGGCCGGAAATTTCATTACCGATCACCAATAAGGCTTCGCATATTGCACTTCTGTCACCAAATAGCTATTGCTTTTGGCATCTTATAATCTGCGATTGTAAAAATTGTCTTTAAACTTAATGTCGTGGAAATTCACCCTACCTATTTGACCTAAAGTTGACTTGAGGAATTAGTATTCATCGGCACACTAATAAATGGGAGACAAAGTATGAAAGCAGAGTTTTGGCAAGAGTTATGGGAAAGCGAACAAACTGGTTTTCATGAAGGGCAAGTAAACCGAATGCTGCTAAAGTACGGTGAGCTTTTAAACCTAAAAGAAAATAGCAGGGTGTTATTGCCACTATGTGGCAAGACACATGACATATTTTATTTCTTAGGAAAGGGCCATCATGTGATTGGCGTAGAGTTATACGAACCCGCAATTACAGCATTGTTTGAAGCGCTAAAAGTGAAACCTAATATCAGCCGTGAAGGAGCGTTTACCCTTTACCGAGCCACAAATCTAACGATTTACGTTGGAGACTTCTTTACGATTACCAAAGCTGAACTTGAAAATATTGATGCCATCTATGACCGAGCAGCATTAGTCGCTTTACCTGAAGCTATGCGCCGTAAATATAGTGAGCATCTCAACGCTATCACGAATGCAGCATCACAGCTGTTAATCTGTTTTGAATACGAGCAATCGCAAATGGAGGGGCCTCCATTTTCTGTTTCAGCAGACATGGTCACAAGCTATTACGGTAATAGCCACAAAGTTGAGCTACAAGCACGTCAATTGGTCATGGGAGGGTTGAAAGGACTCGATGAGGCAGTTGAAAGCGTGTGGTTACTCAATAGCCTGAACTCGGAAAAATCAGTTTGCTAACTTTTTATAAAAACTCAGTTCAAATAAAACTACATAAATAAAAAATGCATCCATTTTACAATTAAATGGATGCTTTGCTCGCCAGAATCCCGTCTAATGAATATTGCTATTAGGTACAGGTAAAATATTTACAATAATTTTGCAAGTTTGGTGAACTTTTATTCAACTCTGCTCGTAAGGGTTAGCTATGGGTGACAAAAGTCATTCTTTTTAATCGAGTCGACAGGATGAGTATAATGAAAAAGTTTATAGTAAGTGCCAGTTTCATGCTTCTTATGGCATGTAGCGACAACGACGATAACGATACTGTTACACCTCCGCCACCGCCACCAGCCCAAGAGTTTTCAGCGACTAAGACCTTTGAATTGATGTTATCTGGAAAGCAAGAAGTGCCGATGAATACGTCAATGCAAACCGCTTCTGCAACAGTTGAGCTTGATGAAAATCTGATGCAATTCAGAGCAACACTCGACTACAGCAACGTCGAAGGTTTTAGTGCTGCACATATTCACGATGGTGATTTGGGGGAAAATGGCGATGTGGCATTCGCCTTTGAAGCATCAGATGATAATAAGGTGAGTATTCCAATCACAGATCTGTCTGAGGGTCTAATTGAGGATATGTTGGATGGTGATTGGTATATCAATCTACACACCGAAGCCTTTCCAAACGGCGAGTTACGCGCTCAGATTGTGCCTGACACGGTAAGCGTGATCACGTTCAAATTAGATGGCTCACAACAGGTGCCAATGAATGAAAGTAGTGCCATGGGGTATGGTTATGCGTCATACGACAGCACCGATGGCGAGCTTTACCTTCGCGTGGTCACTATGGACGTTGATGATGCCACTGCAGCACATATTCACACTGGCCGCATTGGTATGAACGGCGATGTGCTCGTGGTGTTAGAGCAGGACGACGAAGTAATGACGGACTGGGTAACGCCAGATGACACGATGATCGACGAAGCGACGTTGAATGTTTTGCTCTCGGGTGGACACTACGTCAATGTTCATACGCCAGAGATGCCAAACGGTGAGATCCGCGGCCAAATCCTGACGGACAATTACGCAGTCGCGACATTTGACTTATCCGGCAAACAGGAAGTGCCGGCGGTATCGACAATGGCGTCAGGGGACGGCTATGCCCTTGTTAACACTGATAACTATGAAGTAGAGCTCAGAGTTGTCACTAGCGGTGTTGAAGATGCAACGGCGGCACATATTCATACCGGTCGGATCGGCATGAATGGTGACGTTTTAGTTGGCCTTGAGCAAAGCACCGATAATATGAATGTATGGATGACGCCAGACAACACCATGATCAATGCCGAGATTTTTGCGGTACTCGCATCAGGTGGTCACTATGTTAACGTCCATACTCCTAGCAATCCCAATGGTGAGCTACGTGGCCAAATTCTTACCGGCAATTATGCGCTCGCTACATTTGCGCTTTCAGGTCAGCAAGAGGTTCCGGCGGTATCGACAATGGCGTCAGGGGACGGCTATGCATTGGTTAACATGAACGATTATGAAGTCGAACTTCGTGTAGTGACAATGGGTGTTGAAGATGCAACGGCAGCACATATTCATACTGGTCGGATCGGCATGAATGGTGATGTTTTAGTTGGCCTTGAACAAAGCACCGATAATATGAATGTATGGATGACGCCAGACAACACCATGATCAATGCCGAGATTTTTGCAGTGCTCGCATCAGGCGGTCACTATGTTAATGTGCATACACCAGCAAATCCGAGTGGTGAACTCCGTGGTCAGATCCTCACTGACAACTACACGTTGGTAGCCTTTCCATTGAGTGGCGAGCAAGAAGTCCCAGCCGTTACAACCACAGCCACTGGTAGTGGATATGCTTTGGTAAATCGAAACGGCTTCGGCCTTGAATTACAAGTCCTCACTTCAGGTGTTGCCGATGCAACCGCTGCGCACATACATACAGGTATTGCTGGTGAAAACGGCCCTGTGTTACTGGCATTAATGCAAGATAGTAGTGATGCCAATCGTTGGATGGCTCCAGCCAATGCAGCACTGACAGCGGAAATATTTGCGATTCTGGCAGGCGGTGGTCACTATGTAAATGTGCACACACCAGCAAATCCAGGTGGTGAGTTAAGAGGCCAAATAGTTAATTAATCATTAAGATAATTATCTCGCATCAAAGAGTCTGTAAGCGCAGGCTCTTTTTCTTTATATTCAAATTACACAACTATTATCCAGTCAGGGGAGTTATATTTGGTTAAAAATATGTAATCAAAAAATCATGATTTGTTCCCGTAATCGTAATGCAAAGCGTCTAGCGTAAACCTTCTTTAAAATAACAATGGTATTACAATGAATAAGATAAGCGTTTGTTCTACGCTCTTGGCTGCATTATTACTAAGTGCATGTGATGATGATTCTGTGGAGGTTGTACAGGTTGAAAAGCCGGTGATCACAACAGAGACTGAAATAAAAGTCGTTGAAGTTCCGGTAATTGTGGAAGTACCTGCAGGTAGCGCAAGTGCTATGCAAGTGGGCACACGTCCTAATTTCTTGATTCAAGACATGGAAGGCAGTGCACTCAAAACCAAGCTTGAGCAGTGTGCTAACGGACCTTTTTATAAAACAGACTTTTCAATTGGACACCGTGGTGCGCCAATGCAGTTTCCTGAACACACCAAAGAATCTTATATTGCGGCGGCTAAAATGGGTGCTGGGATTTTAGAGTGTGACGTTGCCTTTACCAAAGACAAAGAGCTGGTTTGTCGCCATTCACAATGTGATTTACACACTACAACAAATATTTTAGCAACGTATTTAGGCCAAAAATGTACAACACCATTTGTACCTGGCGATCCTGAAAATGGAATTGCAGCCCAAGCGATGTGTTGTACCAGCGACATTACTTTGGCTGAGTTTAAGACATTAAAAGGTAAAATGGATGCCGCGAACTCAATGGCGACAACCGTAGAGGAATATATGGATGGCACGGCAAATTGGCGCACCGATTTATATTCGAGCCGTGGCACTTTAATGACCCATGCCCAGAGCATTGAGTTATTTAAAAGTTTAGGCGTGAAAATGACACCAGAGCTGAAGACTCCGTCTGTCGCTATGCCTTTTGACGGTTTTACACAAAAAGCCTACGCACAAAAAATGATCGACGAATATAAAGCTGCAAATGTAGATCCAAAAAATGTCTGGGCGCAGTCATTTAATCGGGACGATGTCGTCTATTGGATAAAAGAAAATCCAGAGTTTGGCGCACAGGCGGTGTATTTGGACGACAGATACGAAGCGCAAGCAGCAGATAATGAAACCATGGTATCAGCCGAGCAAATCGTGCATAACCCAGAGCTACTGTCACCAACGATGGAAGAGCTTGCAGCGGATGGCGTTAACATTATCGCACCACCTCTTTGGATGTTATTAACCGAAGAAGGGGGGGAAATCGTACCCTCACCTTATGCCAAAGCTGCAAAAGCCGCAGGGCTTGGGATCATCACTTGGACACTAGAGCGCTCTGGTCACTTAGCCAGTGGCGGTGGCTGGTACTATCAAAGCATCAACGGCAGTCTGTATGGTGAGACGATGATAGATAATGATGGCGATACCTTTAAAGTGCTAGATGTATTGGCCAAAGAGGTTGGCGTACTCGGCGTATTCTCTGATTGGCCTGCAACGACCACTTACTATGCAAGTTGCATGGGCATGCCTGCCAGTATTTAAGCGGTGTTAATTGTGGTAGGAGCGGATTTACTCCGCGATCTTGTCTCTAATGATCGCCGCATAAAGCGGCTCCTACCAAGGATTTGAGATATGGTAGGAGCGGATTTACTCCGCGATCTTATCTCCAATGAACGCCGCCTAAAGCGGCTCCCACCAAGGAATTGAGTATATGGTAGGAGCGAATTTACTTCGCGATCTTATCTCCAATGAACGCCGCCTAAAGTGGCTCCCACCAAGGGGTTGAGTATATGGTAGGAGCGGATTTACTCCGCGATCTTATCTCCAATGAACGCCGCCTAAAGCGGCTCCCACCAAGGAATTGAGTATATGGTAGGAGCGGATTTACTCCGCGATCTTATCTCCAATGAACGCCGCATAAAGCGGCTCCTACCAAGGATTTGAGTATATGGTAGGAGCGGATTTACTCCGCGATCTTAATCTCTAATGATCGCCGCCTAAAGCGGCTCCCACCAAGGAATTGAGTATATGGTAGGAGCGGATTTACTCCGCGCTCTTATCTCCAATGAACGCCGCATAAAGCCGCTCCCACCAAGAGCTTGAATATATGGTAGGAGCGGATTTACTCCGCGATCTTATCTCCAATGAACGCCGCCTAAAGCACCTCCCACCAAGGATTTGAGATATGGTAGGAGCGGATTTACTCCGCGATCTTTTGATTTGGTCCTCACTGTTACTTTGTCAACTCCATTTGTTCCTAATTCTATGCTAGAAGAATCTCAACCCCTGCACTAATCTTTATTGTGAACGCTTTAATAAAGGCTAGAATCATGAAGTTAAACTCTATCCGTATCCTCATGACCACTATCTTTGGTGGTATTGTTGTTTTTGTCGTCATCGTTACCCTTTTAGTTGTCAACATGTATAACGCCTTGCTTGATTTTGAACAAATGGCAGATAACCGATACAAGGCTTACCAACTTGCCGACGAGTTAAGACAAAGCTCCGACGATTTAACACGATTGGGCAGAACCTATGCGGTAACTGGCAACGATAAATACGAAAAGATGTATATGGATGTATTAGCGATTCGTAATGGTGAAAAGGCTAGGCCTGAAGGCTACCATAAAATTTATTGGGATCTGGTGCTTAATTATGGTGAGAAACCAAAACCAGACGGTCAGCGTGAGGTATTACTCGATGCCATGAAAGCGGCAGGGTTTAGCCAAAAGGAGCTCAACTACTTAAGTGAGGCACAAGCCAATTCCGATGGCCTCGTCGCATTAGAAGTTGAAGCCATGAACGCTGTAAAAGGTAAATTTAAAGATAGCGCTGGTAATTACACTATTCAAGGCGAGCCTGATTTGACCAAAGCGGTTAACCTCACGCACAGTGATGATTATCATCGCTATAAAGCCAACATTATGAAACCGGTGGAATCATTTTTCACAGAGCTGGAAAACCGCACTAAACAAAACGTTATACAAGCACACAGTGCTGTGGAGTCTTATGTTTTTTGGGCCATGGTTATGTTAGTCATAACCGTATGCTTCAGTTTATTCGGTGTGTACTTGGTTCGTCGCCGCATCGTAAAACCAATTGAATTACTTGGCAGAACCTTTGAGGAGATAGGTAGTTCAAATGATCTTAGAAAAACGGTAGATGAAAGCGGCGCAACTGAGATTCAGGTGGTAGCCAATATCGTAAATCGGATGCTTAATAGTTTTAAAAACACAGTAACTAATATCGGCTCTGCAGGTGGTGCGATGTCAAAATCTTCCAAAGAGGTGGCGCATTTTATTCGTAGTAACAAAGAGATAGGCGAAGAACAAAACGCTCGCCTCGAAACCATTGCTACTGCCGCGGAAGAAATGACTGCTACACTCAATGAGGTCACCTCAAGTACAGTAAGTACCGCAGACTACGCTAATCAGGTTGAACTTGAAGCGCAGCGTGGAATGGAGGTGATGTCGCAAACCAGCCAACAATTTACCGAATTATCTGCGCGCTTTGACAGAACTGCTAATATTATTTCAGAGTTGACTGAGCAAAGCGATCAGGTGTCAAATGTAGTGAGCGTGATCCAGGCGATTGCAGAGCAAACTAATCTGCTCGCATTAAATGCTGCCATCGAAGCGGCAAGAGCAGGAGAGCAAGGTCGTGGCTTTGCTGTTGTTGCAGATGAAGTAAGAACCCTTGCACAAAGAACCCAAAAATCCACAGAAGAGATTCGTGATATCATCAACCAGCTGCAAACCAAAGCGGGGAGTGCGAATACCGCCATTCAGCAGAGTCAGCATCAAGTGCAAGCGACGGAAGAGCAGGTGATGGTATCTTCCGAAGTGCTCGACAGCATATTTGAAGCTGTAAGTAAAATCAAAGACTTGACTCAAGGTGTTGCTACAGCCTCTCAGGAACAGTTATCGGTGACAGAAGACATTAACACCAATATCAATGGCCTGAGTGATATTTCCAAAGAAGCAATTAAGCGGATGAATGAGTTTATGGCCATTGTTGAGCAGCTAGAGCAAACTAGTCATCGCCTTAACGACAATGCGAGAGAGTTTACTGTTTAGTACTTAAAAAGCGCTTGACGCGCGGGTCTTTTTTCTACTGATCGCCGCGTAAAGCGGCTCCCACCAAGGGCTTGAATATGTCGTAGGAACGGATTTACTCCGCGATTTTTTCTCTAATTATCGCCGCATAAAGCGGCTCTCCACCAAGGTTTTGAATATATGGTAGGAGCGGATTTACTCCGCGATCTCGCCTCTAATTATCACCACCTAAAGCGGCTTCCACCAAGTGTTTGAATATATGGTAGGAGCGGATTTATTCCGCGATCTTAACTCAAATGCTCGCCGCCTAAGGCGCCTCCTATCAAGGGTTTGAATATATGATAGGAGCAGATTTATTCCGAAATTTTGTCTCTAATGCTCGTCGCGTAAAATGCCTCCCACCAAGAGTTTTAATATATGGTAGGAGCGGGTTCACCCCGCGATCTTATCTCCAATGAACGCCGCGTAAAGCGGCTTCCACCAAGAGTTTGAATATATGGTAGGAGCGGATTTACTTCGCGATCTCGCCTCTAATTATCACCACCTAAAGCGGCTTCCACCAAGTGTTTGAATATATGGTAGGAGCGGATTTATTCCGCGCTCTTATCTCAAATGCTCG
The DNA here is from genome assembly GCF_005886105.2 of Pseudoalteromonas galatheae. Classification (NCBI taxonomy): domain Bacteria; kingdom Pseudomonadati; phylum Pseudomonadota; class Gammaproteobacteria; order Alteromonadales; family Pseudoalteromonadaceae; genus Pseudoalteromonas; species Pseudoalteromonas galatheae. Next base: position 966,673 of record NZ_PNCO02000002.1, read on the forward strand.
CCGCCTAAGGCGCCTCCCACCAAGAGGTTAAATATTTGGTAGGAGCCGCTTTACGCGGCGATCTCTTAATAACTGACAAAAAGAAAAATCAATAAACTCACAAAGGCCCTTAAATATGATCTAAATCAAAAATGCAAATGAGATTAATTATCAATTACTTTGACTTTTGTTCAGTTTCCATTTAGAGTACGCGCCAAAATTTACTTTAATGCAATAAATTTTGGGATATTAACAATGATAAACACGCCTTTTAAACGTGGTGTACTCTCTGCTTTGGTGCTGTCTGCCCTTAGCCCAGTTGCTTTTGCTGATTCGATAAAAGCGCAGCCAGACATGGAACACATCGTTGTAACTGCGACTGGTTTTGAGCAAAAAATACCAGAAGCACCTGCGAGTATTTCAGTGATTACCGCTGAAGACATTCAAGCTCAGTCCTATACGACTTTGCTTGATGCCGTAAAGTACCAAGAAGGCGTGGACATTGGCACAACTCGAGATAAAACCGGGCAAGGCAGTGTGAGTATGCGTGGTTTAACAGGTGAATATACGCTACTTCTTATCGACGGTAAGCGTCAAAACAACCACGGTGATATCTACCCAAATAATTTTGGTGGTAACGCGTTTAACCATATTCCACCTAAAAGTGCCATTGAGCGTATTGAAGTCATTAGGGGACCTGCCTCTACACTTTACGGTGCAGATGCGATGGGTGGCGTAATCAACATTATTACTAAAAAGTCAGTAGATGAATGGACCGGCAGTATTGATTTTGGCCGAAGCCTACAAACAAACGACCAGTTTGGTGATGACATTACCACTGACTTCAGTATCTATGGGCCTTTAGTTAAAGGTTTACTCAACTTTTCTGCTCGCGGCAGCATTTATGAGCGTCAAGCCTCAAACCCTGAGTTTTCACCTGCAGTCGATCCAAATGGTGAGCTGCATCATCGTGAACTTGGTTTTGGACGCGGTGGCAAAACAGTAGACAACACTAACACCCAATTGGGTGCAACCTTTGTATTTACGCCAAATGACAACCACACTGTTACTTTTGACTATGATATCTCAAATCAAGAGTATGATAATACGCCAAACTACGACGTTGAGTCGGGCAAAATTACCTATCCGCTTGGCACTAAAGACAACATCGAATCAATCTGGCAAACACGCCGTGGCAAGGTAAACCCGCGCGCAGGTTATGCGGCGGATCAAGAATTCGACAGAAGCTGGTGGTCACTAACACACCAAGGTACGTTTGACGATATCGAAACTTTTGTGTCTTTGGCATTTGTTGATACCGATAACAATGGCCGTACTATGCCGCTTTCTGTTGCAGAGCGTAAACTACTACAAGCCATGTATGATGGCAGTGGTAAATATGCCGATATGGAAGAAGCAGAGCGTAAAGCGCTTGCTGAAAGCACATTCTTACCACGTCCAAAGCGTACACTGAACAGCAACCAATATACGTTAGACGCGCGAGTGGATATTCCTGTTGACGATTTACTTGGCGATCACGTGTTTGTTGTGGGCGGCCAGTGGGTTGATGGTGAATTACAAGATGGCGTATTTGGTATGGAGTCGGGCGTTGATCAAGGCGTTCAGGAACACCAAATGTACTCGCTATTTGTAGAAGATAACTGGCACTTAAGCGATCCGCTAACAGTTACAGTGGGTGTCCGTCACGATAACCACGATGTATTTGGTAGCCAACTTTCTCCGCGTCTATACGGTGTATACGAGCTGTCTGACGATTGGACAGTAAAAGGCGGGATCAGTACAGGTTATAAAACGCCACAAACGACTGACTTATACAATGGTATTACCGGCTTTGGTGGTCAAGGTACGTCACCGTTTGCAGGTAACCCAGATCTTGAACCAGAAACCAGCGTAAACAACGAAGTTGCATTGTATTGGACACACCCAACAGAGAACCACAACTTTAATATCACTTACTTCTCAACGGAGTTTGACGATAAAATCGCCCGTGGTGACACTATCAAGAGTTGCTCTGCAACCAACGGCGCAAAACCATGCGTGAATTTGGGTGTATATGACGAGCTTGGTTACGATACTTATAGCCAAAAAATCAATATCGACAAAGTTGAGATCCAAGGGATTGAACTTGCAGGCCGTTACCAGTTCACTGATGCAGTTTCACTTTACGCAAACTACACCTGGACTGACAGCAAGCAAAAGAGTGGTCCTCAAGAAGGTCAACCATTAACCAATACCGCTGAACACATGGCAAATGCCACGGTAAACTGGCAAGTAACAGACGAGTTCTCACTAACGCTAAATGCTGAAATGCGCTCTGATCGTTACCGTGGCTGGGACAACAACCTAGACAAGGCCATGTACTACAAAAACTACAACCTACTGCACTTAGGTGCTAAATACACCTTTAACGACAATGTTACTGTGTTTGCGCGTATCAATAACTTATTGGATGAAGACTTTACGTCTTATAGCACGGATTACAACGACTTAAACGGTGATGGTAAATACGAATACCTAAGTGGCCGTGGTGTGGTAAGCGAAGTCGTATTTAGCGATGACTACAACGTAAAAGACAAAGCCCGCAATATTTGGTTTGGTGTAAACGTGACGTTTTAATACCCATGTAAAGCATAACTAGATTACAAAACTCAAAGGAGGTGCAATTTGCACCTCTTTTTTATTGCCACTTGTGCAGGACGCAGCGATTATTTCTCTACTTTTTACCTCACTCATAGCAGCGGCTTTATGCGGTGATCTTTTCTACAAAATTATGGTGTGAACCCACTCCAACTGCATATCATTACCGCAAGACAACTCCTCAAATGCCACCGCTGGTAGGAGCCGCTTCACGCGGCGATCTTTTCAACAAAATCGCGGGGTGCACCCACTCCAACCGCATATCATTACCGCAAGACAACTCCTCAAATGCCACCGCTGGTAGGAGCCGCCTTACGCGTCGATCTTTTCTACAAAATTATGGTGTGAACCCACTCCAACCGCATATCATTACCGCAAGACAACGCCTCAAATGCCACCGCCGGTGGGAGCCGCTTTACGCGGCGATCTTTTCAAAAAGGCCCCGCGATCACGCTCTTAACCTCAATCCAACGCGGTCAACGCACGGTAGGTATCATAAGCAAACTGATCAGTCATACCGCTAATAAAATCCTGAATAAGACGGCAGCGGTAATAAAACTCAAAAATCGGCTCAGCTTGCTCAGCCTCACTAAGCTGCGCGACCGTTTCGCGGTATACCGCAACATACTTTTTGGAAATCCGATTAATCAATCGAGACTCTATCGCAAAGTCATGGTCGCTATTTAATGCTGCGTTAAACTCGTCGGCGTGTAAATCAAGCACTCGCTGATATTCGTTCAATATGCTGCTGGTGATCTTATAACCTTGAAGCTCCAACTGCTCGACTTCTTTATTCGAAAATACCTTGTTGGCCGCCACCGTTTTCAATGACTTTACAATGGCATGAAGATGGCTATTATCTTCCAGTAACGAAGCGTTAAAACTCCCTTGGTAGATCGCATCAATATTATCGATAAAACGCGTTTTGGCATGTTCAGCAAGCGGGTGTAGCAACCCCACGCGGAGCCAAATAAAAAATTCATTATCAAAATTCGCCATATGCTTGCTGGCTTTGTCATTGGCATAGTGCAGCTTTTTACTCATAAGCTCTAACAGCTTGTCATCGGTGATCCCAAATCCTGCGGCGATATTTTGATATTCCTCTATTAAACAGCCCGTTAACTCATCTACGCTAATAATGCCTTTTTCTACAGCGTCTTCCATATCAGCAAGGCAATAAGCAATATCGTCAGCCGCTTCCATGATATAAGTCACCGGGTGGCGATTGCCCACTTGTATCTGCAATTTGTCGCACAGCTCACTGACAAAATCACTTTCACTAAAATAGTATCCTGCTTTCTTTTGCAGATAAGATTTATCAATGGCTACGGTTGATTTAGGTGTGGTTGCGCAGCGGGTATATTTCATCACAGTGGCACACTGTGAATAGGTAAGATTAAGGCGAGAAAGCGTATGAATAACGCGAATAGCTTGGGCGTTACCCTCAAAACTACAAATATCGAGCAGTAACTCCATTTCTTGATTCAGCACCGCCAGATCAGACGCCTTGCTCTCCTTTGAGCCATACCTAAGCGCCGCCCGAGCACTTTTTGCAAACTGTTGATGCTGGTTCAAATAGCGTTTAAACCAATCATTGATAGCGGCCTCGCCAAAGTGACCAAATGCAGGGTTACCAATATCGTGCATCAAACAGGCCATTTCAGACAAGGTGACCAAACACTCAGACAAATCCACTTGCTGGCCGTTTTTATCTTCATATTGCAGCAAATCTTGTCTACCTTGCTGCACCAGCGCATCAACAATTTTTTTAGCAATGTAACGGCCGTTTTGTTGCACCTCAAGCGAGTGCGTTAAGCGCGAACGCACCGCCGCATTACGCTCAAGCGGAAACACTTGGGTTTTTTGTTGCAGTCGTCTAAGCGCAGCACTGTTGATAATACGCCCACGGTCGCTCTCAAGGCTACTCGCCTCACTGCCACCGGTATTGTAAGAACGCTCGTTTGTTATTTTATTTTTGAAGTGCATGCCACTTTCCTGTTGAGACTCAAGCTACATTTCCAATGTAGGTGAATGTGGAAAAGTTGTAAACCGAATCGACACCTCGCATAGCCAGCCTACAAGCAAACCTTCATATAAGGTAAGGTAGCGCAGTATCTCTACACCGAACTAACAACAGGCAAAACACCGACTAAGCCAGTAAAGTGATAAAAATAGCTGTAATGTACTGTAATAGGCTAGCTCATCTATATTTGTTATTTTTACCAGTTTGAATTAATCCTAGTTTTAATAGTTTGGCAAAAAATATCTAACACTTTTGTGGCAAAAGCATCGGAATTTGACGCAAATCACTACAAAACTTACGGATTTTCGGGTTTAATACTCTCAGCATTCGTTTACATCTAATTTCAAATGAATATGTACAGCGGTTAAGGATGAAGTAACCGCTCACGAACAGGATCTTTATGCGCTTAAAAGAAGCCCTCAGTGTTTTATCGAAATCATCTGCATACGCAGTCTCGACAGAAAGAAATAATCAAAATCAAACGTTACTTGATGAAGTTAAAGCAGATCTTTACGTAAAAATGCCAATTGAAGCTGAGGTGCAAAAAATCATCTCATCTTTTGGAGCCAATGATAAGAAAGTACTGTTTTTATGTGGTAGTAGCGGCGATGGAAAATCAGAACTATTAACCAAAATAAAACGAGAAAAGAAATTCAGCAATGGTGTGAGATTTCATCTAGATGCAACTCATAGCTTTGATCCGCGAGGTACAGCAATAGATACCTTGGATACGGTTTTTAGTGATTTTGATATTGGTTGCTACCCATTGGTTGTTGGTATCAATACAGGGATGATTGGAAACTACGCTGAAGAGGGGAGCAACGAGCATATAAAAGGTGCGCTTCAGGCTTATATTGCGAACAAAAAAACTGTTTCAAATGACATTTTTTTTGTGAGTTTTGAAGACTATCCAAAGTTTGAGATCAATGAGCAGGAATTTACCTCTGAATTTGCAAAAAATATTCTTGCACGTATTACAAACCAAGATTGTGTTATCTGGCAATTAGTTGAAAAGGAAAAGCAACTCAACAGCCTAAACTCTGACAAGTTGTTGGCCAATTACAACTTGCTATGCCAAGAATCTGTTCAGCAGGTCATAATAGATTTATTATTTAAAGCTCGCTTAATGCGTGATCAGTTTTTAACAGCTCGCGCATTGTTGGATTTTATTCATGAATTATTGCTTGGAGAGAGTTACTTGTTTGATAACTTATTTGCAGGCGGTACTAATGAGTTAGCGAATAAAATAGAACACTTTGATCCAGCCAATTTAAGAACAAAACAAATAGACCGTTTTATTCTGTCGTTTAATTTAAACTTACCCAACTCAGACTTTGAGCTGTTTAAACGAGCAATAAAAGAATTCGGAATTACCGAGTTACAAAGTGGAGCCCAATATTTAAGACTGTTTTACGTTTTGAAATATGACGCTCTATCTAACAATTTCCATCAACAGTTTGAAAATGATTTTAGCGAAAGGCTGATAGAGAAATATATTGCGATTTTTCAGCTGCACAAAGATTACACTGGCAGTATGGAGCAAAAGGCTAAACTCAAAACATTTTACCGTGATACCTTAATTTCCGCTATCAGAAACTACATCAATCGAAATGCTCCTAAGCTAGGTAAAAAGTATTTTTTGCTTTCTGATTTTGGCGATTACCAAATTGCGGCTCCAGCTGAATTGTCGATGGATGCAGCGGCAATCCAACAAAATACAACCACAAGTAGTGCGTTTTTTAACGCTAGGCTAAAGCTAAAAAACAAGCAATTTTGCTTGCCGATTAATATAAATCTTCTTGAGTTACTTATAAATATCAATAGCGGATATCGGCCCAATAAGCATGATAAAAACTCGGTGATTTTACTAGATGAGTTAGCAAACGAAGTAGTACAGGCCGCAAAAGCCTCAGACGAGTTAGTGATAACGGGTGAAGGGAATAGATACCAACTAGACCTAGAAGATGATGAAATCATGGTGAGTGAGGGATAATTTATGCCGCTACAGAATACGTTGATGCCAAAAAACAATAGTGCAGCCAGCTTTTTTCCTGTCTCAGCAAATAGCTCCAATAATAAATATGAATGGGACACTACGGTTGGCTTCTTTATAAAGTCTCTACATGCTATTGATCTAGTTAAAGAAGTAAAGGATCTCGACCATTTCAAAGAGCTTTGCAAAGCGCAAATGGCAAACTCATTGGATGGCGACCCGTTTTGGCATGTTATAGAAAAAATGTACTTCGATAATGGCCAAGTGCTTAAAATTGCACCTGAAATGCAAGCGTTAAAGGTGTTAAATCCGGCTGAGAGTAGTGCTGGTGATGAGCGCTTAACTTCAATGTTTGTGAACTTAATGGATGGTTTAGAGCTAGAAATTAATCCGAAAAGTAATCTGAACTTTTTGGAGAAAAAAATAAAAACGATATTTGACTCTCCATTTGTAACCAAACCTAGCCAAAAAATGAAGAAGGGGAATAACCCCTATATTCCCGAATTAGCTCAACAGTTTCAAAAAGACCTAAAATTTTTAGTTCGTTATCCTGAACAGTTTCAGCAAAGCATAAAGTCATTTTTGAAGCTGTATGGTTTTTTATATACAGCACAGCTGTCTCTGAATATCAAAGGCTGGGAGCAGGCTCCGGCAATTAAGCCTTGCTACTTTATACTCGACAGCGAAAAAGCGAGTAAGGAACGTACAAAGATCCAGTTGCATGGTCTCAAGCAGGTTGTGGAGTCGAGCTATGCGTTATTTCCGTTGCTGTCACTTAATGAAAGCTTACAAGACACTAAACACTCAACTTTACCCTTATGGCTGCTTTATCAGGAATTAGATGACCAAGATATTGATAAACTTAACCAATATGCGCACGAATTCCATGAAAACCGAAAGTTAACTAGTGAGTTAACGCCAGCCACAACCGTTAAACAGGCAATTGAAAACCTAATTCGACTGTTTACTGAGCAGTTTAAGAAAGGGTCGTCGAGAGAAGCTGCTTTTACTAAATTTGTATCCGCGACAAGAGAGACCTTCATTAAACCATTTGAACAGGGCAGAGGTCGCGCAGGAAGTTATTTGGTATTAAATCAAGATTATTTGCTTTTAATTACTAACTTAGCCATTGGCGAGCGCGATAGGTTGAGATTACATGAGCTTCTACTCGAGTTTCAGAAGCGAGGAATATTTTTTGATAAAAGTAGTGAAGAGTGCCTGATCGAATTATTTGAACGTATGGGTAATGTTGAGCGAATGAGTGATAGCGGGGATGCAGTATATGTCAAAAAAACAATATGAAGATTTTTTGGTTGAGCACTTTTGTAAATGGGCTAAGCATGGCTTTGATGGTGAGACTCGTCTTCAATTTCGCTCCCCAGATGGTGCTAATAGCCAAAAACTATACCAAGCGCTGCAAAAGGCCAGTGATTGCTCTATCCATGTTGTCACTAACGAAATCGATCAAACGTTTAATGCTATTGAACTTGGTCAGACCAAGCTTATTCCTGTGGTTCATAATGAGGGTGAAGACGGCTATAGTGAAAACTTTATTTCTCACCTGCGGGATCTGGTATCCACACAAAGCGGAAGCCTAAAAAGTTGTGCGTTGTTGGTCGTGCACAATTCATATTTAGATACTTTAATTAACTCTGCAAAAGATTTGGGTGCAAGTGGTGAAGTTTGGCACCCGTCTACTATTAAACAGTCCTTAAGTGAGCTTATCGACTCTATAAATGAGACTGACAAAGTATCGCAGTGTCTACTAAACCATAGGTTCAAACTGATTGTTGAAGATGGTGCAACGATGTTCGGTTTTGCTGAACTTTTTAATGCGCTTGAGGATGGCGTTATCCAGTTTGACGAATTGGGGATGTTTAAAGACTCAACAATTGTCGATTGGGATGATACTGCTCAAATTGATAAGCGATTGTCACATAATCATCAGCTTTTCGACAATATCAGCGATATTGTTGAAAAATATCCTCAAGAGCTCGTTGAAAAGCTGGGTGATCTTGAACTTAGTGAGCGATTTGTAAATGACGTTTTCAAAGAACCCGCCAAGTGGAAAGAGATAGAGTTTGGTGAAATACTGGCGGAGCAAAGAGCCAACAAAGAAAACTTACTGGCATTTGAAAAAGAGTCGGTTGGCGATATTAATTATATTGCACGAGAAAATAAAAAAGAGCGCCACCTTATTATAGAAATGCCCGCTGACCAACAAGACTTTAAGCTAGAAGCTAGCTTTGTTGGCGGAAAGGTTCAAAAAAATGAGCTCAAATTACAGCACACAAAAGAGCCAATTACATTAGATGTTAACAATCGCTCTGCAAAGCGAAGTATTGTCGAGGTGGTAGGAACGTTTGCCAATCGACCAATGTATTTTAGTATCGACTTTAAGCGTGAAAAACCACAAGAGCGCTTTAAGTATCGAATTTTAGTGATCCCTGAGGGCGCATTTTATCTTGAAGACATGGTCGACACGTTTTTATTGGTGCCTCGAAAAGACCTCATAACTTTGCAAACTAATGCCGGAAAATTGCAAGTGGCGCAATCGGGTAAATTGGCAACAGTCACCAAATCAGATCAAACATTTTTAGTTGCAGACGTTCAAACTATCGACTTTGCGCAATTCGCTAACGAAACCGATACACTGACTTTTTCGATACAAAGCGGTGAGCATATACTTAACTTTGAGGTAGATGGTGCCGTTTCTTCTGATACATTAAGCCTACCCTTTATACTTGATACAAATTTGTATAACCGACTATACAACGACAACTTTAATGGCTTATACAACAGAGCCAAAGAGAAAGTTGTGCTTGATGGCAAGGATTTAACACCAAAAGGGACTCGTAAGCATATTCTTAACTGGGAAGCGCAACTCCAAGATGAGAGGGTGTTAGCAACCCAAGTTGGAACTCGACCAGCAGTTAAACTTGAAAACTTACTGCCACAAAGTAGCGAGTTGCACAGAGCTTATACAAAGCTGTTTGATTATTTAGATACACGTAAAGCACTCCTTAGCACTTGTTCATGGGGTCCTGAACTACTTGATATCATCCAAGACATTACTAAGTGTTACGTAAACGAAATTGAAAAGCTTGAGACCAAAGCCTTGCTCAGCCCCGATGCTACAGCATTGGCTAATATTGGTATTGCACAGTTTGCCGGGCGAGAATTTCTTACACCTTACCACCCTTTGACATTAGCTTATTTTGGGCAACTAGTTACTGCCGCATGTGATGAAAATGACAACAGCTTTAGTACTTTACCAACCGCAACTATAAAACGTTTAAATGCTGAAGGGCTGCTTCCCTTTGTTTGGAATGCAGAGCAGGGGTTTGCATACAACCAAGCGTTACCTGAAAACCCCATGTGGTGTGAGTTTGTAACCGACAAAGATGCAAACCTCGCGTACGTTAGGCCTTTGGTAAAACAAAAAGCAAATGAATTCACAAAAGCGTTTGATGTCTTGTTTAGCAAAGGGGCTAAAGAGACTTTACACATTAATTCAATTAACAATGGCGATAATACGTCGCTGTTTCTTGGGCTAGTTGATTATTTGAAAAAGCAATCTCCAGAGCAAGCAAATCGTATTCACGTAAACTTATATGATAAGTCACTGCAGCGTACTTACTTTGACGAGTTCGCAGATGCGCCGAGCTATGAAGAGTTAAAAGACATCGCAGAGTTGAGCAGTGAAAAAGACAAAGCTGATGCTGTCGCGGATATGATTAAAAACCGGATAACCTACAGTAAGTTTAAGCTTAATGATGAACAAAAGAGCTTTAAATATGCGCATATTAGCTTTGTAAGAAATGATACTAAAGTTGAGCCAATCCCTGTTGATGTATTGACCGAGAAAACAGGTGTAGCTTGTCATGGTTTGCTGGCAGGTGAGACGGCATACAATGAGCAAGATACTTACTTTACAACGTATGGTTTGAAAGATATTCAGATAGACTCTCAAACTAGTCTGAAGTTAAGTAGTCATTTTAATAATATGGCTAAAGCTGCATGGAGCGGCCAGAAATACGAAACTAACAATGGTTTGGCACTTAAAGTGGCAGGCGAATTGTCAGACTTACTTGAACATGTTTATGAAAACTCTGTTTGGACCGTGATCATAGACCCTAAAGTCACACTCGATTTCTTTAAGGCTCAAAAAGATGCTGTATTGATCCACTACTCTGATAACTTTTCAAACTCTGCAAACTACGACGCCATTACGGTAACCAAGCGCCGTGACCTTTACGACCAAGTATTATCCCAAGGGGTGAAAGGACTCATTGACGAGTTTAACGCGTTTAATGGCGAGTGGTTACTAAAAATGATCACCTGCAATGAAAACGAGCGCAAAGAAAAGAAAAGCATTATAGGTGCATACAAGTATATGAACTGCTTATTGTACCAAAGTGACATTACTTGGGTGCCTATGAGTGTAGCCGAGATGCTGCGGGTTGCCGGTAACGTTGGCCTGAAAATGAGTGAAAGTGAGTTCTCACGTTTTTCACAAGGCTTTAAAAGTGGCGCAATATCAGATGATGTACTGTTTGTTGGCTTTAAAGCAGGCAAGATGTATTTGCTTCCACTGGAAGTCAAAATAGGGCAAAAAAGAAGTCATAGTAAAGGCGTGCAACAGGCCAAAGAGCTTAAACGCTATTTGGAAGAAAGCCTGTTTGGGCGTAATGACTTAGCAGGCCACTTATACAGGGGCTTATTCATCCGCCAAATATTAATGCAAGTTGATAAATTTGAACTCTACAGAGTTTACGAACCCGGTTACTTCGATGAGCTTAAAGCAAACCGTGCTTGGTGGTTGCAGGGAGATTACGAAATAGCTGATTTAGAGCAGTACCCTCAAGGCTTTATGATGGCCTTTTTTGAAAATGCAGACTACGCAAAAGAAGAGTTTGTGTTGGAGGAAGGCATTTTGCAAGCCAAGTTGCCAAGTGCCAACTTAAACCATTTTATCAGTACGCCTTTGCAAACCCTGTTTAAAGATATAAAAAGCAGTACGCTTTGTTATATTCCGAGTGAATATATTTTGTGTGATACTGTCAAAGTGGCCTCTCATGAATTATCAGTTGTAGAGAGTATTAGTGATGAACTATCAACTGATAATTACCCAGAACACGATTCTGCCTTGCAGGCTGTCGCGGAAACAGAGCCCACAAATATTAAACCAGAACCAGTAAGTGAAGAGCCGCTTAAAGTGCTTGTTGGTCATGAAATCCATGGCAATGCACCGGTATATTGGGAGCCAACCAATACTGCCAAATTTATGAATACCAATTCGGGTATTATCGGCACCATGGGTACGGGGAAAACGCAATGTACTAAGTCGGTTGTTACTCAGCTTTATCGTAATCAGCACCAGAATGTAGACGGTAAACCTATTGGCATTCTGATCTTTGACTACAAGTCAGACTATGTAGACGACAAGTTCTTAACTGCCACCAATGGTAAAAAATTCAATCTACATAAGCTGCCGTACAATCCTTTGAGCTTATTTGGCGATACACCTATGCTGCCTGTCCACACTGCACGTGGATTTTCAGAAACAATGGGCCGGGCATTCAACCTAGGTACAAAGCAGCAATTACGACTCAGAAAGCTCATTAGTGAGGCCTACGACCTAGCTGGGATCAGCAAAGCAGATAAATCTACTTGGAGCAGACCTGCACCCACTATGGCTGACCTTTGGGCACTATTTTTAGATAGTGATCCCGCAGAAGATTCACTCTATGCGGCACTTGAAAGTGTTTGTGAGTTAGAGGTGTTCGAAGATGATAATACCAACTGTATGTCATTGTACGAGTTGATAGACGGCATTACCGTCGTCGAGCTGGCTGGCTATCCAAGTGAAGTACAAAACCTTGTGGTCGCGCTGACCTTAGACTTGTTTTACTCGCAAATGCAAAAGCAGGGTAAACCTGAAGTACAGGGCGATTTTAGACAAGTCACTAAGCTCATACTGGTTGACGAAGCCGACAACTTTATGTCACAAGACTTTCCAAGCCTGCGCAAAATACTCAAAGAAGGCCGGGAATATGGCGTTGGTGTCATTCTATCGACGCAAGATATTACCCATTTTAAGACCAGCGACAACGACTACTCCGCTTATATTCTAAGCTGGATAGTGCATCGCGTCGCACAAATCAAAAACCAAGATATTAAAGGTATTTTCAATGTGGATGATAAGGCAGAACAAGAACTGCTGATGAAAAATATCCGAGAACTAGAAAAGCATACCAGCCTTTATATCAATGGAGAAAAACAAATTAAGCGTATTAAAGATAAAGCGTTTTGGGAGCTAACGGTATAGGAAGTATGGAATGACAATAGTTGAAGCAATAGCTAAGTCTTTAAAAGATATTGGTAAGCCTGCTACATATGAAGAGGTTTATAGTCATATCGTGAGTAATGATTATTTCAGATTTGGTGCCAAATCACCGATCAGTGTGATTAGAGTGAAATTACGGCTTCACTCTATAAATGTTGATATTAGCAGTGGAAAAGGAAAAAAAAAGTTTTTTCGCTCAGAAGGTGGACAAGGTAAAAATGAACGATTCGTGATGCTTGATGAACCTATATATTCAAATATAAAGGAAAGTCATGATAGGGCAGGGAAAATAGTTAAAAGTGAAATCATTAAAAGAAAGCGTCTAGATGAAATTATTAAGAATAAATGGTCAGAATTTGATTTTTCAATTCACAAAGTCTCAGTTATTGAATGTTTTTGGATGCTATTAGGTTCACTTTTACCAATTATTGTTGATTCATTGTTAAGAGTCGCGTTGTTGAATTCTGGATTGGATGAAGCTTTTAAAAATAATTTAAAATCGGGTGAGGTTTTCCTACTTACATCGGCATTGATAATGCCATTTTTTTTCACTCTTATAAAATATGTAAATAGCGATCATGAGGAAAAGGAATTAAACAAGCTTCCGTACTTTGGTTGGGTGTTTTTTATAACTATATGTTCTCTTTTGGCTGGGATATTTACCTTTGTTTACTATCGCATCGGTCAACATGTAAGAGATAATGCGGAGAGTGATGTTGTTAAATCTATGTTTAGCTTTGATTTTGGTAGTTGGGCGGTATTTATATTCTTTATATCACTAGTTATTTGGTATTACTCTAGTTATATGAACCACAGGAGTACTAACGCATACAAGGCTATAAGAAAAAGACAAGCTAAGAAGTTAGAAAATAACTTTGAAAACAATCATAGGGAGGAACGTTAATATGGAAAAGATTCTAATTGACGCCTTTAAAGTTAAACAACCCATTGGAACATTTTTCTGTGGGGTTATTGATGCAGCCAAACTGAAAGAAATTACATATTCAGATATTCGTAGACTAGAAAAATCAGAAGGGCGCGAGTTAGATGACTTTATTGGAATTCAAAGACCTTTGTCAGAAACTAGAAGAAAGTCGATTGAAAAGTATATTAAAGGACCCGAAGCAACTTTTCCTAACTCTGTGATAATATCGATAAACGAAAACAATGTTGACTGGGATGAAGAAGAAAAAAAGTTAATAATAAAGTATGAGAGTGAGTCTAAAAAACGTAAGATCGCTAAAATTTTAGATGGGCAGCATCGCGTTTCTGGATTTAATGAAGAAAACTTAACTTTTTTTGATGATAATGATCAGGAAACTAACTTCGGTCTATTAGTAACTATATTCGTTGAAGCTGATTTGTCAACGCAAGCAAATATTTTCGCCACTGTTAACTTAGCCCAAACTAAAGTAAACAGATCTTTAGTATATGATCTTGAGTCACTGGCGAGGTCTAGAAGCCCAGAGAAAACTTGTCACGACATAGCGGTATTGCTAAATAAAGAAAAAGGTCCATTTTATAGAAGAATTAAAAGACTAGGTGTTGCAACCAAAGGGGTGAAGAATGAATTACTTACACAAGCTTCTTTTGTGCAGAATATTTTAAAACTTATGACTCATGATGCTACAGCGGATAGAAACTATTACCTGGGGAAAGAAAAAGGCGGGGAAAAATCGAGGCTGTATAAGTTAGAAAAAACATCTTATGATGATGCTTATAAGTATCCATTTAGGGCTAGTTTCTTAAATTCTAAAGATAGTGTAATAGCTAGTAATATAAATAATTTTTTCAGTGCTGTAGAAAAATTGTGGCCTAATGCATGGAGCAAAGAGAATAAAAATTCTTCATTAAATAAAACAATTGGCTTTATAGCATTAGCCCGTATATTAAAACGTATTATGCAACAGTTTTTTACGGTTGATGGAATAGATGATTCTAAAATATATGACGAAGAAGAGTTTTTAGAAATACTTGATGGCGGAGTATTGGATGAAGCTGACTTTGAAAACTTAGATGCTACATCCAAGTCGACAAGGATGATCTATAACATGATTTTAGAAAACTTACTCTTGGATGAGGATGAGGAGTAGGGCCTTTATACGGCCCTATCTTTACAATGTGTTTGCTAAATCGACAATCGAGCTGTGACTTCTAATTGTAGAAACCCCATCCTCAATATGCGCTGCCCAAGCCGCTTGTAACTCTTTATCAGAATACTCAGGGTAGCGCTGTTTTAATAATAACTCAGTGACTTGCAGGGTTTTACCCAGCCAAGTATGTTTATCTAATTTAAGATTGCCGGAAAGCTTATATTCGGTGGACTTATCAAACACAAAGCCATTTTCCACAGAGCGGAAGAAGGCGATGCGCGCTGCAACGTTAGGTGTGACACCCGTTTTGGCCTTAAGGTTTTGTAGTTGATCTTCTACGGACTTTTTAAGCCACATGATTTGTGGGAGCATTATACTGCCTCCTTAGACAATTCTGCCCAGAAGTAACCCTCGCGCAGGGTTGAGCAATTGGTTGTTTGATTAAACTCTATCTCGAATGCGTGAGACACTTTATGCTCAATGGCTTGATAAAAGTCTTGGTCTACTTCAGTGTCTGTTGAGAGCAAAATCACTTGTTCACTGGCCTCTGGGAAGTAGTGTTTAATTAGTTTATCTCGGTGTTTGGAGTCGAGCCTGCCAAGTGGTGTGTCAACAACAACCGGTAACACTTTGCCAGAGAGCTTGCCAAGGGCTTCAAGTATTGCGAAGGCAAATATTTGTTTTTCACCGGCAGACATAGATTTACGATTAATCACGGCTCCTTGAGCGTCAACCAAGTTTACATCAAAGCTTTGCGGGTCTATTTTGGCTGAAAGTTTTAAGTCCTCTTTACGAGCAAGCTTACGATAAGCGGTAACAAACAGCTCTTCTAGCTGCGTAACACGTAATTCAGTGAGCGCGGTTTTAAAATCATCCAACACGTACTGACTTTGCTGTACACGGTGTACGGCTTTATCTGCCGAGTGGTTATTTTTAAGCTTGGCATAGAGCTTTTCTAGTCGCTTGGCTAGCTCTAGCTCTTTGGTTTTAAGTGTTTTAGCTTTTAAAAGCGCGTTAATATAATCTTTGCTCACTGCATCACATTCTTTTTCAAGCGCTCTTAAGTTTTCATACAGGTCTTTTAAGTCAGCAGCATCTGGTGCGCGCTCAATATTCACAGATAGTGAACTAAGTTTGTGTTGGACTTGCTCTAGTGTTGTCGATAGCTCTTTCAGCAAACACTGTGACTGCTTACCTTCTTCTAGTTGCGCTTTGATTAAAGCAAACTCAGAATCTGAGATGTCTAGCTCTGGGCTCGCCATGCCATACTCAGCAGTTAGCTGGCCAAAGTAACTATTAATCGTTGCCATAATGTCGCCCGATTGCGCATTAAAGCTTTTAGATATCTGGTCCTGTAATGCCGGTAGCGCTTGGCTCAGTTCATTACCAAACGCCTTTGCTTGCTTAATCTTTTGATCTTCAGCGAGTTGGTCTATAAGCCCTTGCATAGCAGTAGGAGCTAGTGCCATAGGTAAACATCCGCTTAGCTCATGACGGATTTTGGTGTTGAGGTCTTTTTCTAGCTCGTACAGGTCGTTGATTTTGGCTTGCTCTTGCTCTTTTGTTTCAGCCCAAGCGCCACCATGTGCCTGAATATCGGCTTCCTTAACGGCTATTTTTCGTTTTATATCGGTAAGAATATTGCCTATTTCATCAATTTTTACGCGTGTAACTTCAACCTCTTTGGTGATTGTGCGTTTTTCATCTTCGGCAGCTTGAATTTTTTTGAGTGTATCTTTATCTGCTGACTCAGTGCCTAACCCTTTTAAGTAGATATCTAAGTCAGTGTTTAAGCGGTTGATAATATCAATACCTAGTAGCTTTTGAACGGCTTCTTTAAGGTAACTACCAGTGTCATCTTCTGCTAATTCGGCGATTTTTTCACCGTCAAAAAAGAATAAGTCTCCTATCCCAGGCGGCACAAGTTCATGCAAAAATGCTTGGACCTGCTCATTAGTAAGTGCTGTATCTTCAACACTATTTACTTTGAGTATAAGCTGCTCTTCTCCTTCAGCTTGCCAAGCTCGTGTAACTTCGTAAAGCTTATGCTCACCTTGATGAGTATGTTTAAAGCTCAGTGTAATACTGGCTTCGGTGCTTGGGTCCAGTTTTAAAGCGGTATTATTTGTTTGCTCGTTTAAATAGGCTAAATAGTCTTTGTTGGTTATGACTGCACCAAGCGCGCGTCGACCCAGTAAAGCCAAACGAATCGCGGTTAAAATAGAGGTCTTACCAGCCCCATTTAAGCCACCAAATAGAATGATAGGGCGCTCAAAGACCCCTTGTTTACGTGGCGTAAGTTCAATTGTCGTTTCGCCATTAAAAACACGGAAGTTATTTAGGGTGAGTGTTTTAAAAATCATGCAATACCCTCTTTATTTAGTAACTTATTTAGCTGCTTGAGCTCGTCTTCAAGCGCTTTTACTTCATTACTTTGGCGCATTTGGCTTTGTCTTATTTCTAAATTAGACGCAATAATCGTTTCTGCACTTTCCCAATCTTGCTGGATCAAGCGCCCAATGCGATTAAAAATACCAGTACGGCGGGCAAGACCACTCATTTCTCGTTCTACATCGATCAACTTTCTGATCATATGCGCTGACACACCATATTTTGGTGCAAGTTCGTTGAGTAACTCACCTTCAGTTAAGCTAAATTGGTTCGCATCGTCCATTGTCCAATCTAAGTTCAGCCCAAGAACCTCTTGCACAATTTTTGGTAGAGAATCTTCCCAGTCTGGCTCATTAGGGTCATTTAACCATTCATGCCTTACTGCGTGGAGCTCTGGTATAGTAATGAGTTCCATATTATGACCTTGCTCATTAAAGCGCTTTTGCATCGTCAGCAGCATACGCATGGCAAGCTTTCGGTACTTCAGCAGGTAAGGCCCAGTTGTGTAGTCGTCCGTTAGTACCCGCTCTTTGTCTTCTTTGAGTGTTTTAAACGCTAAGCGGCCGTCGCGACGAATATGGTTGCGGTATTTCTTCTTTAACTTTGGCGATGTACTGCGAGATAAAATATTACGAAACTTCAATAATGGCTTCATCCATTGCTCGCCGTTTTGGATCAAGCTTTCCATTGCTCTGTCTTTGGTGACGACGGTGCAGGTCCAACAACCAAAGCGCGAATTACCGCATGAAGGAGTTGTTTCATCAATTACCAGTGGGCATTCACCTTGTCCAGATGAGTCTTTGTATAGGTTCCATAAAATAAGGTTTTTACCGCCCCAAGGGTTCTCCCACTCAAGGTCATATTTATCGAACCACTTATTTTTAATGCCGTAAGGCGTTTCTTCGGTTTTAAGATGACATAAACGAAGAATTTTCCATACATCATCCACACTCCAAGTGTCGATAGGGGTGTAAATAAACGCATTGGCAAGCGTAGTGTGCACCGCTAAATCAGAGCCGTCAATTTTGTGTTTTTTAATTACTTGTGCACGGGAGGCACTTTCCTGCGAGCGAGAGCCTAGTACCACGATTACTTCATCATGTTGGCTAACTTTATCTTTTATAAAAGTGCTGACAGGGCCTATTTTCATCCGCTCTGTACACCAACGGAAGTTACGAGTAGGTGCAGGATAACCTTTACCTAATAAATTAGCCCAAAAGGTATTGTTTGATTTTGGCACCACTTTGTGTGTGGTGATTGGCAAGTTATCGCGCTCAGCACCTTTTGCAATCAGCTTTAAAGAATTATCAACATGGTCTACAACCATAGGTGTCTCGACCAAGGTGTCTGACGCGACGACATAAATTGGTTTATGTCGATCTTGTTCCTCTAAACCCAAAAGTGCAAAGTAAACAAGTGTCATCACGGCTGATGAGTCTTTACCCCCACTATAGCCGATCACCCAAGGGCGTTTATCAGCAAGATATACGCGCTGCGTATCGGCAACAAATTCGTGAAGTTTTCGACCTGCGAAAGATTCGTCCTCGATAAAGTCGATATAATCGTCAAGGTCGTACTGATTTAATAATGTCATGTGTTCAATAATTCTTGCTCTTTGACTGTATCGTCTTTTGATATAGGTAAACCGATTTCTCGCTTTACTTGGACGCTAGTCAGAAAAATACTACTTACAGCCTTCGAAAGCCTCCCATGCTGCATTGTGCGTTCACACCAATGCGGGTTGCTCTTAAGCCAATTTAACTTTGCTATCTTTTTAAACTTTTCTTGTTGTTCTTGTTCTGGCAAGTTCAAAATCTCAGCGCCTACGTTCGCCAAAGTTTGCAAACCAATACCGTGTGCGGCAATGCTCTCTTGTCTATATTCTGCAGCGGATAATTGCTTGTTTTGGATCTGTAGCCACTCAGGCATGTGTTCATTGAGCCGCTCCCAGAAGTGACAGGCGACTTGCTTTTCTTCCTCAGAAAACCCTTCTTTTGGTTTTTTGTTGAATAAAGAGCGATTTGCCTGCTTGATACCACTAAGGGTAAAGAGTTTACTACTTTTTGCACCAATTGTAGAGCGTTCAAACTCTGTAAATCCTACGAACGGTCGAGAATTGAGCGCCAAGTAGCGCGCAAGCTCTGAAGCTTGATCTCTATGGTCATACATTGTCGCCAGTGAAGGGCTTGGGCGAACAGCATATTTGTTGAGATCAGCGAACATTTGCTGAGAGCGTTTTAACCCTTCATCAACAAAAAATAAGACAGCGATATTGTCTTGACACAATTCTGGACGCTCTTTAATCGCCTCTTCAATAGCTGCTCTTCGGTGTTGACCATCGTTGATCAAGATCTGTGCGTCCATAGGTACTTTTAGTGTCCCAAGGTTTGCACCACCTTCAGAGCTTATAAAATCGACCTCAGATCCTACAGAAGCGGTAATTGCTGAAAATACATAGTCATTTGGAGACTCTACTAAGTAGCGAGCCATTTCAGGTATGCGGTTTTTATTTAAGGTGCGCTGGGCTCTTAGCTCTACGGGAACTTCTTCTTCGTCGTAGACAAAGATTTTTGGGATTAGTCTTAGAGGGCAAGTGGCTATGTAGAACGGTTTGCCAGCCTGCTGTCCACGCACGGCGGGAAAGCTATAGCAATAATTTGTATCTAAGTTACTCATTGTTGCAAGTCCATTATTGCGGTTTACGTAATATTATTACGTACCTTACGTAATAATTCCATATAAATTTGGTTGAGTAGCTAGTTATTTTAGCAAGGTATGTAAAATTTAATAGGCTTTTAACGTTTTAGTTTGATGAATTTACTGCTTTTCAACTCCACTCCCCAATACTCAAACACCTTTAGCAGAATGTTCCAATTGGGCCATTCTGCTTTTGGTACGCCTTTAAGCATATCGGCAAGCTTCTTATCGAAGCGCTGTTGTGCTCGGTGTGCCTTGGAGCCGTTTTCAAGAAAGTCGATTTTGTTATACAGCGGTTGCTGTGGGTATTCGTTGCCATAGTAAAAGTAGTCAATGTCTTGCTCGGCCAGTTTCACTTTTATGCGTTCGGTGAGTAGCGGGAGTTTTTTGTTGTAGTCGTCGTATTTAAGTAGAGTGATTTTGCCAGAACGCATATGAATTTTAATTAAGTCAATGTCGTCTAAATCGCCGTATAGCTGGGCGGCACAACCAATATAGACTCGCAAGACTGCTGGTAGCTGATTAAGATAGGTTCTCGGCAGAATATAACTGTGGCTGTGATTAAACTCGCCTAATTGCAACGATGAATAGGTGTGATGGCAAGCTTCACCTATGTTGACTGGATCTGAAATTGAGAATAGTAATTGTCTTGCTTCGTCAATGGCTTGATTAAAGCTGGTAAAGTGGCTTTTTATATCTCTTAGTAGGCGATTGGGCAAATGGCTTTTCGCTTGGCGTTTACCAAATAGGCTGAGGGCAAAGTATACCAATAAGTCTTGTTTGCGTTTTAGCTGTGCGTTTTTAAAATCTTGGAAGTCAAAATGGTCGCGTACCAATTCAAAAGCTTTGTTGTGGCTCGCGATGATGGCCCGCACTGCGTCACTTTGTTCAAATTCGTCATTGGCGGGTACTCTACCAAAGTGCAAACAATGTTGCCAAAATTGCTCAAATAATGCTGGGTGTTTTTCCAATAAGCTTTGCTTTACACGAGTAGGTAATTGTTTGGTGGTTGGACGCTTAGTAATATGCTGCCATTCGTGAGCTTGAAACTGTAGTTCAATATGGTGTAACTCAAGTAATTCTGGGCATTTAAATACAGCAATGATCCCTTGTCCAAACGGTACAGTTTTTACATTTAGGGTGTGCTCTATAAACTCTCTGATCTGTGCTTGGCTGTAATACTTTTGAAACGTATTTCGTTTGGTGATCACACCGTCTTTATAGGGTTTGAATTGCTCTGTAACGGCGGAACTGGTGAGCATAACAGAAACCACAATTAGTTTGTCACATAACGCGTATGCTTGGCGTAACGTGTCTACACGCTCGTCATAGTCTTCAATTACATTAAGCACAAAGCCTAGATTTACAATATCGCTTTGTACTTTTTGCCCTTCTGGCTTATGGACAGGGTCCCAAGCATTGATGTTAAGACCGCTGGCTTCTAGCTCGCGGTGGTCATCCCCTAGGCCGCAGCCGTAGTCTTGAATTGAATATTCGCCGTTGAGGTAGCCAAATTTAGCTAACTTTTGGAATGGTGCA
The DNA here is from genome assembly GCF_005886105.2 of Pseudoalteromonas galatheae. Lineage (NCBI taxonomy): Bacteria > Pseudomonadati > Pseudomonadota > Gammaproteobacteria > Alteromonadales > Pseudoalteromonadaceae > Pseudoalteromonas > Pseudoalteromonas galatheae. The sequence continues at coordinate 988,395 of NZ_PNCO02000002.1, forward strand.
GAGAGCCTGTCACGGTTTATTGCGGTCAAGTGTCGTTGAATTGCTTGTGTCTGCTCTGCGCTCGACTCGGCTTTTTGCTGGGGTAATTGTTCAGATGGGTGCAGCCGGCCGTATTCATCTAGCTGATACCCTTGGCGTTTGATTAATGCGCTCCACTGCTTTTTAAAGCCTATCGTTTTGGTGTTTTGATAAAGGCCAATAGCTTCACCTTCTTTGGTGATAGATTCAAATTCAGCAAATTTTGGATAGTCAGGCAACACAAAAGCTTCTTTACGATGCAAAATGGGTGGGTTGTCAGATTTCGAATAATCGGCCTGTTTAGCTGTACTTTCAAGAATATCAATAGTAATGCTGTGCTTTAGCGCTGGGTAAGCGTAATCATCAAAATCAGGGTAGTGGAGCAAGGTGATTTTAAAGTCACGTTTGAGCAGTTTTAGTACATTCCATGGCGCAGACAGGTGATGGGTGTTAATTTGTTGCTCAAAGAGATTTTGCAACTCCTCAGGAAGTGCAGAGCATATCGCCGAGTGGTGCACGTATACGGCGTTTGGTAGTTGCTTGCCAACCTTAATTGCTTTAACAAGCTTTTTATATTCAAGAAAGTTTAGCTGGGTCGACATGTTCAAAATAATAGTAATAGGCGCGTCCGCGCTTTTGGTATTTTAACTGCCCGCGCTCACGGCGATGCATCAGCTCGCAGCCACTGATCTTTAGTAACTTTAGGGTTTGTTTGCTGGTTAACCAGTGGCCTTGTTCAGACATTTCTGTTTGATTTTTGATTTCCTTTGTATTGACTATAACCTTGTTAAGCTTAAATTGCAGGTGATTATTGAAGTAGTATAGCCATGGTAAAATATTGCTTGTCGAAGTTTTTCAAGATACTAGTCCAAAAATGTTGAAGTGACGGTTCGTAATTTTTTGAGTAAACTTCTTGTTAATCAGCATTTTCAAGGCTTAAGGATAGCCCGATGAACCAAGCCCTTAAATTTTTACTGTCTATTATGATCGTCATCGTGACTTTTGTCGTTTCAGCCACTTTGGCCGGGATGTTGGCGGAGTATGCGGGCTGGTGGAAAAAACCGGTGATAGGTGGTGTTGCAGCGGCTTGTGTGGTGTTGTCGGGTTATATAAGTGCGCCGGTGTATAAGCTGTATTCTGCGGCGGTGTGGCTGTTGATTGGTGCAGGTGCTGCTTGGGTGATGTCGAGTGTGTTTATGTATGCTGAGGATGCAGGCACTTCAGTGCCTTTGTATGTAACCTATGCAAGTGGTGTGTTTGCTTTGGCGCTTTGCTGGATTTGGGAGCGTCGCAAGGTTGTGTGATGGTTTGATTTTCTGGAATAGGATGCAAGAGATCGCCGCGTAAAGCGGCTCCCACCAGCGGGGGCTAGTTTGGTGGATGCGGATTTACTCTGTGATGCTTTATGTAGAGATCGCCGCGTAAAGCGGCTCCCACCAGCGGGGGCTAGTTTGGTTGGGGCGGATTTATTCCGCGATGTTTTATGAAGAGATCGCCGCGTAAAGCGGCTCCTACCAGTGGTGGCTAGTGTGGTTGGGGCAGATTTATTCCGCGATGTTTTATGTAAAGATCGCCGCCTAAAGCGGTTTCTAACTGCGGGATTCTAACTTGGTTATTCTTACTATCAGGATATTTCAATAAAAAATAGGATTGAGGGTCAAGGAATGAAGGGCGCTTGGAGCGAGTGGAAGGAGGCTATTTTTAAGGCCTGCTTAGTTGTGTTTTCTGTGTTGTTGTTTCTCTTTTTTGATGGCCGTGAGTTTTGGTTTACTCAGATACAGCCTCAGCTAACCAATATGCTAAGCAACCAAAAAACTGAATTAAATAGTGCGCCAGTGGTTTCAGAGCAAAAGTTCAAACAACCAAGTTCAGTTCAGTCAACAAACGGAGATACTTTTGACCATCAAACGAGTTTAAGACAGTTTGGTCGCTGTGTTTCTCAGCAAGCTGAGGGAATCAAATACCGAGTTGAGAATGGGATATACACTTGGGTTGATGAAAGAGGCATTACGAATTACTCGGATAAAAAGCCGAGTTCTGCGGCTAAGCATTATCAGCCAGAGCGTAATCGTGCTCTTGATTTCTTTGACCTCAATATTTCCGGTCCAAATATCACGGAAAAGTTTAAAAACACCTTGAGCGCTAAACTGAATGCCGTATTTAGGGGGTATACCAGTATTGTTGGCTTGGAGGCGATGCAAAAGGTGACGCTCAGGATCAAGGTGCTACCTAATCGGCACGAATATGAGCGAGTGGTTAAATCCTATGGTGGCAATCCAAAGGGTAATGTTGGTCTCTACTTGGGTAGATACAACCTTGCTTTGGTCGAGCAGAGAAATCATTATGCGACGATGCAAACTGCTGTTCATGAAGCGGTACACGCTATTAATCAGGCTGTGATTGGATATACGCCGCGTTGGTTAAATGAGGGACTTGCAGGCTATTTTCAAACCGTAAAAGTGACGATGCAGATCGGCACTGTTGCACCAAATCAAGCTAGATTACATCGCGGTTATATTAAAGGGCGAGTGTTATCGCCTTATGAGCTCATTAATGCAGAATCCAAATGGAAGTCTTACAATTCTGAGCTGATGTATAAAAGTAGTTGGGCGACCATCCATTTTTTGATGTCTACCACGACTGGGAGACTGAGTTTGAAAAAGTTGATGCTGCAAGAGCAAACTGAGCGATGTCGTGCTTTGAGTAACCGAGAGTCACAAGCTCTGTTACGTGCACATTATCCAAACATAGTTGATAGATTCGCCAGCTTTATACAAAGTCCAGTAGAGCCGCAAAGGTTGTGATCCTGAGCTTGATGTAAAGATCGCTGCGTAAAGCGGCTCCCACCAGCGGAAGGCTAGTGTGGTGGGAGTGGATTTATTCCGCGATGTTTTTGTAGAGTTCGCTGCGTAAAGCTGCTCCTACCAGAAGGTCTAGTGTGGTGAGAGCGGGTTGGCTCCGCGATGTTTTCTGCAAAGATCGCCGCATAAAGCGGCTCCCACCAGCGGGGAGCTAGTGTGGTGGGAGTGGATTTATTCCACGATGTTTGCTGTATGGATCGCCGCGTAAAGCGGCTTCCATCAGCGGGGGGCTAGTTTGGTTGGGGCGGATTTATTCCGCGATGTTTTATCTAGAGATCGCCGCGTAAAGCGGCTCCCACCTGCGGGGGCTAGTGTGGTGGGAGTGGATTTATTCCGCGATGTTTTATGTAGAGATCGCCGCATAAAGCGGCTCCCACTTACTTATCCAATTATTAAAGGAATGTTCTATATGACTCCAAGTGCGTTACGCAAAGCAGTTAATGCCTTTTCTAAAGATACTCAGCATCAACCGGATTATTATTTTGTTGAAGGCTATTTGATTGGCAAAGTTGCTATTAATGATATGGCTGAAATACATGAGTGGTTGCCTGAGCTCTTTGGTGATTACACGGCTATTTACCGTGCTCAGTTAGAGGCTTTAATGGATTTGCATGAGCAGTGCGTTTCAAGCTTGGATGGCAAAACTTATAAGTTGCCAAAAGAGTGTGCGCTCTCTAAGCAAGACTTTGCAGCATCATTAGCAAAGGGGGCTCCATTACCGAGCTTTTGTCTTGGTCTGCTTAAAGCTTTGGATAAAGTATCTTTTGAGAACTTGTCACTAGAGCAGAAAGGTGCGGTAAATGAATTACAACAACAGCTCACCGGATTTACTAGCTTAGATGCAGCAAAGGCGGCATTTTCAAACGCTGAACCTATGGTGCCTTTTGAGCGGGAGGCTCATGATGTAAAGCGTTATTTGGCAGGCGCGATTATGGAGTTAGGGGATACTTTAATTTGGGATCCTGAGTTAGACAATGAGCTCGGAGCGTTTGAATTTGAAGAAGATTTTGATGAAGAACAGGAAGAAATAAGAAACTCACTGATTGAGAATTTACTCAAATTGACTCACATCGATTCAATCCCTTTACTTGACCAGTTTATTCATAATGAAGAACAAGACTTTATTACGCCTGATTATATTGAGGAAAATCAAGGCAATTTTTGGCTTATTCACGAAACCAGACCTTATATGTTTATTCGTTACCATAAAGCGTGGATTTACTTTTGGGCAGACAGAGTTCAAGAGGCGGTTGATGAGTTAGACGTGCTGCTGCGACTTAATCCCAACGATAATCAGGCCTGTCGATACCTGTATGTGAACGGTTTAGTTATCTTAAAGCAGTGGGATAAACTAAAAGCTTGCCTTGATGAATATGAAGAAGAGAGTATTTTTATGCTATCTGCAGAGGCGTTGATGCGTTTTGCGCAGGATGGCGAGAGCAAAGCCTTAAATGAGCTAAAAGCGACAATCAAAGGGTACAATAAGCACTTTATCAAGATGCTTACAGGTCAAGAAAAGACTAAGCAAAAAGAGATATATGGCTACACCTTGGGTTCAAAAGAAGAAGTCTTAAGTTATATAGATTGTGGTGGCAAAAAAGCCTGGTTAAGCGTTGAAGGAAGCCTCTTTTGGCTGCGTAAAAAAAGTTAATTGTACTTTGTTTCAGGCTTGCTGAGTGAGTCTATTTAGGAAAAGGCCCTAAATTAGATAGGGCCTGCTGGTTGGGGGTTGTGTTAAGTTATATGCCTTCAATCATCCACTTAGCGGATAACTGGTCCGGCTCGCCATGGCGATTTAACTCAGGTTGGTTTTGCGCTTGGTTAAACCAAATATATTGCTGCCAAAATTGATTTTTGATATTCCACACACCACCTTGATAAATCAACGAGTAGAGTGCTTGTTTAGGGGAGTCTACGAGTTTGAGATAACCTGCGCTTTTGCTGCTGTAACTTAAAAACAGTGAAGGGGCATGAGTGGCTCTAAAATAGTGCTGACCCTCAGTATTGGTTACCTGAATTAAATCGAGAGGCTCAGTTGGGCTAAAGGTAATTCGGGTGTTATTGCTCAGGGTCTGTGCTGCTAAATACTGGTTATTTACTGGCGACTTTATCGTGATTTGTGTGCCCGTATCTGCACTTAACTGCGGATATGTCCAGCCGCTTGGTGGCGTTTGCCAGGTTAGAGATTTCCAGCGCCAGTTGTAGGGAATATCTAAGTGTGGGTCGTTAAGATCTTCAAAACCAGGTTCGGCTTCGATATTAAAAAGACATTGGTTTCGCTCTGCATCTAGCTGTGCAACACGCTCTGTTTGGCTAGTTGTGCCTACATTTAGCTCTGCCATACAGGCTTCAAGTGACTTCCCTTTTCCTGACTCATTAGGGGCCAGTACATAAGTATGATCACGTTTATTTTCGTCCTCATACCAAGCCAGCATAGCGGCCTCGTCAAACGACAACCAGTTTTGTACCAATAGCTGTGCTTCTTGCTCGGCTACGCTACGTCTTTGTGCTTTTGGTGTTGCCATTGTGCGAATAAACGCAGCCCAGAGATCTTTACTGGCCTCCAGCGCGACAATCGCGACCGGTTTCATGCTGCTAATACGATAAGATTGCCAGCCAGACTCTAGGCGTGTATTCGCTTGCCAGATCACATCGCCACTGGTGAAGTTGAGCACATCTTTGGTGTCGTGCGAATGCTGCTCGGCACCCTCAGAGCAAAGGTAAGCTTTTACTTGCCAAACCTTTTCGTAGTTATCTTGTGGAAGCCTTACCGTATGCTCTGGACTAAATGAATCTTGAAATAGGTGAACGGCACGGCCAAACAAAAAATAATTATGATCTACTTCCGCAAGGGCGGCGTGGCCACCACCATCCCACACCTTGAGGCGCTTTTCCTCAGCCATAGCCGCATCAATAAAATGTTGAACAAAGCGTTTTTGCGCGCGATAAGCTGCATCTACACCACCTTGGCCTGCAATATCATCATAGCGGCGCATAAAATGATCTAGCTGAATGTCAGCCGGTTCTTGGGAGACTGCGCTAAAGCAATTTGGGCCGGTTGGATCGGTACTGGCGTTGGTAACGTTAAATCCAGCAATATCAACCCAACGCTCACCGACGATGGCGGAGTTCACACTGTCGTATCTTGGTTCATAGAGCGGGTTGTTGTTTAACTGGGATTGGAGTCGAGTAACTTCATCTTGTGCGGTATGTAGTGTGATGTTCTTTGCCAGACCATAGCGCCAAGCGTGTCTAGGGTCGTTAGGATCTGGTTCGATAATATGTTCGGCATCCAGCACCTCAAGGGCTGCGGTGCGGGTTAACCATTCATGTCCCATGGGCATGATCCCTTGTCCACCAAATTGGGTGAATGCTTGAACAGTACTGCTTAATACAAGTCCGAACGTAATTGTGAGAGGCTTTATTTTCATATCTACTCCTTGAAAACTAAAAGCAAAAATAGCGTTTTTTACTCAACTTAGGGGCAAGGATTATAGTTTGTGAAATAAATGTTTCAATTGATTTTTGTTTGTAACGAATAAGTTTTCTTATCAACAGACCTGTTTTTGAAAGTTTGACTCATACATGGTTTGACAAGGGTAAAAATAATTTTTATTTAATATCAATTAATTATGGGTTTTATGCTGATGCGTTATGTTCTGTTACGAAGTGGAATATGCACATTTTATTGCTGGTACTAAAGTTACTCTACTTAGCTGGGATTCAATTTAAGCGAAAGTTAGCGCATACTTGAGTGCTCTTTGTTAACAGGTGTATTGTTCTTTGGTTGTGTTGAAACCATCTGTTAAATGTTTATGCTTTCGAACTGATGCAAACACGCACAACACGGTGATAACGATTAGCAACTACCAGAAGCAAGTTGCTAATGCTAATTTCAAACCATCTTTTAGTACAAAAAAGATGCTGAGGTACACATGTGATCTACAGCAAACTTAAAATATGTTTGGCATTTTGTCGGGCAAGACAACCTTTGATGGGATCGGTTGAAAACGTTTTAGCCGATATCTCCATAGGCTCCCCTTCATGAAGTACATCACCGCTATAGACTTTAACTCGACAGGTCGTTTTGTTTTGCTCTTCTGAATAAACAAGCTCAACTTTTTTGGCCTTCATGATTAAGTTTTTGTAGGGGTATCCCGCATCAGTAAATACTTTTTCAGTTTGTACCTGCTCGGATGTTGATGCGAGTGCTGCTAGAGGAAATGCAAGAATAATTGCGTATTTCATGATAAAGACTCCTTCCGTCTCTGATTTCACTGCTAAGTATTGTGCGCATTCATAAAACTGACAAACTAGAAATTCTGACCTATAGTTAAGTTTTAATTAAGTAAGATAGCGAATGAAATCACCTCCACTCAAAGGACTTTGGTATTTTAAAACGGCGGCAGAATTAGGTAGTTTTAAGCAGGCGGCGGAAGCCTTATTCGTGACTCAAGCTGCAGTGAGCCAGCAAATAAGAACACTCGAGCAACAGCTTGGTTGCATGTTGTTCGAGCGGCAAACAAGGAAGGTATTGCTAACCCAGCAAGGGCAAGACTTGTTACCTTATTTACACAAGGCTTTTGGGCAAGTTGAAATGGGTCTATCGACGTTAAAATTAGATCCGAATCCAAATACCATTAACCTGTCAGTTTTACCTTCATTTGCTACCTGTTGGCTTCTACCAAGATTGGCGAGCTTTAACAAAGCATTACCAGACTACCAGTTACGTATCGATCCAACCGAGCAACTCGCCGATTTTAATCACGACGGTATTGATATTGGGATCCGTTTTGGATTTGGTAATTACCCGGGACTGAAAAGCGAGCTCATCGCTGAGGACGAGTTAGTTCTCGCCTACCGCCCAGGATTAATTGACCCAAATAAACCGTTGCGAGGACAGCTATCAAAACTCAACTTTATCTATGATGAAGGTCGAGATAATGAGCGTGCGTGGATCGAGCTTAATAAGCAACTTGATCTGAGTGGTCATACATTCAGTAATCTCAAAATTGATAATGCAGCATTAGTTCAGCAGGCAACAGTAGCAGGGCAAGGATTTTCTTTGTTACGTCGACGTTTAGTGAATCAATCTTTAGAGCTTGGCCAATTAGAAATCTATCCCGACTTTGCATGGTTATGTGAATATCGGTATTACTTGGTTGCACCTGAACGCCATTTTGAGTGGCCTAAATTAAAGGCGTTTCGAGATTGGATAGTGGCTGAGCTTAGTGCATGCTGAGCTATACTATTTAACCTGAGCTTCGGATAATTAATGCCTTTCTAGCAGCCAGTTTTAGCGCTAACTGCGTTGAATTCACTTCCAATAGCCAGCTATTGGTGCATAAATTCGCCTTGTTATCCCTAAAACTGACTGGCTAGATAAGGGTATAATTTAATGTGGTATTAAAAACAATGAGTTAGCTCATTCCTTATCCAAACCTCAGGTTATTTAGCCTTATCTCACGATGTATTTTTGCGCACAGGGGGCCATAAGTAAGCAGTTCGGATCCGATCTGAGTAATCGAAGGTCAGATACTCGGATCCGGTAGCCTAGTTGTTAGAGGTGCTTTTTAAGAAAGTCGAGATAGGCTTGAGAGGCCTCAATACGGTTTTCCTTTTTCGAGAACCCATGTCCTTCATCTTCAAATAAGACGTATTTGACTGGCACATTGTTTGAGCGAACCGCTTCGACTAACTCATCACTTTCAACTTGCAGTACACGTGGGTCGTTTGCACCTTGCACCACCATTAGTGGTTTAGTGATATTTTTAGCATGGAAAAGCGGTGATATACGATGCAAACGCTCTTTATCGGTAGCTGGATCGCCTAGCTCATCATATAGTGACTTGCGATATGCCTCCCACCAAGCAGGAATAGATTCAAGAGTTCTGACCCAGTTAGTTACACCAAAGATATTTATCCCCAGCTTAAACTCTTCTGGCTCAAACGCCAATGCAGCAGCTGTCATATAGCCACCATAGCTTCCGCCCATGATGCCAATGCGATCAGCATCAACCCAGTCCAGTTGCTGTAGGTATTTTTTACTCCAAACAATATCTTGTAAATCATCTTCACCATGACGTTTGTCGTCTAAGTGAAAGAAGGTTTTACCATAGCCAGAGCTACCTCGGTTGTTTACGGCAAAAATGGCATATCCTTGGTTAACTAAGTGCTGAGTAAGTGCACTATAACCTGTCATGCTTTGGCCTCCAGGACCGCCATGAACAAATACAAGCGCCGGTACCTTATTTGTTGAACTCGCTAGCTTTGGTTTATAGAGTACTCCTGGGATCTCCAAACCATCAAAACTGTTAAAGCGAGCGATGGTGCTTTCGACCAGGTGGTCGGTATCGATTTTATCGCTTAAGGTTGAGGTCAGTTGCTTAACTTCGTCACTGCCAACCCGCCATACGTACAGGTTATTTGGCGAAGTATCTGAATTTAAATAAAAAGCCATCAGCTTTTCGTCATCAGAGAAGTTAACACTGTTGATACTACCTGCGGGGAGCTTGGGTAAATTGATATCCTTGCTAGTTTTAAGGTCGGTGATCGTCACTTTGATACTAGAGTCTTCGTTTACACCAACAACGCGGTAACGGTTGGAATCTGAGAAATACAAAAATCGTACGTCCCAATTTTTTACGATGTAAGGCGTGTGTTTACCCGTTGCGATTTCATAGCGCCAAGTTTGAGAAAACTCACCATGGGCATCTGTGCTGTAGTATAAATACTTATCGTCCTTAGAAAAGGCTGAAGCGAAAAAGTTTGCTTCGTGCTCCACATTTGAGATCTCAACGAGTGGGGTATCTGGGTTGTGTAAATCGAGTAAGAATAGGTCGCTGTCTTTATTACCTTGGGCATTGACAAGTGCAAGGTAGCGGTCTGTCTCACTCATTTTTTGGACATTTAAGTTTTTGTCATTTTTATAGATAAGTTCACTTTCGTAAGTGCTGGCATCAAAGCGATATAGATCCATAAAGCGCTCATCGCGCTGGTTACTTAACACGAAAAATGCCTTGTTATCTTCAGAGAAACCGACAAAACCGGCTCTGACCTTTTCTCCCGGTGTGAGATCTTTTACGTTACCGTTTTGGTCACGGACAAAGAGATGAAATTGTTCATTACCGCCACCGTCTCGAGTGAATAAGATACGGGGATCGTTGGGAAAGTATCCAATTGGATAGGTTGAGTCTGCGGCATCGGTTATTTGTGTTCTTTTGCCTGTTTTAACATCAACTTCATAGAGGTTAAATATACCCGACTCATCAGAAGCCACTAAGATTTTCTTTGCATCAGGGCGAAACGCGTTACCCTGAATGTCTGTGGTATCAAAAAATGTTTCTGCTGAATACGTCTTAAAGTCAGAGATAGCTTGAGTAGTTTGCGGTGGATTAACTTGTTGAGTGGTTTGGTTACATGCCGTTAGCGAAGCGATCAACGCACATGCTAGGAGTGATTTTTTAAACATAATTTCCCTACTTTCGTTATTATTATTGGTTTCTAGCATATAGCGATAAAAATCAATGGCAAGCAAATCACTAAGGTTTTGTGTAAACCAATGTAGGATTAGTATGTGATTGACTTTACTGCGGAAAAGTCAATCACATCCCAAGTTTATATTGAAGTGGTTATTTTAGGTCAAATCGGTCTGCATTCATTACTTTGGTCCATACCTCAACGAAGTCACGGACAAACTTCTCTTTGCTATCATCTTGTGCGTACACTTCGGCGTAAGCGCGCAAAATAGAATTAGAACCAAAGACGAGATCAACGCGAGTCGCGGTCCATTTTACCGTGTCCGTGTCGCGTGTTTTTATCTCATATAGGTTCTCTCCACTTGGCTCCCAGCGATATGCCATATCGGTCAAGTTGACGAAAAAGTCATTACTCAAAGTGCCAACGTTATCGGTAAATACGCCATGCGATGTTTGCCCGTGATTGGTGCCTAGCACGCGCATTCCGCCGATCAATACGGTCATTTCCTTGGCTGTGAGGCCCATCAGTTGGGCTCTATCAAGTAGCATTTCTTCTGGTTTTACGCTGTAGTGCTGTTTTTGCCAATTGCGAAAACCGTCATGTACAGGCTCTAATACATCAAATGACTCAATGTCGGTTTGCTCGTCTGTGGCATCGCCTCGTCCAGCGGCAAAAGGCACTTGGATTGACACACCGGCATTTTTAGCCGCTTGTTCAACAGCAGCACAGCCACCCAATACGATTAAATCAGCCATGCTTATGGTAGGCGTAAAATTACTTTGCACGACTTCTAATGCCGCGAGCACTTTCGCTAGACGTTCTGGTTCATTTCCAGGCCAATCCTTTTGTGGGGTTAGGCGGATCCTCGCACCATTTGCACCCCCTCTATAATCGGAATATCTAAACGTTCTAGCACTATCCCACGCGGTGGCTACTAATTCTGAAAGCGTCACATTGGTTGCTAGAATCTGTTGCTTGAGGGCGCTAATTTCACTGTCGTTTAGGGTGTAGTTAACGCTGGGGACTGGATCTTGCCAAAGCAGGTCTTCATTGGGTACTTCAGGGCCAAGGTAACGACTTTTAGGGCCAAGGTCGCGGTGGGTGAGCTTAAACCAAGCTTTGGCAAAAACATCGTTAAAATAGTCGGGATCGGCGTAGAACCTCTCTGAAATTTTACGATAAGCAGGGTCCATTTTCAGCGCCATATCGGCATCTGTCATCATCGGCATGCAGCGTTTGGATGCATCTTCAGCGTCAATTGGTTTGTCTTCTTCTTTTATATTGATAGGCTGCCATTGCCACGCGCCCGCAGGGCTTTTGGTTTGTTCCCATTCGTACGTGAACAGCAAATAGAAGTAGCCATTGTCCCATTGAGTTGGGTTCGTCGTCCAAGCGCCTTCGATACCGCTGGTTACTGCATTAGAACCAATGCCACGTGAGCTGTGATTCATCCAGCCAAAACCTTGTTCATGCAAGTCCGCGCCTTCGGGCTCCGGGCCTAATTCATCGGCATTGCCATTACCGTGCGCTTTACCCACCGTGTGTCCGCCAGCGGTTAGGGCAACGGTTTCTTCATCGTTCATTGCCATTCGAGCGAAGGTAACACGCATATCTTTAGCTGTTTTTAGCGGATCGGGATTACCATCTACGCCCTCAGGGTTAACATAGATAAGACCCATCATCACAGCGGCAAGCGGATTTTCTAAATCGCGTTCACCGCTATAGCGACTGTTTGAATTATTGGAGGGAGCCAGCCACTCTTTTTCGCTGCCCCAGTAGGTATCCTTTTCTGGATGCCAGATATCTTCTCGGCCACCGGCAAAGCCAAAGGTTTTGAATCCCATTGACTCATAAGCAACGTTGCCTGCCAGCACGATTAAATCGGCCCATGAAATTTGGTTGCCATATTTCTTTTTAATAGGCCAAAGTAAACGCCGGGCTTTATCTAAGTTTCCGTTGTCCGGCCAACTGTTTAGCGGAGCAAAACGCTGATTCCCCGTGTTTGCGCCACCGCGACCATCTGCAACACGATAACTGCCCGCAGCATGCCATGCCATTCTGATCATTAACCCACCATAGTGTCCCCAGTCGGCGGGCCACCATGGCTGAGAGTCTGTCATAAGTTGCTCGAGATCTTTTTTAAGGGCGGGATAATCAAGGCTGTTAAAGGCGCCTTTGTAATCAAAATTGGCATCCATCGGATCGGTTTTCGTATCGTGCTGATGCAATATGTCTAGGTTCAGGCTATTTGGCCACCACTGGTGCTCGCTATGCTCTGACGACGTATTTGCACCATGTGCGAAAGGGCAAATCGATGGTGTGTTTTGCTTCTTATCCATGGGAGATCCTTGTTTGTTCGATGACGGAAGATTGCTAGGGCCTGTTGATCTCTCAAGTTTGTTTTTGCAGCAGTATGATTGATGTGTATATAGGGCAAGTTGTACACCGCGAGCAAAACACGCTCAGAGGAACAAAAATCAAATCGCAAAGACCAATAAACCCTAGATAAAGGTAGTTCCGGTAAGTGCTTTTTACCAGATTTCGGTGGCCTTAAAGGCCAATATTGAATACCAAGAAAGTGGTGACATTTGTGACTTTCTGGGAAGTGTTCACGCCAAATCTGACTGATCACATGACTTTTTATTAGATGCTTGAATATTCAATAAAAGTAAATAAATATTGCGCAAATCGTCTGAAAATGCTTGTTGGAACGATTTAATTGTGTTATCAGTATAAAAAGGCGCAATAAATAACCTATTTCATTCCCCGTAGTGATAATAAGAAACTTTCTATCGTCAGCGTCTAACTATAATTTGGAACGTTACAAAGGAAACCGTTATGACAATAACAAAACAAAGAACGACTTTGGCGTTGGCAATCGCCAGCTTGTGTGGTTCGGGCGCTATAGTGTGGACGGCCCCTGTGCTTGCTGAAGAAGCAGCGTCGGAACCTGTTGAGAAGATCATGGTGACGGGGTCGCGCATCGCGCGGGCAAACCTAAGTAAACCCGGTGCGGTAACCACAATATCTAGAGCGGATATTGAGCAAACCGGATTTAAAAATATTGGTGATATGCTGCAAAATCTGACGGTGTCAGCCAGTGCTCCTAATGCTTCACAAAATGAAAATACGTCGGGCGTGACAAACTTTGACTTGCGCGGTTTAGGCGCGCAGCGCACATTGGTCTTGCTAAATGGCCGTCGCTTACCAAATGGGGGAAATGGCGCGGATGCTGCAGTTGATCTGAGTGCTATCCCTACTGCGATTATTGAACGTGTTGAAATTTTATTGGACGGTGCTTCTTCTATTTACGGCTCTGATGCGGTGTCTGGTGTTGTAAACATTATTACTCGCCAAACGGGCGATATTTTTGAGGTCAGTGGCTCCATTGGTCAATCCGCTGAAGGCGATGCTGATACGACTTCTTTGGAACTCGTAACAGGCATTGTTGGTGATAAAGGGCGCTTTATGGTGAGTGCCAGCTACGATGAAAAACAAGAAGTGTATGCCGGTGACAGAGATTTTAGTCGTTATGATTTAACCCTTAACCCCGATGGCAGTTACGGTCAAGGCGGTAGCTCCGCAATGCCTTGGAGTAACCTGAAAGTCACGGATGAAAACGGCAAGGAAATATTTGTTACCCGAGGCCCTGAATATGGCGAGTGGCGTGAAACTATCTCCGATGCGTCGCTTGCGCAAAATGACTTATACAATTACCAAGAGCCGAGCTTGCTGCAAACGCCTTTTGAACGCTATAGCATGAGTGCATTTGGCGAGTATGATCTTGGCAATTTGAAGTTTTCGGATGACGTGGTATTCAATTTTGAGGCGCTTTATTCACATCGAAAATCCACAACCAATGGTGCGCCTCAGCCATTAGTTCCAGTTTGGGGTGGGTATTTAGATTTTACTTACTCTCCTGATAACTACTACAACCAGCAATTCGGTCCGAAAGATAAAGATGGTAATCCTTATGCCATCAACGACTGGCGCCGCAGAATGGTAGAAACCAATGGCCGTATGAACCATGTAGAAAACAGCCAATACCGAATTGTGATGGCGCTCTCAGGTGATTTTAATGCAGATTGGAGCTGGGAGCTTGCCTACAATTTTGGTCGCAACTCAAACAAACGACTAAAAACCGGTATATTCAATTGGCCAGCGGCTAAAAATGCGGTTGGTCCTACTCATTTTGATGAGCAAGGCGTGCTGCGCTGTGGTGCTACACCGGATGCGCTAATTGCGGGTTGTGTGCCGCTTAATATCTTTGGTCAACCGGGTACCGACTCTGAGATCTCCGAGGACATGCTAAATTATCTCTCTGGTGATTGGCCGGGGATCCAGCAAGGTCATAACCAAATTAAGATCGCCAGCGCGAATGTAAGTGGTGTCGTGGCGAGTTTGCCTGCGGGCGACCTAGGTGTGTCTTTTGGCATCGAAAATCAAAAGGTTGAGGCGCGCAATCAAACAGATGCCGTTTCTATTAATATTTTAGTCACGGACGGGTTAGGTAGACCAACGGGCGGTGAATATTCACTCAATGAAGCATACCTAGAAGCCGTTGTGCCACTATTATCAGACCATGATTGGGCGCAGAGTTTAGAGTTAAACCTCGCGACTCGATATTCAGACTTTGATACGTTTGGCTCGACTACCAATTCAAAAGTGGGCGTATTTTGGGCGTTGAATGAGCAGTTGAGTTTTAGAGGGACTTGGTCACAAGCATTTAGAGCGCCTAATGTGGTGGAACTTTATAAAGGAAGGTTACCTGGCTTTGAAAATGGCGACGATCCTTGTGCCGTAGCAAATCCAAACCAAAACTGTGTCAGCACAGGCGTTCCCGATGATGGTAGTTACCGAGAAACGATCGGGCAGATCAGAACCAATACTGGCGGTAACACGGAACTGGAACCTGAAACCGCGACGAGCAAAACACTTGGGGTGATTTATCAGCCGAGCTGGCTTACTAACGGTTCAATCACCTTAGATTTTTATGACATCCAATTAAAAGATGCCATTGGGAACATTAGCGCGGTGACTAAATTGAGTGAATGTATGAATAGTGGTTTGTACTGCGACTCTGTACATCGCGTTCAATCTGGTGAGTTTCAGGGGGTGATCACCGGCGTTGATGTGTTTAATGAAAACCTCAATGCGTTAAATCGTCAAGGGATAGACGCTGAAGTTCGTTTTGACATCGGGCAGTTTTCATTTGGTGATTTGAGTACCGCACTCAACTGGTCATTTGTGAGTAAACATGAAGTTATTGAACCGGGCCTGGCAACCAAAGATCGAGCTGGACAGCGCGTTAATGGCCAAATGGCGGTGCCTGAGCACAGAGTTAACTTTGCACTTAACTGGCAGCATGACGACTTTAGCGCAAGTTGGCAAAGTTACTACATCGATTCGATGTTAGAAGAAGTATCGGTTAAACAAGGCGACCAAATCGTTAACTTTACCAATACCGTTGATAGCACGCTGACACATAATGCTCAAGTCACCTACCATTTAGATTCTGTTGATACTCAAATTACGCTAGGCGTTAACAATCTATTGGATGAAGCGCCGCCTTTTGCGACGGGTAATGGAAATAACGCAGATCCCATTCACTCGTCTTTATATCTAGGCCGTGAGTACTACTTAAGATTTAAGACTGAGTTTTAATTTCACATTGTTTCCCTGTGAGAGTAAGGTAAAGCGGGCTATGTCAGCCCGCTTTTTTATACCAGTTTTTAAGCAGGGAAATGGCTTTAGTAGCGCCACTCTCGCGTCCAACTACCGCAAAGGTTACATCCATATAGGCAAGATAAAATTTTGCTAATTAGTTGTTCTAAATGAGAAATCTTTAACGAAGCTAATATGTGATTTCACCCTTCAAATTGATTAGAGAATTAATTGAATTAGTATTAGTTCGCAGTTTGGGGCGAAGTTTGTTCTGACGAAGCAGCGCTTGTGGCTTGCGCTGCGGCGTTGATCCGTGACACGGTTTTCCAACAGATCAAGGCCATTAGTGCTATCAGTCCAATCACAATCGCGAAGTCTACTTTAGTTTGCAGCGGTAATAAGCTGTATTGATTACCGAAGTAGGCCAAATTCATCACTAAACTTAAGCAATAGCTAATACCACTTAGCCCTAATAACACCTTGCTAAAGGACAAAACATCTTTGGCAAATTGACTACTTATCAGGGAGAAGAAAAAGGCCATATACATAGAGGACTTTACTGTTTCTAATTTGTCGGTATGTGTTACTGGAAGTAAAGTGGTTAATGCAAAGCCAACAGCTACCGCTAAAATTACCCCAATAAAACTGCCACTGGTCAGTCTTTTAACAAACATTAGGCTTTTAGGACTTTGCTTTTTCTGCTTCGCACGCTTGTCAATCCACATTAAATTGCCAGTAACAATTAAGTAGGCGGTTGCAAGTCCAAGGCATAGAAACGCCAGTCGCATGCCATATCCAGCAAAATCACCAAAGTGCAGACTTGCAATGGTAGATAGCCCCGCTCGTACCGCATTATCATAGTTGTTTTCTGTGAGATAAACTTGTGAACTGTCACTTAGCTTATATTGAATTTCTTTAATATTAGAGAAAGCATCATTGCTTTTTGCTGTAAAGCCTACCACTGCATTCTCGTCACCAAAGTGACTAATTTCAACCATAGTGAAGGTTACATCTTCAAGTTTAGCTTGTGCTTGAGCTCTTAGTTGATCGATGCCTTGCATCGGCTGTGCTTCGTTTATTGCCTCAATTTTTGGCTCGTTAAATCCAGCCGCTTGCAGTAATGCAGTTTGGTCACCGCCATAGAGCAGCACGGCGTATGAAATTTGATAAATAATAACGAGGTTGAAAACAAGCCCTGTAAAGGCATACATAATGTGAAAAGGCAGACCCATTGTGCCAATCAAGTTATGAGCATCTAGCCATTTGTCTTTTTTACCTTCGGCGCGATATTGAAAGAAGTTTTTAGCAATTTTGCGCCAATGGATCACAACACCACTTAGTATAGCAACGAAGAAAAATAACGTAATGACACCAACGAAGTAGAGCCCAGGCCTGCCTAACCCCAAATCGAAGTGAAGTTCAAAAAGCAACGTCGAAAACTCAAACTTATCGGCGTCAGCAAGTACCTCACCAGATTGCGGTGATATCAACAGGTGTTGGTCCTGATGATCCTCCCCGGTGATCGGGTGGGGCTGGTCTAAGTGGGTTGCGAAATATACTTCAATAAACGGGTTATGCGGCGTAGGCTCTCGCATAAAAAAACCATGATCGGTATCAACATCGTATTGTTGTTGGATAGAGTTTATGGCTTTATCATAGGAAATTGTAGTTATTGACTCGTTTGATTGTACAGCCAGAGGTGCACGCTCCCAGCCCCGAATATTATCTCTAAATAAGCTAAGTGAGCCTGTGATAAAAACGATGAATAATACCGTTGAAATAATGAGTCCAATCCAGGCGTGTGCTTCGGTTAATGATTTTAGTGTTTGATTTTTCATTATTTATCTCATTAACAGTAATGCTGTATTTAATAGCAGTGAAGGGATAAAAATGGCAAATAGTGGCTTGCAAGCGGCTTTGGCACTTGGAAATCCGTAGCCCCAAACGATAATGCCCGCCCAAATAGGAAAGGCCAAGATCAGACCCAGCATGAGTTTTGCCGATTCAGAAAATGGTAATAGCAAATTGAGATTTAGCACCAAGGAGATAGACAGCAATAATCCCAACGAAAACCCAAGTAAGGTTTTAGGCCACATAACTTATTCCCCCTACAAATAGAGATAATAAGAAGACCAACGTTGAACTGAGATAGAAGCGTTTAATTGGGTATCCACTTAACAAAGTCACTGAAACTAAGCTAAACATCAAGATAACAAGTGCTGCTAACATTGCAGAGACCAAAGGGTACTGCACAGTTAAAATAACAAGGCCTGACAAATTTAGTAGAATGGCTACAGGGTATGCCGCGAGTTTACTAATAGGTGTAGCCAAAAATCGTTGTTTTGGACTTGCCAGATAGAGCAATACGGCGGCAAACCAAAACGGTATAATTGAGAAAAAGCTCATGATGGTGATAATCATTATTGTTTGCAATTGATTGTAATGATTATAGGGATATTCTTCAAGGCTTGAGTAATAATTGTCTCAAATTAGAGAAGTGAGTGATACGGTATTAGCAGGGTGACACTGCGAAACTGTAGAAATTCACGGTTTATTCCCTGCTATTAAGTATTTCTAGCTAAGTGTAAACGTACCTTGCATAATCGCGAAATGGCCAGGAAAAGAGCAGAAAAACTTATAGCTTTCATCTTTCTTTAGCTGCTCTGTAGAAAAAGTCACTGTGGTTTGTTCGCCACCGCCAATTACCTTAGATACAGCTAAAACGCGGCTATCGTTTGGTTTTACATAGCTGTTATTTGCGCCGGCTGACATACCATCGGTCGCAACGGCTTGAACATCAGCTGCTTTGCTCAACACCCAGTTATGGCCCATGGTTGTTGCCGCCAGTTTCCCTGTATGTTTTAACGTAACTGAAATTTCTTTACAGCTAGATGGTGCACTGAGTGATTTTTTAGAAAACTGCATCATGTCATTGGCTTCGATGCTGAGTTCACATTCATTTGCTGATGCGGCATGAGAAAAAAGAAAGACACCGAGGCTAAGCAATGTGGCAGAAAGAGAGGTTTTCATATTGACTCCTTAATTAAAAATCATTCTTATTATCATCTTTGTAAGGCGGGTTGTAAATGGATATAGATCAATAAAACTGGTCTATGCTTGAGATGACTCTAATTAAAAAGTGATTTCAAAGATGAAAAAATCCTGGCTGCTGCCATTGTTGTTTACTCCACTGTTCGTCAATGCGACAACATCCTCTACCGTCACATTGGCTTCCGACTATTTATTTAACGGCGTAAGTCAAACTAAGGAAGACGAAGCGCTTCAAGTCAGTCTAGATTGGTTTGGAAAAAGTGGTTGGTATGCCGGAGGCTGGGTGTCTAAAGTAGATTTTGGCGATGGTACGGATTTAGAAGGAGATCTGTACGGTGGCTACAAATTTTCGCTAACTGAAAAATTAAAGCTTGATGTTGGCCTCTCGCAATATACCTACCATGGTGATGATGTGAGTTCTGATTACAACTATGCAGAAGCCTTTGCAAAGTTTAATTACGGCCAGACAAATTTAGACTTTTGGTATGCATGGGATTATTTTGGAACAGGGGCTGCTCACGGGATAGTGATGCTCACGCATAGCATCCCAATCACAGAGCGGTGGTCACTGACGCTCGGGGTAGACCATTCAATGAGCTTTGATAGTGATAAATACGAATGGGAGTCGGGTGATGATGACTATACCCACTGGCATCTAACTGGAACTTACTCGATTAGTACTTGGTCTTTTTCATTGGGTTATGAAAGCAATGATATTGATTCCTATGCAGATTCTACATTTGTGGCGTCAATTTCAAAAACATTTAATTTCTAAGTTTACTTTTTATTAACTTTTGTGTTGATTTTAGTTGCAAATTGTACTTTTATATAGCTATATGATTGATGCTCCATAACTTTTTATAGGAGTAAGCAATTGATGAGGTAATAGTGATAAAAGCTATGGAGTCGCAATGATGAAGGATACGATAAAACTAACAGCACTCTCTTTGGCGGTATTTTCTCGGTTTAGCTTTTCAAGTCCGCTTGAATTTGCCGGTGGTGCAGACATGTCTAAGTTAGTCGAGGCAGAGCACATCTTGCCAAATCTCAATGACTACACAACAAACCTTGTGACCGTAAAAGGGGTGGTCACTCATGTTTGCAGAAAATTAGGTTGTTGGATGACGCTGCGAATAGCAAATGGCCTAGATGTAAATATCGAAGTTGAACAAGGTGATATGGTATTTCCACTTGCTGCAATTGGCCGTGAAGCCCATGTGACAGGGCGCTTCGAAGCGCTAAACCAGCGCCCTTTAGTTTGCGTGAGTACAGCAGAGGATGAAACGGCACTCATGCGTTTAGGGTTTAATCCAACGGCCGTAACCATTTCACATTTAGTACAGCAAGTAAAACACAGCTAAGCTTACAAACGTGGTGACATAGAGGTTTTTAAAGCGAAACGCCAGTATTACCGCGACCGTTGCGGCGACCAAATAGGGATTGCTTGGTGTGATGGCAAGTTGCTTGTCCTGAATAAATACAATGGGTACCCAAATGGCAGTCAGTACGCAAGGGGCGCTAAAACTTAAAAAGCGCTGTAGTTTAGGACCGATAGTAAAAGGCAGTTGTTTTGCCAGAAATAAATATCGAGTTGCAAACGTGACGCAAGCCATGGCCAAAATAGTAGTGATCATACACGCTCCTTTTTACTTTGTAGCACATATCCCACCGACATTCCGAGCAGTGCTGAGGCGATTAAGCCAAATTCAAAATGGATCAGTTTGAACACTAGGATAGTTACGGCCGACGTTAAACAAGCACATAGCACGGGTAATGCGTTAATACTCGGGACCACTAAAGCAATAAATATCGCCGCAATCGCGAAGTCTAAGCCAAGGTTGGTCAAGTCAGGTAAAAACTGACCTGCAACAATACCAATGAGCGTCCACAGATTCCATGCAACATAAAAGCTACCACCTGCGATGAGCGCATACACTAGCCGAAGTTTGCCTTGATAGGCACGATGGTGATGGGAAAATGCAAACAATTCGTCAGTGAGAAAAAACGCAATCGGGCCACGCCATTTAAGGGGCTTATCTATCATTTTGTTGCGGATAGCAAGGCCATATAGTAAATGTCTCGCGCTAATAATAAAGGTAGTCGCAAGCAAGGTGATAAGCGCCGTGTCTTTGGCAATAAGCTCTATTGCCACTAACTGCGCCGAGCCTGCAAAAACCAGTAACGACATTAACTGTGCCTCGAGCGGTGTAAAGCCGTTTTGTACAGCAAGGGAGCCACACAATATCCCCCAAGGAAGTACGGCGAGATTTAATGGCAACATATCCCAAAAGCCTTTGCATACTGCGACCTTCATATTAACAAGCCTTGCTATATTGACTGGGAGTGATCCCCATATTCTTTTTAAAATGACGGTTGAAGTGGCTTTGGTCATAAAAGCCTACGCTTAATGCTGCATGGGAGACACTTTTGCCATTGCGCAGTAATGCCTTGGCATGATTAAGCCGGTGTTGTATTTGAAAGGCATGGGGAGTGAGGCCAGTGTGGGCCTTAAACACGCGAATAAAGTAAAAGGGACTCATGCCGACAAGGCTCGCTAAGGAGTCGAGTGATACATCTTCAAATAAATTATCCAAAAGAAAATGGCGTGCTGTGGTAATTCGCTGCTTCACCGAAGGGATTTTTCTATCGAATGTGACTTTGCCTTGCTTATTGCTTAGATAAGATAGCAGAGTAATAAGTTGAGACTGCTTTTCAAGTACGCTGGTATCACATTCTAGGACGTTAAAAGTGGTATTCATGAGTGCCGCAAGCGCTCGGTCGTGTACCACTGCATCATGAAAAAAAGGAGCCATTGCCTTGCCATCACCAAGAAGCTGATTAAATAGTTCAGGTGTTGGGTAGAGTGAGCGGTACGAAGACTTATCTTGGGATGCCTTTTTGCAGTCGTGCACCTGCTCTGCATTAATCAAAATGACACTATGCTGACTCGCTAAGTGTTCACCGCCGCTGCGGTAGAATCGTTGCGCACCACTATCCACTAGGGCAAGCGTATAGCCGCTGTGGCTATGTCTACCAAAGTCTTCCTGCTTATCAATGTTGTGTAGTACTTCTAGGCCACCGAGTTCACGGTGAAAACTAAACTTTGAGTGTTGCATAATTCTCTCCCCTATTGATGAAAAGCGTATCTGTCTTCACTCAAAAAGTCTTGTACAAAATTGCACAATCTTTGGTGCGTTATCAGCATAGCTAAACACTGCACTTGGGTGGTGTGACCACGAAGGTATAGCTTAGTAAATTCAATGCTGTGCCGTTTGAGAGGTGAGTGCAATAATCTGAATTTATCCTCGAGTAACACTTCCGTATCGTCAAGGTGGATTAGCCAAGCTGTATTAAGTCAATGTGCTTTCTGATCTGCAAATTGTTTGGAGAATTAAAGCTGTTGGTATTAAAGTGCTGAACTTGACTCGCCGAATTTTATACCGCTTGGCTAATATTTAGTTTAGTGTAATGATGTGAAAAGCATGGTTCATTTTAAGGGTTTATTATTTTGGATAATTATTTACTATTTATAGGTGTTGCATTGGCGACGATTTTACTTCCAGGGCCTGCTGTGATGTTGACTATCAATAATTCGATTCAAAGAGGCTTTACCAAATCCTTAGCTGGTATTTGTGGTGTTGCACTTGGGATTTTGATTGTTGCTGCAATATCTGCGTCAAGTTTAGGTGTTATCTTAGCCAGCTCTGTACTGGCATTTACGGTCGTAAAGTTTATTGGTGCTGCGTATCTTTTCTATTTGGGTTACAAAATGTGGCGAACTAAAGGCGAGAGTAAAATAGGCAAGTCTATTGCTGCAGGTACGATGAAAAAGTGCTTTTTAGAGGGCTTTTTTGTTTCGATCACCAATCCCAAGGCTGCTATCTTCTTTTTGTCTATCTTCCCGCAGTTTATCAATGTTGAGAATGCATTTTTACCGCAGTTTACGGTTTTGATTTTCACTTTTAGCTTGCTGGTATTCATGGTGCATATTTCTTATGCGCTGTTTTCTGGCCTTGCCAAGACTAAGTTATCGTCACCGAAAAGCATGGCGGTGATGAATAAAGTGAGCGGTGGCGTGTTTTTTGGATTTGGCGCTGGTTTAGTTGCTGCCGGTAAGTAATTTATGTGGCTTGAAAATGTAAGCAAACTCCCTTTCTCTCGCACATAGTTAAAGGGAGTAAAGCTTGAATTCTGCATACCTTAGCTCCGAACAGCAGCAGGCTTACAGGTCTTAGTTGGCCTTGATGGACTACTTAGGTCTGAATAAGCGCTTGAAGCACTCATTAAACCAAAACAACCCAAGGTTGTTAATATGCCTATGACGACGTAAATAATGAAATCTATTACCATGATATTGCTCATCTTTAATTCCTCTCCGTTGGTACAATGCGCGTTAAATTCTGTGGGTTTCCACGTGCGATTCGACTACGCGGAAACTCTGGGGGACCTCAAACTGAGGCATTAAGTTAAAAACAATCGCTGGATATTTAAACTTTCTGTTTTTAGACGCGCTTGTGGGACTTAAACAAGTGATATAAAGTGGATCACCGTCCAAATTAAAATGAAAGTTGCTGCTGCAATCTGACGATTGAGAATGCGGCCCTCTTGGAGTGCTCTGCGATACCAGGTTTTGCAATTCTTGTAGTTTACGCCACACAGACTTATTAAAGTCACTGTCATCCAAGTGTCGGCTCTGCTCAAAAACCGCAACAAACGCGGCACTTTTCATGTTGTCAAAATCTACCTTTTCGACAAAAGAATAAAGGCTCGTTATTAAACTAAAGTTGTTATGTCTAGAGGTAAGATCGCCAAAGCCTAAAACTTCAACATTGTTAAATGCTAATTCGGCCTTATTGCCACCACAAATGCAAGGAAATTGCTGTTTGTTCACAAAGTCAATAAAACTATCTTGCAGCTCGGATTGTGGTGTCATGTTT
Organism: Pseudoalteromonas galatheae; assembly: GCF_005886105.2. Lineage (NCBI taxonomy): Bacteria > Pseudomonadati > Pseudomonadota > Gammaproteobacteria > Alteromonadales > Pseudoalteromonadaceae > Pseudoalteromonas > Pseudoalteromonas galatheae. Next base: position 1,012,405 of record NZ_PNCO02000002.1, read on the forward strand.
TATACTCCTTACATTACTCATATTGTTGCGCTAGTAGATTTTGGTGTGTCCCAATGCTGAGTTGCGAACTCACCAGTATTGTTTACCTACACTAAGTAAGCAAAGCTTGGGCCATCATATTAAGTTTGTAATGTTTTGATTTTAAGTTGGTTTTTTGTTTTTTGCGTTTTCACAAGTAATTTTTTCACGTTTTATTCTGGTAAGAAGTACAGGGTTGTAAAAATTGGTAACGGTGGGCTTTTCTCAGGTGTTAGGTTTATAAGGTTTTGTGTCATTGTCCAAGTAAAGGTAAGTGCTTGAGGTTTTTATAGTTCATAGCAATGGCGATACAGCGGTAAAGTACCTCTGTTGGTATCTCTTCTTCTAACTTGAGTACAATTGCTCGATTTCCTTCAAACTGTAAATCGTCGGGAAATAGTACTCTAAATGTATCTATTAGTTTCGTTTGGCAGTGAAAATAAAGGTGAAAATTGGTAGGCGTTTTGGCTTTCCACGCCATACGAAAAGGACTTCCCGATTTAACACTAAAGCTTAATTCTCCCCATTTTATTGCTTCAATCACTTCTCCAAAGTTTTGCTCACTGGCAACTCGAATAACAAGTCTACGCAATACTCTGATTTTTTCTTGTGCAGCGGCAGGGTAGATACTGAGCACTTGTTCGGTAGTGTTTGCCATTTTGACACTTCCTTGATAAATAATGTATTTCCACTCTTGTAATACAGTATTAAATTGAGTAAAGAAGGGCAAGCTTGTAGAGACAAACTCTAATTTAAGGCACTATTGTGCACCAAAGAGAAAATAAGCCTCTATGTCTGGAATTACGACATGAAACGCCTCGGTTACGCTTGGGCCTGTTGACCTTTTCTGTTTGATTTTTGTGCTCTTGAGTGGGCTTTGGTCGAGGCGTTCGACTTACCGCCTAATTCTTAATGGCAAAAGGGCAATGTAATACCAATTGAATTAATTCTCTAATCAATTTGAAGGGTGAAATAGCATATTAGCTTCGTTAAAAATTTCTCATTTAGAACAACTAAATAGCAAAATTTTGCCTTGCCTATATGGATATAGGTACCTTAGCGGTAGCAGGACGCGAGAGCGGTGCTACTAAAGCTATTTCCCCGCTTCAAGATAGATCAGTTACGTAATACAACTGGTATAACAAGCGCTAGTCCTCGAGCTGCAATACAGCACAAAAAATGGAATAACCTCTAAAATTCTCTAGTTAGATTAGGATGTAGTTTAAAATGAACTTAAAAAACGTTCAGTTAGCTCGCCCTTTTCCTGCTCGGTCAACTATATTAATGTAATTTTTTTGTAAACAGTTATTCATGTTTGGGATTTATCATCTTTCTTGGACTAGTCCAAAAAATTACATTTAAAGGAAAGATAATGAAATTACCCGTGCTTAGCTGTGCATTACTTGCACTTTCATTTACTGCAAGTGTTGATGCACTTGAAAACAAAGTATTGCTTATTGGTATCGATGGCCTGCAATATGAAAAAATTGGTGCCAATAATACGCCAAACTTTGATCGCTTATATCTGACTCAAGCTTACACTGGCGGGATCGCAAAAACACAAACACAGCAAAAAACCAAAAGTGGCCCAGGCTGGGCGACAATTTTAACTGGGGTTTGGGTGAATAAGCATCAAGTGCCGAGCAACGGCTCAGGCCTAGCAAACAAAGCCTATCCCAGCCTTTATCGTTACATCGCAGAACATGATGCTAACGCCGATATCTCAAGTTTTAGCACTTGGGGACCCATTCATACGCAATTCTTCAGTGATGATGTTGCCTTGATGGACAGGAGATCGGAGGGAGGCAGCGACGACGATAATTTAAATAAAGCGCTGGCTACCTTAAACAGCGGCTCACCAGATTTTGTCTTTTTACATTTAGATGAACCGGACGCTGTGGGCCACAGCTTATGCTTTGGTTCTGCCTACAATAAATCGGTAGAAGATGCGGACAAGCGACTGGGTAAACTGCTTGATGCGGTTGAAGCAAGAGAACAAAGCGGTGAAAACTGGTTGGTGATGGTCACCACCGATCATGGCCGTACACCGGTTGTTGGCTGTCATCATGGCGAGCAAACCGAGCCGGAAAAAACCATCTTTATTGCCACCAACAAAGTGTTGAATAAAGAATTTAGCTCAAAAGATGTTAATCCTGCAAATACTGACTTCTCTGGTTTATATGGCTATCCAGCACAAACAGCGATTGTACCGACGATTTTATCTTACATGGGCATTGAAACAAATGTGCAAGCGGGTTTTGAAAGCACGCCGATGCACGGTGACTTAGGAATTCGTAAACTCAATTATGCCAATAAACTATTTACGTGGCTAAATGGTGCAAATGCGCAAACGCGTATTTATCGAAATAATCAATTGATTGAGACATTGCCTGCAGGTGTTGCCCAGTGGCAAGATCCGCAGCCCGTATCTGGCACCAATAACTATAGCTTTGAGCAACAGGGTGTGCATGTTGGTTATCGAGTTACCGAGTTGAAACTCAGCGCGGCGCATCAGTGGCATAATACTAAAAGCTACTTTTTCTCTGAAGATGCGCGCTACTGGCGTTACAATACTGTGCTTGATAAAACGGATGATGGTTATCCGGTATCGGTGACTAATGGCAACTGGCCGGGACTTGGCGATTATGCAGAACAAATTCGTGCGAGTTTTTATAAGGACAGTGATACGGTGTACTACTTCCTATCGGATGGTCAATACCTGAGCTATGACGTACAGAGTGATAAGGTACGAGCAGGTTATCCAAAAATAATTGATAACAATACTTGGCCGGGGCTTGCCGCCTACGCAAATAAAATAACCGCAACCCTTCGTTGGACGTCCGATAAGGTGTATTTCTTCCTAGATGATGGTCAATATTTACGCTATGACTTGGGAGATGACCGAGTGGACAGTGGGTATCCCAAAGCTATCAACGATAATACTTGGCCGGGACTTGGTGGCTACGCAACGAAGATAAGTGCAGCATTAAAGTGGAACGACACGCGTGCTTATTTCTTCTTAGATGATGGCCGCTATCTAAGATATAGCATTACTTTTGACAAAGTGGATGCGGGTTATCCTAAAGCCATTGATAATGGCACTTGGCCTGGATTGCAATAAACCCAGCGAAAGTAACGGATCTTGAAGGGAGTGAACAACTCCCTTTTTCATCTGGTTTTATACTTCAATGCGCGTTTTTCAGTTATGCTGTGTGCTCCTCTTTTGACAAGGATAAGATTGATGGATTTTAGATCTGATACGGTTACGCAACCGACCCCCGCCATGAAACAAAGCATGTTTGACGCGCCGCTTGGTGACGACGTTTATGGTGATGACCCAACAGTAAATGCACTTGAACAGTTTGCTGCTGAGCGTCATGGTTTTGAGGCAGCGCTGTTTACCAGCTCTGGCACGCAAGCAAACCTACTTGCACTGATGAGCCATTGTGAAAGAGGGGATGAATATCTGTGCGGGCAACAGGCGCATAATTATAAATTTGAGGCGGGTGGAGCGGCTGTGCTTGGCTCTATTCAGCCGCAACCATTGGAAAACAAGTCAGATGGCAGTATTTGCTTAGAAAGAATTAAGCAAGCGATTAAACCTGACGATTTTCATTTTGCGAAAACTAAGCTGCTTAGTTTAGAAAACACCATTGGTGGCAAGGTATTAAGTCTAGAATATATCGCACAAGCCAGAGCGCTGTGTGACGAGCGTGGCTTAAAGCTCCATCTTGACGGTGCAAGAGTCTATAACGCCGCGGTCGCGTTAAAGGTTGATATCACAGAAATCGTAAAGCACTTTGATTCATTTACTATTTGCTTATCTAAAGGACTTGGCGCGCCGATTGGCTCTTTATTGCTTGGTGATAAAGCATTGATAGAAAAGGCGAGAAGGCTTAGGAAAATGCTTGGTGGCGGTATGCGTCAGGCGGGCATGCTCGCGGCGGCTGGTCTTTATGCTTTGCAACATAATGTAGAGCGTCTCGAGGAAGATCATCAAAACGCGCAATATTTAGCTGATAAACTTGAGCAACTGCCTGGGTTTAAGCCCTGCAAGCACTTAGTACAGACAAATATTATCTTCGCTGAAGTGGAAGCCGGCATTGATCTTTTTGCGATAGCAAAGCAGTTAAAGACAAAGGGCATTAACATCACTCCTGGATATCAAGGCATGCGATTTGTGACGCATATGGGAGTGAGCCGCGCCGATGTGGACGAGCTAATTACCGAGCTCACTATTTTATTAACTTGATCATATCCATTTTACTTAAAACATGAAAAGTGCAATGGAAAGTCTAAGTGTATATTTAATAAGTACTTTTAAACATCAAGGTAGGTTATCTAATTAGGCAATTGGTATGACAATTTCTTACATCTTCTGTGTTTTATTTAGGAACGATTACTGCTACCTTTGTAAGATTGATAATAAAAGGAAAGATAAATGTTTTCATTTTTAACGAGGGCGGCATTTGGCTTGTCAGCTCTGGTAGCCAGCACTACCACTATCGCTAATTCAGTAGATTTTTCTGTTGGTACTGGGTACCCATTTTTTGGTCAAGTCGAACTCTCTCTTCCACAAACCGATAGTAATAGTCGGTGGTATGGAAATTATCTTATCGGTTTGGATGACGGGTTTTCTATAGGCTATGAGAGAGCTGTGTCTGACAATAACAAACATGCGGTTGGTTTAGTGTTGGGGGCTTTGGGAGCAAGAGATGCGGGCCCTACATGTGAAGACGATGATGATATTACATGTGGTATTTTTGAGCCAATTATTGATTTATTTGATGAAGAAACCACCAATGGCGCAGGTTTAAGTTATAGTTATCACTTCTCGGGTATAAATCAGTCTGGGTGGAGTATTAAGCTGGTTGGCGGTTATGGTGAAAGCAGCGATTATCATAAAAAGCGTGTTGATGGTAGCTTAATTGTTAGTTATCAGTTTTAAATAATCGCCCTACAACCGTTGGTACCGGTTCTAGGGCGATTCCATTTCTGTAGTCTAGTCGTTAAAACTTGTACTTCACGTTAGCACTAATGGTTCTGCGCTGTCCGTAGAAGCAGTCTCCACGGTACAAACAGCTGGTGATAACCGTTTTATCGCTGACATTATCAACTTGCAAACTGAATTGATATTGTTCAATGTCATACCCAATCATCATATCGATAAGCGTAAAGTTATCGGTCACTAATTGCTGATGTAGTGCTTGGCCGTTTAGTTCAACTGTACGACTGCCATCGTAGGTTTCTCCCACATGTCTTATACCGGCTCCAAACTTAAGCCCTGGAAGCCATTCTTCCGCGCGGTACGTTGCCCAAATGGAAGCTAAGTGCTTAGGTGTTGCTGAGAGCTGAGCATCATCTGTGATTAACGTAACTAAATCTTGTGCCACAAAGAGTTCAGTAGGAGACAGCGGAGAAACGTCTTGTTCCGTATCTAAATAAGAGTAAGCGGCATAAATATCAAGGTACTGCCATTCGAGTTGGGCTTCAAGCTCGAATCCTTTTACCGCGATTTCGCCATCTTGTACTTCAAACTCAGGGGAAACTTTTCGTATTTGATTTTTGTCTTTAATTTCAAATATAGAGGCTGTGATAAGGTGCTCTGTACCCTTTGGCTGATATTTTAATCCAAGCTCAACTTGTTCACCCTCCAGCGGTGTATATGCGCCACCTTGTGGTTTCTGTCCAAATACGGCTTTAAATGATTCTGAATAGCTAGCATAGGGCGCTACACCATTTTTAAATTGGTAAAGCACACCAATCCGACCCGTTGTGGCATTCTGACTATTCTTGATTGCACCTGCTGTTTGCAGTTGATTTGAAAGGTCATCATAGCGAAGTGCGGCATTAAGTACCCAGCTATTTACTTCTGCAGTGACTTGCGCATAAGCACCGAGCTGTTTGTTGTTGAGCGTATTCTCAGGGTTATTGACAACCGCAGTTGGTAACTCAGTGCTTTGTCCATACACTGGATTATATAAGTCTAATGGTGCTGCAACACCACGGCCGCGATCAGAGTCTGTATCCGCATTTTGGTAATCTACACCCGACACCATAGTTAATTTCACCGCATCCAGTTCCAAATACTTATGGATTTGCAGATCCATCGTCACACTACGTGCACTTGAATCGGTAAGGCTGGCGATACGCTTAATAGTGCGTTTGTCCGCTTCAAATTTTGGTGGCCAAGAATAAATGGTACGGTATTCGGATGAACTATCACTGTAGCGACCGGAGAATTTAATATGCGTGTCTAAATCAAAGCTGTGCTCAACGATTGCGGTGATCGCTTGTTGCTCAGTATCATATTTATCCCAGCCTGGCTCGCTGACGAAACGTTCACTTGGGATCTTGCCATATTTTGCAGGTAGAATAGTGCCTTCATGCGGGAAGAATTGCGTTGAAGAGCCAGATTCATTTCTTTGAAGGTTGGCAAGCAAGGTAATTTTAGTTTCATCTGAAGCAAGCCAGCTAAAGCTTGGCGCAAGCATCAAGGTGTCGTCATCAACATAATCGGTCTGTGTGCCGCTGTCTCGATACATGGCGACAGCACGTGCTTGATACTCTTCGTGCTTACCAAATATGGTGTTGTAATCAAGTGCTAGTTGCTTACGGTCGTAGTTGCCCACTTGCGCCCAGATCTCACCCTCAGTTTCTGCTTTTGGTAATTTTGATACCGCGTTGATGATACCACCGGTAGACCCTTGCCCGTAAAGCACAGACGAAGGGCCTTTTAAGATCTCGACACTTTCAAGCGCATAAGGGTTAGTACGCGTGTTGTTGTAATTACCAAACAACTTTTGCAGGCCGTCAACATAGAGTAGGGGATCAACGCCACGAATTTTAGACCAATCGCCTCGAGTATCAACACCGTATGGCCCATTATAAACACCTGCAACATACCCAATTGCATCTTGCAGTGTTTCTGCACCTAAATCAGAAATACGTTGAGCCGTTAATACAGACACCGAAACAGGCGTTTTGACGATAGGTACTGCCGTTTTTGATGCAGTAGCGCTAACGTATGAAATCAGACCCCTCGGACTAACTTCGATGATTTCAATGTCATCTTTATCTTGTTTTGTTTGTTCTTGTGCTATCGCAGAGCAAGATAACGCCAGTGCAATGCTGGTAATTAAGGTTGGATATTTGTATTTAAGTGAGCGCATTATTAATCCCTATGATCAAAGTTCGCGCAAATGATATTGTAGATGAGAGTGATTATCAATAGTATTATTTTGTAATTTGCAAATATTATAATAAACTATTTAACTTGAGTTTTGGATAAGGAATGTTCTAGCTCATTGTTGTTAAAGTACAACTTGATACATCTCCCTGTCTCGCCTAAACGTTTAAGGAAAATACGACTTACATGCCCAGAGGCCGCTCAGATACCTACTTTCTGCAGGCAACGCCAATTGGACTGCCAATAGCTGGCTATCGAAGGAGAATTAAATGTTGATAGCACTGAAGTGAACTGTTAGTAAGACATTAATTATCCGCAGCTCAGATTGCTTAAGTTTCCAGATTTGCTATGTATTTTAGAGTCTGTTTATCTTTCAGGTTTGTTTTTGCGCCAGTTTAATTGGTACTTACATACACGAGGCAGAGACTGCCTAGCATAGATATTCTATGTGAGTCTGGGGCTAAATACTTTGCGCTCTTGCTGTGTACTCTTACCCACCTCCATGTGGGGCAACACACAAAGAAATGCTACTCAATGGGTCCACCTCGGTGGCTTTTGTCCATTATCGCTCAACTTTTGCTTAGATCACTTGGCGTAAAATTGAGGGTGCGACCAAAACACACCCAAGATAACAAAAATCAATCAGCAAGGAATAACAGGACCTAATCTTTATGTCCTATACCTGAGCGCCGTTCAGAAGCGCAGCGCTTTGAGCAGTACTTAACGTTACCCCAATCTCTTTGCCATTTTTTCCGCCAATAAAACGGACGTTCGCAAATAGGGCATATTTTATATTGTAGGTTTGGTTTTTTGTGAGCCATTGTAGGTTTATACCAACTTCACTAATACATGTTCAATTTGAAAGAGCAAATTCCGACTTGCCGACATGGATGTCGGTAACCTTGGTGATAGTAGGGGGCGGAAGTGGAGTTATCGACTAAATTTTCTCACTTCAACACAGGTTACTTCAACACAAGCAAATTGGCGTTAGTCATTTCTGGTATCCATACGGTGGCGGGGAAAGTCGAGATCAGAAAAGCCCCCGTAGCAAGCACGATAGGGGCTTTAGAAAGGAAACAGGGCGAGTTATGCAGAAGGAATGAGTGCATACCCCCCTTTTAAATGTCCGATATTATTAAAGCCGAGCCTAGCCAATGCTTGTGCGGCGACTTGTGAGCGGCTGCCACTGCGGCACACCAACACCAATTTTTTCGCTTTGTCTTGGTTATGTTTGCAAATAAAGTCTGTAAGGCGGGTGAGTGGCACATTGTGATCAAACGCGCTGTTGTGATTTAGGGCATATTCGTGCGGTTCACGTATGTCAATTAACAACAGCTCTTCATTGTTGGCAATATGTGCGTTGAGCTCTGTTGTAGTGTACTCGTGTAGCTCAAATTGATTTTTGTTGCAAATAGTTGCACCACACATGATCTCACTACCAGCCTCATCAACAATATTATTATCTATTTGTACCTTTTTCTTGACAAATTCATCAACTGTAATGTCATGGTAAAGTACATTATTTAGGAGCAAATTGCGATTGCACTCTGCCGCTAGAGTAGTTGCAAATTCATTGTTGTAGTCGTGGCTTGGACATAACAAAGTATCTGTATCGATAAGTTGAGCAAGTGATTGAATGCTATGCAGCATCGCTTTCGATGAGCTGGTGGAGAAGTTAGTTCTCCCAAGCGCTCCCATCAGGATCAGATCGCCACAAAAAACATATCTGATGCTGTACTCACCCTGTAGTTGCTCCAATAGTATAAAGGTGACGCTATCGTCTGTATGTCCTGGAGTGGCTAATTTTGCAAGACGATAGTGACCAATTGCTAGCGCTTCGAGTGACTGGCCTTTAAATTCAATCTGTGAGGCTTGAGTTGGCCAACCCAAATGATCGCATGTTTGCTTTGGTAAACTGAGTGCAGCTCGACTCGATTCGTGATCGGCGTGCCCATGAGTATCGAGCGCGGCGAGCAATGTCAGCTGCTGGCATTCCAATATCGTATTAAGGCGCTCGACCAATTCAGGAAGAGGATCGATAATAATCGCTGTTTTTGACTGCTTATCTGCGAACAGCCAACAGCATGCACCACCCACTTTGAATTGTACTAGACCGTCAAGTGCTTCTTTATTGTTAATACCGTTATCTGCTTGCATAAGACAGCTGTGACCGAGTGCCTGAGCACAATGGAGAATGCGCTCGCACGCCGCGTCTATTTCGGTTTGGGTTGTGGCTGGACCAAAAGACAGTCGAATAGCCGATTCGCTTTGCCAAGCTGGGAGCCCCATGGCATCAAGTACAAAACTGCGTGTTACCTTTGAGCTACACGCTGAGCCTGAGCTGACTCGGATGTTTGCAGCATCAAATAAATCCATGATTTCTTTTGAACTGAATCCCGGAATTGCAAAGTTTAGTGTAGTAGGAACGCTATTACTGAATTGATTATTAAATACAATAGTCGGGAACGCATCTTTGAGTGTTTGTGCCAGTTGATTTCTAAAATCGTGTAATTTATCCACGTTTGCAAATCGACTGTCATTTTCTTTTAGCAGTTCATCAAAGATAACATTCAGTGCGGCAAGGCCTGGCAAGTTTTCTGTTCCTGAGCGTAAACCGCTCTCTTGACCACCACCCGCAATAAACGGTGTAAACGGTGCAGTTTCTCGAATATAGACAAAACCTATGCCTTTTGGTGCATAGAGTTTATGACCACTAAAAGGTGCATAGTCAATTGTCGTTCTCGCTAGGTTTAGGTTGCGTTTACCTAGTGCTTGTACACAGTCAACCATCCAAAAAATATCTGAATTGTATTTTCTTATTACTTCTTCTAGTTTGTTCAAGTCTTGATATACGCCGGTCTCATTATTAACGGCCATAGTACAAATCATTAGCGCATTAGGTACTTCATCTGCAATATATGCCAAATCTAGGTTACCAGCACCATCAACCGGAATGGCTTTAACATCGGCATTAATTTCTAAAATGTGATTCCAATGTTTGAGTGATTCAGGTACCGCTTTGTGTTCCGTGGCACCATAAAGTAGTGTATATTTTTTGTGTGGTTGTATCTTATTTTTTGCTGCACACAAAGCTGATAATATACCAGTCTGAATACCTTCGGTCGCACCACTGGTAAAGATCACTCGACCATGACCAGAACCTAAAACAGCACGTGCTTTTTGGCGAGTGTGCTCCATCAGCTGCTTTGCTTGTAAGCCCGTAATGTGGCTGCTGCTAGGATTGCCAAACATGGTTTTCATCGTAACCAATGCTGCGTCTGCTGCTTGCTCTAACACTGGGGTTGTCGCATTAGCATCCAGATATATTTGAGGTAACACCGTTTCTACTGTCATGACTGCGCCTTTAGGTATAAGCAAATTACCGATATAACAAAAAGTAATAAGTAATTATTTATAGTTATAATAAGGGAGATAGGCGTACGTTTCAACTATTGAGGATGTGTTTCTTGCAACCTGATTTCGCTCTCGATTGCAATAATAATTTTAAGCGTGTAATCATTCCGTTCTATTGCATCCGCGCAAGTATTAAATGGGCGAGATGAATAGGTTGTTTATGCTCGCGATGCTCGACCTACAGCTCGGTAGACCCTAAAAAATACCATCTTATTACACTTTGTTATCATGTTTGAGTTTATTGCAAAAATCGTTACAAATATAAAATGTAAATGATAGTTGTTATCATTACTATTGTTTTGCTAAACTTCGCCACCTCAGTGATAAATTATTTTCTGAAATAGGTATTTAGCTTATTTCACCACTATCCAATTGCGTAGTTTGGAGTTAAAAATGCAATACTCTCGCTCTTCTGTTCTTTCCGCTTCTTGTATTGCGGTTAAGTTAGCTTTACTAGGTGCAAGCGCAACCGCTTCCGCTTCAGATGATATAGAAAAAATCAGTGTTTATGGCAAACATAATAACATTATTCTGCAATCTGGTACTGCAACCAAGTCTAATATGGATCTTATGCAAACGCCTGCGGCGGTTGTTGTTGTTGACAAGGAGCTACTAGATTCGCAAAGCGCAGCGACTTTACAAGAAGCACTACGCAACGTAAGTGGTTTATCTCAGGCAGGTAATAACTACGGTATTGGTGATTCGCTAATGGTTCGTGGTCTAGGCGTAAACTATACCTACGATGGTATGTATGGTGGTGCTGACTTAGGGAACAGCTTTAACCCAACACGCTCCTTAACCAACATCGAAAGTATTGAAGTGTTAAAAGGTCCTGCTACTGGCCTTTATGGTATTGGTGCAGCAGGTGGTGTGGTCAACTTAGTAGAGAAAAAGCCTCAATTTGAACAGGCGCTTGCAATTAACGGTAAAGTGGGCGCGTGGAATACTTATGGCTTGGGCGTTGATTTTACAGATGCAATTACTGATAAGCTTGCCTACCGTGTTGTTGCAAACCATGAGCGTAGCGACGGCTATCGAGATCTAGAATCAAATAGAGACGAAATCTATGCAAGCTTACGTTTCGACCCAAGCAGCGAGCACTCATTTTTACTTTCAACAGCTTATATTGATGACTCACAACAAGTAGATTCAATCGGCGATCCGGTACGGATTATTAACTGGGATAGTATCGACGCAGAGCCCGGGTTAGTTACTGCTGACCTTTTACCTAACGACTCTAACTATATAGTAAAAGATGAAAAGTGGCTTGGTCAGCAGCTTACAGATGAGCAGCGTGCTCAATTAGCGGCTTCCATTTTAGCGTCAGACGGTCTAAAACCGTTTGACTTGGGTGATGGCAACCTAATTTCACCACTTTCACGCCCAAATGAGGGCGAAGAGTTTCGTATTAAATTACGTCATGACTGGTATCTAAATCGCAACTCAAAGCTGACTCAACAACTGTTATGGCGTAGTTACGATTCGGATTTTGTTCGCCAAACAGGTGCTTATAATTATGTTTATTGGGAGCGTAGAACAAAGTACAAAGGTGAGTTTTACGATGTGATCAATGGTATACCAAGAGCGCCTTTGGTTGTTAACGGTGAGTTATACCCGTATGCGGCTCGCCGTCAAGAATATCGTCGCCAAGTTGCCAGTGAAAAAACCTGGCAGTACTTTGCCGATTTGCAGTTAACTTGGGATATGGGTTCTTTGAGCGGAGAGCACTTAGTCAGTGTTAACTATGAAAATCGCGATATGCGTTTAAAGAGTTGGTCTGCCTATGATGCCGATGGCAATGGTCCAGTCCCTTACATTTTAGATATTCGCAATCCTAACTGGCCAACGGGTGATTTCGAAGATTACGACCCATCGTTGCGAACTAATTATGACAAAACGCTTACAGCTTATGGCATTAGTGTACAAGAAGTGCTCTATATCACTGATGCACTAACTGCTCGTGCTGGTCTTGCATATACTAGCGTTGAACAAAAGTATCAGCATTTGGGAAGTGAAGTACTCGCCGCAGTAGGTAAAGAGTTGGATACTGACGATGCAGGTATGACTTACAATGTGGGGGTAAACTATCAAGTGACTCCTCAGCTGTCTGCTTTTGTAAACATGGCAAAAGGTCGTACAGCATACAGTGTACTGGGTAGCCTAGAAAATGAAGCTAATGCAAACCGTAAAAATCGACCTGACTCGGAATCTGAAACGTTAGATATTGGTGTGCGTTTTACTGCCTTTGACGAAGACTTATTAGGGTCATTAGTGTGGTTTGAAACAAAACGTACAAATCTCATGTATAAAAACCCTGAGTACAATGATCAGCCTGGAGAAGACTACAATGTGAGTGTTCCACACTATTTCTTTGATGATGAAGATGAGTCAAAAGGTGTAGAGCTGGACTTAAATTTAGCATTGAACGACCAAATCAGTGTGAACATGAATGCAACTTATCAAGATGCTGTTGAGATCCGTTCAAATGAGCGCTCAGGTCAAATGAAAGGGGTACCAAAAAAGTTTGCCAGCACGTGGGTGAAGTATACTCAACCTATGGAATGGTTTGGTGGTGCATTAGAGTATAGTCTTGGCATTAACTATGAGAGTGAAAGAACAATTAACTCTGTGTCTTTCGGTCTCCCAACAGCGACGATTGATGGTTATACCCGCTGGGACGCGGCAATTAAGTTCGATGCCGAGCAGTTCGACATTCAGCTAAACTTAGAAAACTTAACTGATGAGCGTTATTACAGTAAAGCATTGTTCCTAGGTGGTATGCCGGGTAATGAGCGTAACGCTAAGTTGAGCTTTAACTATAAGTTCTAATCGGTTCGAAAAGAAAAGGAGGGAAGTCCCTCCTTTTCTTTCTAAGCAGTCGATGCTTAGTCACGTTTAGATTAGTTAACCCCTTAACGGGATAAAAAAATCAGTTATTTAACGTAACAAGTGATACGAGTGAGAAGTTCGTGTGGTGGTGTCTCCCTGACATCATTTAAGTACTCTTCGATAACGGGTACATCTGCAGGCTCAAACTCGCTGTTGGGTAACCATTGTCCAAACAGATATTCATACGGTGTTTCTAAAGAGGCGTAGTCTCCTTGGTAGAGTAGGTTCGCCGTTTTGCCTTGTGGAATGGTGAATTCACAAAACCCCTCTGGTAGGGAGGCTGTTGTCTTTGGCACTAAAATTGTCGCCATTGATTTCAGTTTATTTTCCTCGACAGTTTTTGGGTCGTCAAAATACACACCAAAGAAACGCGTTTCTGCATCTAATAAACCTTGTTGTTGCGCCAGTAAGTTTAACTTTTCAAATGCCTGGCCAATTTGCATGTAATCGCCATGATGCTCAAGTCCGATCAACGTCATTTGCTCATTACTGCTGATTTCTACATTAAACATATTCGAATCCTCATCTGCCTTAATAATATAAAATTCGGCTGCATAGTCCTTTAACTTGGTCTGTTCACGTTGACGAAACAGACTAGGTGGTTGCTTGTATCGTTGGGAAAATGCTCGGCTAAATGCTTCAATACTTGCGTAGCCCGCTTGCTCAGCCACCTTTGCAATAGAGTCTTGAGTGCGAATTAACATGCCTGCGGCAACGTGTAGTCGCATTCTTCTCACGGTTGCATTGATGGTTTCCCCAGCGATTGAGCGATAAACACGGTGAAAGTGATAGGTCGACATATGGCATTGATCAGCAAGCGTGATAACATCAAGATCGCGATTAATATTGTTATAGATATAATCAATAACGTGATTTAAGCGAGTAGTGTAATGGCTTAAGGTCGTTGCTTTTCTAGTCATCGTTCACTTCATTGTTGGTTTATGCGGCCATGTGTGCCAATTTGTCTTAATACAGGGTCAAATTGAAGGAGCAAATCTGCCTCTCACTACTCTAAAAAATTTCTTATTTAGAACAACTAAATAGCAAAACCTTTGCCTTGCCTCAAAATAGATCACCTAATTAAGCTAATGGCTTTTACAGCTCCGTGATTAACGTCGGAGCTGATATGGCTTATCTTGGCAGAACTCGATTTGATAATGTTTGCTGATTTGTATTTTAGACAACTTACTGGCTTTCCGTCAGTGCTTTTTCCACTGCTTTAAGAATAGATGATTTGGTTGAAGGCTTGGTGATGTATCCTGTAAGCCCTAAAGATGCCCATTTTCTAATTATGTCTTTGTTTTTATTGCTTGTTAAAGCAATGATCGGCAGTTTTTTACAATGTGGAATGTTGCGAATATTTTTTGTTGTGTTGTAGCCATCGAGTTCAGGCATAAATAGATCCATAAACACCATGGTGAATTTATGCTTCCTCAATGTTTTTATTGCACCTAGTCCACTGGTTTCACACTCTACTTTATGTCCCTCGTCGCGTAAAATTTTAGCTATCATTTCACGGTAGATTTCGTTGTCTTCGACCACCATTATTTTTATTTCTTCTTGCTTTGTTTCAAGTGCTTTCGGCTCACTAATGTTAACTTCACCCGTCTCACCAACTGGCAATACATTCTGCGCTAGCTGTGCGCATTTTGAGTTGTCTTTTTCGCTCAGTAACGCGGTAAGCTCTGCGATAGAAAACTGTTTATCTTTCAGCCTCTTTGTTAATTCATGAACGCTATCTGCCAATTGATGTTCTAATTCATCCAATAGTGGCGATAAGTGTTTTTGCTTCAGCTCATTGAGCAAGTCATCTTGAACTTTGTTAATTCCTTTTTCATTATCTAGGTTTCGCCTTACTGTCTGTAGTGTCTCATCCGCTTTTTGATGGTACAAAGCTGCATCATCAATGAGTTGCTTTAATTTATCATCGATGCGACCAAAATGTTCTTCTCGGATCTTGGTGACCTCAGATGTGCCCTCTGTGCGAACCAAAGCATTATGCAAGATCATCCGAAATCGGTAATTTTCGTACATAGGTTTGTAAACAAAGTAATCGGTAAAAATACCTTTCATACAACACCTAAAGGCGACACCTGATTCTTTATTTTCACATAGTAGGATGTTCTCATGGGCGTAATTAAGCAGGCCATGTTTTGCAAGTAGACTGTATATTTCTACGCTTTTTGCAACCGTACTTCGAGCAATGACGATAACATCAGGTGGTGATTCTGTAAGCACTTCAGCGACTTCTTTATGGCTTGTTAGTGTGCGAAATGCGCTTACCTGAGAAGCAACAATGTCAACAACACCACTTAGATCTGCTGGATCGTCACAGATGATGATAACTTTTGGATGTCGCTGCGCGTGTTCAACTTCTTTTTTATGCATAAATTCCCTCTGGGTTTGAGAGTACAGCAAAGACTACTAAGTTTAATTATTTACTAGAATGAGACTTTTGCAACGCAGATTCGGAGACCATTTGTAAAAACTCTGACGGCGGACAAGGTGGGTAATAATAATACCCTTGTATGTATTCTACTTCGTAGCTTTGTAGCACAATTAGATCTTCCACCTCTTCGACCCCTTCAGCTACCACCTCTAGTCCAAGTTGGTGCGCCATTTCACAGGTACTAGCAATAATGACACGCTTATTGGGCTGTGTAGAGCAGCCATCAACAAAGCACCTATCTATTTTTAGCTCATCAAAAGGTAGCTCGCTAAGTTGTTTTATTGAGGAGTAACCTGTACCAAAGTCATCTATTGATAGTTTAAAGCCTTTAAGCTTTAGACGCAGTAACACGTCAAGCGCACGCTTGATATTGTCTAATAAATGGCTTTCAGTTAACTCTAAGGTGATCTGTGAAGTGGGGGTGAAGTACTCTTCACAGATAGATTCGAGCTTTTCTGGGAGTTTTATGTCTTCGAGTTCTTTAACACTCAAATTGATACTAAATTGAAGTGCTTTTAGAACATCGCGATTATGGCTTAGCAAAGATAAGGTCTGTTTCAACAAATTATAGGAAAGTAGATGAATTAAATTGTGCTCTTCCATTGTCGTGATGAATTGTGAAGGTTGAACTATACCATCGCTGTTATGATGCCATCTCGCGAGCACCTCTGCGCCAATAATGGTACCTGACGGACTTGCAACTTTGGGCTGGAAATAAGCACAAAACTCCTCACGCAATAACCCTTCGTAGATTTCATCTTTACTATAGTTTTGTAATGCATGTTGGGATCTTGCGGGAGTTCCTCTGGACTGAAGTTGACTATAAAGCTCTCTGAGCTTTGTTATAGAAAGTGGTTTTTCTAAACTGGATATAATATTGAGGCCATGCAGTTCAGCCAGTGCAGCGGTGTTCCTAATAAATAGGTCTTTTTCGCCACTTAGCAATGCGATCGGTGCTTGAATGTTTAGTTCGGCAAATTTTCTTAAGATTTCAACACCATCCATTTGTGGCATATTGATATCGAGTAAAATAAGAGAAGCTTGATGAAGCTCCTGACTTTCTAATGCAGACGCTCCACTGATAAAACCTTTAAAAAGGCACGGTGTTTGATTGGCAACCAACAGCTGTAATTGAGTGAGGATGAGCTCGCTGTCATCAATTGCAATAATTAGGTGCTTATTATCTATCATACATACTAAGCCTGAGTTATTTAGCACACGATCAAGTTAGATCTTCTACATCAAGTATAGAAGCGATTTCAGCTTGTGCATTATCAAAGAGTGTTAAACACTGATTTAACAAGCTTTCAATCTTGGTGGAGTTGCCCTCACTTGCCGCTCGTTCGAGTTCTGCCATCTTTTCGGAAAGTTGTATTGCGCCTACTGCTTTGGCGGAGGTTTTTCCTTGATGTGCAATATTCTTGACACTTTCAGTGCTATTCATGTCAATTTCTTGCAGCAGCTTTTTCGTATCCTCTACAAAGCTTCTCAAAAAGATATGCTGTAGATCTTTATCTGTCCCGACATACTCACCGAGTATAGTGAGGTCAATATGATGGGGTGGTGCAGACAATTCTTCTAAAAGTGAAGTGGAACGAATAGGTGCTTGAGCGTTTGTTTTTGAATGACTTGAAAACCACTTTTTGAGTTTACTGTTCAACTTTTGTAGTACGATGGGTTTAGCAATGTAGTCATCCATACCCGCTTGGAAGCAGATATCTTGCTCACCCTCTAAGGCATTAGCGGTAGCCGCGATGATCGGTATATGGCCCAAATTGTGTATTTGCTCATTTTCTCGTCTTTTCCTTGTAAATTCATAACCATCCATTACAGGCATATGGCAATCTGAAATAATGAGTGAAAAGTTATACTGTTCAAGTAGTTGCAAGGCAACTTTGCCGTTGTCAGCAATGATACATTGGTAACCTAGTAACGCTAACTGTCGCTTAAATAAGTCCTGATTATAAACGTTATCTTCGACCACCAAGATGAGTTTATTTATTGCTTGTGCTTCATTTATGCTTGGTACGGTTACAGATCCTAGGTTATCTCTATTTTTGTTATCTGAGTCACATTCGATTAGTCCTTCTAGCGAGGCGATGTGTGAGACAACTTTATAGGCGTAGTAAGGATATAGTGCCAAATTTGACACTCGGATGCTGTTATTAGAGGGCAGTTTGTCCTGATTATTATCCAGTAGCACATACTTGCAACTGCTCTCAGCAATAAAAACTTCTTTTCCTTCGGTTGTCAGGCGTTGAAAAGCTTCGGCCGTAATGACGAGATAATCGAACTGCTGGCTATCAATCAGTTGTGCATTAAAAAGTTCTCGAGGGAATATTTCGCATTGTGCTTCGTATATTCGCAGTTGATTTTGCAGGTCTTTTTCAAACTTATCCTCGTCACCGACTACGGCAATTTTAAGCCTATCTAAGGTCAGATCTGAATCGCTATTCTGCTTTGGTACTTCATGGTATGGCAATGTAACAATGAAGTTGCTGCCGAACCCCTCTAGACTCCTACATTCAATTTCTCCCTCCATCATGCTTACGAGCTTGTGGGTAATGGAAAGCCCAAGACCTGTCCCTCCGTATTGTCGTTGAATACTGCTGTCAGCTTGTACAAAGGGTTTGAAGAGGTTGTCTACTTGCTCTTCAGACATGCCTTTACCATTATCTTTAACGCTAATTTCCATTAAGTTGTCATCAACAGAACGGCCAATTGTAACCTCTACAAATCCCACTGCGGTGGCGGTAGTTTTGGTAAACTTTAACGCATTACCGACCAAATTTAATAAAATTTGCCGTAGCCTAACCGGATCACCCAATTGCCAAATTGGCAACTGTGGTGAAAGGTAAAAAGCAAGTTTGATTTTCTTTGAATCGGCCTGATATGCAAGTAATTCTGCGAGCTCGCTGATGATTTCCTGCCAGTTAAATGGTGTTGATTCAAGCTCCATTTTACCCGCTTCAATTTTTGAAAAGTCTAAAATATCGTTTATTATTCTCAGTAACACCAGTGCCGAGCTTTTCGCGACTTTAGTAAGGTGAGACTGCTCATGGTCAAGATCCGATTGGGCGAGAATATCTAGCATGCCTACTACGCCATTCATCGGCGTTCTAATCTCATGACTCATTGTAGCTAGGAAACGTGATTTTGCTTTACTAGCTTGCTCTGCTTTTTTGCGAGCTTGCTCTAACTCATCCGAAAAGTTGACGCTCTTAGTCATGTCATTCTGATAGATAAGGGTGTACTTTCCTGATTCGGTATTAATGTTTTTTACTAACACGTTGAACCAATACACTTCGTTTTTTATATGGTATTGACAGGTAGTTTGCGCTTGGTAAGACGTTTGGTGTTTCGATTGCTCAAGCATGTCTAGCAGGCCTTTGCTATCGACTAATGGCAGTTGCTCAAAGAGTTGGACGATGTCTGAGCCTTTGTTGATAGTGCTCCCCATAAACTGATATTCAATATTAGAAGCGCATTTTAGGTGCTCATTAAACTGATTTAACATAGTAATTTTCTGTTTTTCATCAATTAACAAGATAAAAGCAGGAAATGAATCAATGGCTTCTTGAAGTAGCTTCTCAGTAGACTTTTGGATCTTGAGTAATCGTTGCGCAGAGGTTCTTTCTGCTTCTGCCTCGTGCATTTTTTCTAGCGCTTCTTTTCGTGCGGAAACAAGCTCTTTCTGTATTCTTTTTTGACGATTACTTTCATTAACTTGATTGGTTATATCTTTTACAACGCCAACAATAAAATGTGTATTTTCACTGGAATAATACTTTAAATTAAGAATAACAGTTAGATACCGAGTCGAAGATTCATCACTTAATGTTAATTGAAACTCACGGGACTGTTCATGAGTTAAGGATCGTAGGTTTGAGTGTAACCTCTTTCTATTACCTCTATCGAGTGACTTTACGATTGGCTTTAAGTCGTAGTAATCATCGTCATTGTGTAAACTAAACAATGCTTTAAAGCCCTCAGAAGCATGCGTAAAGTATTGCCCCACAGGCATTTCAAAGCTGCCAATTACGGCAAGCTTTTCAGAAGCATTGAGGAGTGTTTGACGTTTTTGAATTGCATCTTTTGCGGCCTGCTTTTCTTTTCTTGCTTTTTGTTGAGCGCGATAACTAATTATTAAACCAAACAAACAAAATGCAACTAGGGCTAGCACTTGCCAAATAAACTTTATTTCTATCGTGTAGAGTAGGTCTTTATTGAAAGCTTCATGTGAATAAGCATAAGTGCCTATTTGAAGCTCCTGATCCCAAACTTTTGCGCTTAAAAAATCAGCTGACTTATTATTATTTAATAGTAACTGAATTGATGGTGTTAGATTACCACCCATTTCTAGAGTTTGTAGTTCCTGCAGTGTGTAGTAGCCAGATGCGTTTTCAAGGCGAGTATTAAGGTTTAACTCTAAGCTACCAAGTAACACGTCAAGTTGCGTTTCATACCAATACAGTGTGCCAGTTAGCCCTGAATTGGAAAGCCCGATCCCGGTCATAATAAGTATCCGATGACCATCGTTTCCTGTTATCACTTTCGTCACAATACCACCATGCAGCAGGTTATCTTGGTTTTGTGAGTAGAGTGATGTTATCTGGCTTTTTTTTAAGTATTGAGTGTCATGTAAGTCGTTGAGGGTCAAAGTTTGCAATCGAGTGTGCTTAGCATTGCTGGTATCTATACTCGCTTGCTTGAGCTCTTCAATCATTGGGTTATACCACAGTGTTTTTAGGTGATTTATTCGCTCCAAAGACTGATTATTAAGTTGCCTCAATGTTTGCACCTTAGATAAATATAATAGCTGCTTTTGGCTAGCTGAATGCTCGACAAACAATACTGCAAGTACTGAGGAAAAAATGACGATGAGCTGAGCTGTTTGTGCTCTTAGTGGCGCGGTTTTATATACTTTTAATTCTGTAAACGCTTTAATTAATAGGCTGATGAGTATGAAGTAGATAACAGCGGTGGCGCAAGAAGTAATAAGTGAAGCGTGTGCTGTTTGCTGCGACTTTTGCATGCGCTCTGAGGCTGAGTCCTTCATGTATGACAATAAACTTAAGCTGCCGTCGGTGAGGAGATTGAGGTAACTGGTGCTACTATCCCACCACGTATAATGTGAGAGGTTATTTTCCAGTCCTTGATTGAACAGATGTAGAGTTGATGCCACAGCACTAAACCCGTCAGAGGTAGTAGCGACGTTGTACAGCTGCTCTGTATTTTGATTATCTTTCAAGCTTTCTAAAAGGGTAATATGGGTTGCATAGTTGTGCAACGCGCTTCTCATGGCCCTTAACTGGATATTTTCTTCATCCGCGGTTAAGTACCGACTTATCTTGGCTCTAAATCTACCGCCTAATTCAATCGCTCTGATAAGCGAGTGGATATTTTGAAACTGAGCATTGTTTTGGTAATTACTAAAGGTATTAATGTAGGATTGTTCGGTTTGTATAGTACGTACCGTATCGGTCAGGTAATTGATCAAAATAGTGTAACGGAGGAACAGCTGCTCATGGTCAAAGTCGACTTGTCGACTGAGTTTTCTAAGTGCTTGTACATCCTCTTTTAAAGTTAGCTGGAACTGTTCAAAGTTCTGGATGCTAGTAAACTTCTCTGCAGCTAGCTTTTGTATATTTTTATCTGTCTCTTGGTAATATGCCTGTAGCCGCGTATTATGCTCGTCTTCAGGCATGAACCCTGTCGACATCCCCCTCTCACGCTGTAGACTAAATATTACTTCAATTGCTTTATCAAGAGCGGAAAGGTTGTTGTAATAATGGGCTAGGCTTTTATGGATAATGCGGCTCTTATTGAATTCGTTAATTTCGAGATAAAAACCGCTTAAACAGATTAGGGAAAAAATGGTCAAGGTGATTAGTTTTAGATATTTGCTCACATTTGCCACCTGCGTTATCTCATAAAACAAACTATAGTAGAAATATAAACGGTGTCTAATTAAGTGTATTATGAATCCCCCAGAGCTACCCGACAACGAATATGCCCGGCTACACGCCCTTTGGGATTTGGCGGTACTGGATACTGATGCAACTGAAGAATTAGACAGAATTACCCAATTTACTGCCCATGTTTTTGATGTTCCAATCGCATTGGTTAGCCTTGTTGACAAAGATAGACAATGGTTTAAATCTCGCTTTGGATTAGATGCGGAGCAGACTTCTCGAAATGTTTCTTTTTGTGGTCATGCGATATTAGGAGAGACTGTATTTGTCGTAAGCGATACGCTCGAAGACACTCGTTTTATGGACAATCCTCTGGTACGAGATGCACCGTATATTCGCTTCTACGCAGGTGCGCCACTCATTTTATCTTCAGGGTATCGTGTCGGAACTGTGTGTATTATCGATACGGAGCCTCGTGAACTTGGTGCAGAGGACTGCAAAATTTTACAGCAAATCGCTAGTGATGTTGTGAAACAGTTGGAGAAAAATAAGTAATACCGATGCGCCCAATTAAGAGATCTACTCTGGAGCGAGAAAACCTTGCCGATAACACTCCTACCACCGAGGGGATTACATCAATATAGACACTGTGTAATTACCGTGGCAATTTAGACTGGTTGTGAAATAGGAAAAGTATTGCCGCAAAAAGTGTTGTAATTATTAGTGCATTTGGCTTTGGTAAGAGTTACAATTGCGATTGTATATCATTGCCGTTTAGCGCAATGCTTAAACAGCAATTACGTATCTTGTCACCTTGATTTATCTGCCTTGATTCATC
This sequence comes from Pseudoalteromonas galatheae, assembly GCF_005886105.2. Taxonomy (NCBI): domain Bacteria; kingdom Pseudomonadati; phylum Pseudomonadota; class Gammaproteobacteria; order Alteromonadales; family Pseudoalteromonadaceae; genus Pseudoalteromonas; species Pseudoalteromonas galatheae. Next base: position 1,035,117 of record NZ_PNCO02000002.1, read on the forward strand.
GTCATTCTGCAACTGGAGCGGTGTGATTAAGTGGGACACAATACTCAACATTAGTTTTTGATTTTTTATTCTAAGCATAGAGATACGTAGCATTCTATTTTACAAAGGTACACGATTCATTTCATGACAGATATTACAACGCACCAAGCTTCTCGGCGAAGGCTGCTGATTGCGCTTGCAATCACATGCTCGTTTATGATCATTCAAGTCGTTGGTGCTTATTATGCGAATTCTCTCGCTGTGCTGGCAGATGCCGGGCATCTATTTGTTCATAATAGTTCATTGTTTATCGCACTAATTGCGTCTAGTGCTGCTGTTTATTTAGCCAAAACCTATAACGATGGCTATAAAAGAGCTGAGTATACTGGTGGCTTGATCAACGGCATTCTATACCTATCCATAGCTGTGGTTATTTTACTCGAGGGAAGCGAGCGTCTGTCTCACCATGCAGGTGGGCATGATTTAGAAGTGAACAGTTATTTAATGTCTATGATTGCCGCCATTGGATTTCTGTTTCATGGCGCTTCTGCATGGGTGTTATACAAAGGCAGAAAAGATAGTATCAACGTTTATGCCGTGTTTCTTCATTCATTCTTTGATTTACTTTCCACTATTTCAACTTTCGTGGCCGGGGTGATTATTCATCTAACTGGCTGGGAGATAGTAGATATTCTTTCAAGTATGCTGATTTCTGTTTTTGTGTTGTTTACCGGCATCAAGGTGATAATGGCCTGCCTTAAGGGGTTATCTACTTCGTCTGAGGTTTTACCGACGGTGCAGGAGGTTGAAAAAACCATAGTGTCCACTGAACACGTAGAGAGTGCACATAATATTACGATCAGTAAAATTGATGGTGCAGTGGTTATTGGAGCACATGTGGTACTAAAGCATCACTGTACTATCGAGTCCCATGACTCAGCATGTCGAGTGGAAGTGGAAGAAGCGTTGAAGAAGTCTTTCAATGTGTTGAGTAGTGTACTACAAATTGAAAGCCATGACTGCCCACATCATTAGGACTAACAGAGTTTAAAGTGTGATATAGTTTTTCGGTTATTTCTTGCGCCACCTTGGCAGGTTTTAAATTATTTTTTATTGTTATACTTAACTAGGTAATAATTCAAAGCGGTGGTGTAATACTTGAATCAAAAGCAAGCGCTCATAATAACCATAGCCCTAGGTGTACTAGGTGGGCTGGCCAATCTGTTGCCAATTTGGTTTCTAGATAGCTCTGAGTTTCTATTTGGTCAGTTATTTGTTTTGTTTATCCTGCTACTATTCGGGTGGCAGTACGCCATCATTGCTGTGTTAATCGGGGCTGGGTTCATTTGGTACCGATGGGAGCATGCTTGGCCCTCAGTAGTTTTTTTCTTCGAAGTATTGTGGCTACACTTTGTCTGCGTCCGTTTCGCCAAGCCATTTTTTGTTCGGGGTATTTCTTATTGGATTTTGCTGGGTTTACCAGCCCTATTTATTTTTGGTTACTTTGCCCTTGAACTGCCGTTACTCGTTATATTCACTGCACTAGCTAAGTACCTTATCAACGCCGGTATCTGCTTGGCAGTAGTCGACTTGCTGAGCTTTTTCTTTACTCGAAGTAAATGGCAAGGGATGCCGCTCAATCAAATTCTTAATTCTACAGTCAACCTAGTTATTGTTCTGGTTGTATTGATGACGACCGTTGTGCTGACAAACAATTACTATAAACGAATCGAAACTGAGATAAAAACTCAGCTTGAAGAGGCCTCCGGCTCTATCATTGCTCAAATTGATGATTATTTAGATGCTTATCGTCGGGCGATGGTGATATCTGCCTCTGATGTGTCTTTAGGAATTAATGCTGATTATGTCATCGAGCGCTTGTTAGAAACACATGCTAATTTTAGAACGGCGATTGTTGCTGACGAGCAAGCCAACGTTACTCACCTCTATCCTCAGCAATTTGCAGAGACAATGAAGGGGACAAACGCCAATGTTTCAGACAGAGACTATTTTATTAAAGCACCTGAACACCCCGACGGATTTGTGTCAGGAATATTTCAAGGGCGTGGCTTTGATGAAGCTCCTATTGTCGCAATTTCAGCGCCAATCTTTATCGAAGAAGAGTTTAGAGGGATTGTAGAAGGCTCTTTAATATTTGGCTCATTTGAACGCTTCATTCCAAAAATTCTTGCTGAAGACGCTAGCTTGATTGTGTTGGATAAGCATAAAAGGGTCGTCTACAGCTCGTTAAAAACCGAATTTAAAACCTTGGATATGCCAAGTGATGCGGTATTACAAGCCTTGTTTGACAAGGAGGCATCAACTTTTGAAGACTCTACTGAGCAAATCTTATTTAAGCAAACTGCGGTATCAAAAAAATATGAATGGTCAGTTATCACTATGCTTGACCGTAAATATCTTAACTTAGTTGCTGCTGAAGCCTGGTCAGATGCGTTGGGACTTGCGCTTGCGATTATTGTATTGAGCTCTATTTTTGTACGTCAGCTTACTCGTCTACTCGTACGTCCTATTGTTGCATTGAGCCACGATATTCGAGCGTATGAGCCTTCAACGCTCATTGAAAACTCCGCCAATGCCGATAGCAGCTTCCTAGAGATTATCGAGCTACAGCAGCAATTTAATCAGTTGGCTTTTAAGTTAACGCTAAGTTTTACAAAGCAAAACCAAGCCAGCCTGGAAAATGAAAGACTCAACCGTAAGCTTACCGACTTTAATCGTGAGCTTGAGCAACAGGTTGCTGAAAAAACCGAAGAGCTTACCAAAGCGGTAGAAGCCGCTAACGCTGCCAATCACTCAAAGAGCCGATTCCTTGCAAACATGAGCCACGAAATCAGGACGCCGCTAAATGGCATCATAGGGATGGCGGATAACTTGATAAGAGACGATAGCCTTAACAGCGAGATAGCAGATCAAATAACAATAATACGGCAGTCGGCAAAGAACCTAATGCTCATCCTCAATGATATTTTGGATTACTCTAAAATTGAAGCCGGAGCATTGAAAATAGAGCGTCGAGTAGTGAACTTACAAGAAATGCTCGATAGTTTGGTTAGCATTTTCAAGATTTCAAACGTCAGGTATGGTGTTGAATTTAAGTACGAAAAGGGGGCTGGGCTACCTACATACCTTGAATTAGATGAACTGCGTGTGTCGCAGGTGATAAATAACTTGCTCAGCAATGCTGGTAAGTTTACTAATAAAGGACAAATAAAATTTACTGTTCACTACGAGAGCGGGAGACTAAAGTTTGTTATCGCTGATACAGGGATTGGTATTTCAAAGGCACAGCAAGAAACGTTGTTTCATGAGTTTACTCAAGCAGATCTGTCCACCACAAGAAAATTTGGTGGTACTGGGCTTGGTTTAGCTATTTCTAAAAAGCTAGTCGAAGCGATGAATGGTGAGATAAGCATTCACAGTGAACTTGGGCTCGGTAGTAAATTTTATGTAGACATTCCAGCCTTAAAAGGGCAAGGAGTTAAGACAGAGCAGCAAGAAGTTGGGGCTCCTGATTTCAAAGGCATTGATATTCTATTGGTAGAAGACAATAAAATTAACCAAGTGGTTGTTGGCAAGTTGCTGGAGAAAACAAACTGTTTGTTGGATAAGGTGGACGATGGAGTTGAAGCATTAGTTGCGATGAAAGCGAAAAACTATGCATTGGTTTTAATGGATTGCCAAATGCCAAATATGGATGGCTTTGCTTGCACCAAAGCTATCAGAAATGAGCCAAGCATATACGGTAATCCATATATTATCGCGATAACAGCTAATGCCTACGAAGAAGATAAACAAAAGTGTATCCAAGCAGGAATGAATGACTTTATTGCAAAACCCATTGATATTAACGAGCTCTATCAGAAACTTAGTGCATGGCAGCGCCTAGAATTATCTGATAGTGAAACAATAGGTAAGGGCTAACTTATTGTGTTGACCCAGACTAACTTAATTAACATACGAATTCTCATTCAAGCCCGTGAGCGTGCATGCAGCTCGTAAAATGCTAGTAAATCGTCAATCGCCATGGGTTTTGCGAAGTGATAGCCCTGCATATATTCACAGCCCACTTCTCTTAGGTAATTAAGCTGAGCTTTTGTCTCAACACCTTCTGCAATGCACTTCATGTTTAAGCTCTGCGCCAGTAAATAAATGGTCCGAATGATAGATTTATTCGCAGGCTTTGCGCTCATATTACGTACGAACCCCTGATCGATTTTTATAATGTCAAGCGGGAACTCATTCAGATACGTAAGTGAAGAAAAACCAGTGCCGAAATCATCAAGCAACAATACGAAGTCTGCTCGCTTCATTTCGTTGATAGTTGCTCGCGCCTTAACCATATCAGACATAAAGATTGACTCGGTGATCTCAAGTCTTAAGCACCGATTTGTAAGGCCATGTGCTTTCAAAATTTCAGTGAATTGGTGCGCAATATCTGAGCGTAAAATATGTACCGCGCTTAAATTAAGAGATAGATAAAAACCTGGCTCTTGTTTAAATAACGGACGCAATTCTATTAAGGCTCTGATAAGTGCTTGCTCAGTCAAGGTTTCAATCAACCCGCTTTCTTCTGCAATCGGAATAAAGTCGTTTGGAGGGATCAGCATATCGTCATTGCGCCAGCGCATAAGTAATTCGACCCCCGCAAGCTGGCCTGTTGTGGTATTGATGATAGGCTGATAGTGATTAAAAAACTCCCCATCTTTAACAGCTGTTTTCATTGCTGTTTCTAACCGCAGCTTTTTACTGATCTCTTCATTCATTGACTCAGTAAAGAATTTAAATGCATTTCTTCCGGATTGTTTTGCATGGATCATGGCGATATCAGCGTTGCGGATCAAGGATTCTGAGTCTGGCGCATCGAATGGATAAACAGCAATACCAATACTGGCAGATACACTCATGGTGATCCCATCAATTTCGATACGCTCAGGTAAGCGCTTCACCAAACGTGTGACTAATTCACTCACATATTCGATACTAGGGAAGGACTTAATTAGCACCAGAAACTCATCACCGCTCTGCCTTGCTAAAATACAGTTATTATTTATTTGTTCTTGGATGCGTTTAGTTATAGCAACCAGTAATTTGTCCCCAATATGATGTCCATAAGCATCATTTATTGGTTTAAACCTGTCTAAATCAATAAATAATAGGGCACAGCTCTGCTGTGTGTTGTTTGCGTTAAACAGTGCAAATTCGATGTGTTGTAGCATGAGGCTACGATTCGGCAGCTCCGTCAAAGCGTCGAAATTAGCGAGGTATCTTAGTTCATTCTCAGCTTTTTTTTGCTCTGTGAGATCGGTAACAACTACCACGAAATATTGAAGGTTTACGTTGTCCTTGGAAATTGCGCTAATGCTAAGTTGAACTGGGTGTACTTTATCCCAACCGTCTGTAACTTGTACTTCTTGCCTTAAATACTGATTCGGTCCAAGAGATTTTAAGTTGGCAATTAAGCTATGGAATTTCTTTTGTCCAATAGCATTAACAAAACGCTCAGTAGTTAAGTCATTTAACGCTTCATTTTCTTGCAATTGAAATGCCCGACAAAAGCTACTATTGACAGAAATAGGTTGTAAGCTCGGATCTAAGATCAAAATCCAATCATTTACTTGGCTGAAGGCTTCGCCCAACATGCTTGCGCGCATCTGGTTCGCTTTTTGCGTGGTAACATTAGTATAAATACCGTGTAGCTCGGTAGCTTTACCTTGTGAATCAAACTCTGCGACTTGACCAAAGTCGTGAAACCAGTGCCAGTTGTTATCAGCACAACGCAGCCGATAAGAGAGAGAAAGCTGTTCTTTAGTCGGGTTAGAAATAAACTTCTTCCAAGCAAGTTCGACAAGTTCTCTATCATCTGGGTGAATGGCGTTATAGTGCTCTTGAAGTGTCATCGTATCGCTCTCAAAGCCAAGTGCCTCGGCGCGTTGCTGGGTGATCTGGCGTGCTGCCAGATCTGCCGACCAAACGCCGCTCTTGGTTGATTTCAAGGCAAGTTTGGTCTGTCTTCCTGCTTGTGTCACGGCCCTCAGTGCTGTCTCAAGTTGACGTTGCTTTTGCTGGTGTTTGGTAACGATCAACAATATAAGCACGAAAGCTATTAGACTATATAAAGTTAGTGCAACAGGCGAGCGCCATGGTGAATGAGCGACATTAAAACGCAAGTTGATTACATTGCTAAGATCATCACTGTTAAGCGAGCGCGGCGAAATGATTAATTGATAGTCGCCGGGGAGTATTTGATTTAAAAATACTTTATTTCGTTTTAGGCTTGAAAATGTAAGTGCACTTGGGCCAAGTAACGATGCTTGATATTGGATGTGATGGTCGCCATTGAAGTCAAAGTCGGAAAACTGCAGCTCTATGCCCATGTCATCAAACTTAAAATCAAGTGCTTGCAAAATTGCGTCAGGTGCTAAGTAGGTCTGATCTCTGCTTAGGATATCCATTTGAGTGAGCAGCAGTGGTCTTTTTTTCACGACGCTATCAGCAAATTGCTCTGGATCGAAAGAGATAGCGCCGTTGACCGTACCGAACATAAGCTCTCCAGATCGAAGTGCTGCTGCAGCGCCTCCGTTAAACTCAGGTGTCGGCAAACCCTGAGTCGTTCCAAAGGTTTCTAATGTTTTATTTATTGGATCAAACTTAAACATACCCCGTTGGCTGCTGGCCCAGATCATGCCATCTCTATCTAACTGCAGATTGTAAATTGCATTACTCATCAAGCCCTGATCGGTTGTCAGCTTGTATTCTTCAGCGTAGGTGTCTTTATTAAGCCCGATGAGACCTTCTGTTGAGGTTGCCAACCATAACGTTCCAGCTTTGTCTACTACCCAACTATTGACGGCAGAAACTAGATGTTTATCGGACTTACTATAAACCATAGTTAGTGAGTCTGTTGACTCACTGTATTTGACCAGACCTGTATTAGTACTTATCCAATACTCTGTTTTTGTGCTATCCAACGGCGGAAGAAACAAAAAGCTTTGAGCTGCTGCTAGCTGTTTGGATAACCCAGCTAATGCCCGAACTTTATTAGTCGCTGCATTATATTCGTAAAATCCATTGTTATTGATGAATGGAAACTTGCTTTGAGAGTACTTGGCTATTCCCCAACTATATGGCTCAAGTTTGTCACCGTTTTCAAGCATAATTGGGCTCAGCTGTTTTGTGCTGATGTTAAATAGCGAGGTCTCTTGAGTTGTTTGGATTAAAAAGGTATTTTCATCGAAATGGGACGAATTAAAAATAGAGTATACGGCATCTGCTCCATACAAAGCTTTTGAGTCTCTATTTTGTAGATAGCTAGATTTCAATTGGCGGGTACTTAAATCAAACTCGTTAATGCCGTTATCTGTACCAAGGAGCACTGTGTTTTTGTTGGTAGGGTGAATCGACCAGATATTGTTATTGGCAAACCTATCTTGAGTACTTATGAATTTGGTAAAACGCAGCGAGCTGGAAGGCCATAAATATGCACCGTCGTTATATGTACCCATCCATAAGTTATTATTTTTATCCGCATATAGGTGGGTAATACTTGGGTTCGTTAGCCTGTATTGGCCTTCCGTCAAGGAAAGCACTTTCGAGCTGCTCTTGTCTCTTCTGTCAATGAGGTATAACCCATCCTCTGTCGCAATAAACTCTCCAAAGGGAGTGATTTGATGCCCCCAAATATTCCTTTCAGGAACAAGCGTATAGCTTTTTGAAGCTACAAGTGTTTGGTTCTTGATAGGAATAACAAACAAGCCTTCTACAGTGCCCACAAGTAGTCCTAAAGAAGGATCACGCTTTAGTAGCTTCACATCGTGGCTTAACTCTGAATCTGACTCTGTATAGCTGAGCTGCTCTACGTTTCCTGTAGCAAGTGAATAGCTGAATAAGCCTTCGGTCGTTCCAACTATTACAAAATTACCAATAACTGTGATAGCTCTTATATGATTGCTGGGTTTAAAGTGGACTAGTAACTCAGATTCAAATGTATTTCGGTTAAGTGAATAAAGGTCGCTTTCAATAGAGAAAATAATGCTTTCTCTTTGAGTGGTGGCGGTGCTAATGGGTTTTGAAATAGCGTTATTATCTTGGCGTTTACCATCATAAATTCGCTTGCTTGTGTAATCATTAACGTTAAACAGGAATGCGCCATCTACACCGGTCGAAATCAGTAATTCATCGTTCGAAATATTGAATAATCCAACTATTTCTCTCTCATCAAAGCCCATAGAGGCTTCAATACTAACGAGTTGATTACCATCATAACGGTTTAACCCTTGCAGGGTGCCTATCCAAATGAAGCCATGTTTATCTTGTGTTATAGCGGTGATTGCAGACTGGCTTAACCCTTCTTCAACAGAGAAACGAGAAGTATAGTGACCGAAGTTATGGGCTTGACTAGGCGCGATTATGCAACACAAAGAAAATAATATAAAAAAACACAATAGCGCTTGCTTCATTAAAAGACCTTTATCTATCCAATCTCATCTAGTCCTTTAACAACATGTTACCAAATCAAACTAAGCTGATCTGCGCTAATAAAACTGTTAGCGATGACGCGCAGTCTAGCGGAAATACTAGATTGAAATCAACTTAAACCTTGGTTTTTATGCAGTTTATTTAACAATTTATACATGTTTAAGGTTTGTCATTTGTAGCAAATAGAACAATCTACTTGGATGCAAAAACACCTACACTCTGATGGTTAAAGTAACGCTTATCAAGTTAATTTAAGCGTAGCAGTTTTATTGGGTTTTTCTTAATTTTATAAAAATAAACGTTGGCTTGAGCACGACGTTTTACGAAGCGTAAATAACTAAGTTGTTGCGGCAGCTTACAAAGGAAAATAATTCGCATTTATAGCTAAGGTATGTGTTGATAATTGTTATCGTTTAGATTAAACTTGTTTGTAGTTAATGAGTTTGAGATTGGTTATCATTTATGTACGTATGCATTTGTCATGGTGTTACAGATAAAAAGATTGCAGAGACGATAGACGATGGTGCTCGTTCAATGCGTGATCTTAGCCAGACATTATCTGTTGGTAAACAGTGTGGAAAGTGTTGTAACTGTGCGAAGAAAATTTTAAATGAAAAGCTGATTGAGATTGTTGATGTCACTGAGCAGGTTGCGTAACAATACATCATCACGCAACCTCAATTAGATACTTATAGTTGAGACTGTAAGTAGTTTTCTATTCCCATCACTTTAATTAGGTGCTGCTGAGTTTCAAGCCAATCAATCTGCTCTTCTTGCTCATTTTGGATTTTATCTAACGCTTCACGACTAATGTAATCTTGCTTTTCTTCACACAATTTAATTGCTGCTTGCAGGTCGACCAAAGACGCTTGCTCAAATGCCATATTGCAATCAATCATCTCTGCGCTGTTTTCACCAATCTTTAAACGACCTAAATCTTGTAAATTAGGAAGGCCTTCTAAGAACAAAATTCGTTCGATAAGACGATCAGCATTTTTCATTTTTTGTATTGAAACTTTATAATCCGCTTTATCTAATTGACTAAAGCCAAAGTCTTTAAACATACGTGCATGTAAAAAGTACTGATTAATGCCCACTAGCTCATTGGCCAATACTTTATTAAGCGCGACAATTACTTCTTTATCACCTTGCATTTGTAGAGTCCTTATTAAAGCTGAGATTGGATATAATTTGGAGCGCCGATAAGATCTATCAGTCGAATTTGCTGCTCTAACCAGTAAACATGATCTTCTTCTGTATCAAACAACAGCTTTTCAAGTGTTTCTCGAGATTGGTAATCTTGCTCTTCTTCACAGATTTTGATTGCTTCTTTGACGCATTCGACGACTTCAAGCTCTAGTTTTAAGTCGTTTTCCATCATAGACTTAACATCTTGGCCGATGAGTAGATCACGACGTTTCGTCATGTTAGGTACCCCTTCCAAGAAAAGAATGCGCTTAATCAACCAATCTGCATGTGTTGTTTCTTCTTCACGTTCGTGCTCAAGGCGTTGGTATAGTTTGCTCAAACCCCAATCTTCGTACATACGTGAATGGATGAAATATTGATCGATAGCTGCAAGCTCATTGGCTAATAGCTTATTGAACGCGTCGATGACTTTTTGTTTACCTTGCATGCTGTTACCTCAAACTGTGAATATGCGGCTAGTCTAACGGATTTCTTTGATGTGTCAATGAAAAATCTTTATAAAACAGTGTGTTATATATTGATTATAATTCGCATTTAAGTTGGTGTTTTGGCCTGACAATACAAATTATTGTTATTTCATTTTGAGTAGGATCAGTAATGCCAGTAAAAAATAAGACTTAAAGCTTAGTGCGACTATTGACAGGGTACGTGCAGGTGATAAATTGGCAACGATCTTTTGTTTTAAAGAGAAATATTGATTTGAATAAGCTAATCCTGATTTTTGTGACGCTTCTACTTGCGGTGCAATCCGTAAGTGTATTCGCGTCTGAATCTAGCTTCCATCAAATCGAAGTGTCTCACCTCCAACATACTCACGACCATGCTGAAGATGTGCAAGCAGACTCCAGCGGACATCATACAAAAGACTGCCACCACTGTGGCCATTGTAGCGGTACGCATTTGAATTTAGTCATTTTGAGATCTTTGATCCCCTTTGAAATGCGACCCAATAGTGAAATTTATCCTCAATCAGATACTAAAGTGCGCGCTTTTGTAGAGCAAGCACACCGTCCACCGATCGCTTAAGTAGCGGTTATCATTGAAGGCGTGACCTCAATTTAACTTAACCTGAGTTAGGTTAATGAGTAAATTGATAAACCCAACTTAGCGCAAATTCGTGCTTGTGAGTAAACAACTAGGCCTGTTTTCTATGCTTATCTGTTTTGCTTTCAGTGATACTGCCTACTCCGTTTATACCGATTGTATTAGGTAATTGAGCTACTTTAACATCAATTGGTATTACTCCTTCTCAGTTATTGACGTTGATTACAGATAACTCACGTTGGCCTGAGAAGCGCATTCTTGTTCGTGAATTGACACCGTAAAAGTACAGCCTGGTGCGATTCGCTAAACAAGCTAACGGTTTTGAACGTCAACTTACGTTCTTGAGTAAAAAGAGTATCGAATGACAAACTTTAAAATTTTCTCCATCTATTTCGCGGTGAACACGCTTTTTAGCTCGCTGACATATGCCGGCGACGGTCATGAAGAACATGAAGAGGAAGAAAATGCTATCGTACTGACGCAACAGCAGATGCGTTTTGCCGGAATTCAGACCAAAGAAGTCAAGCTGGAAAGCCATGAGCGCTTTTATTTTGCGCCTGGAGAAGTAAAAGCCAATGGCTATACCAGCTATTTAGTATCGCCAAGAGCCGATTCAATCGTGTTAAAGCGACACACTACGCTTGGCTCTATGGTTAATGTTAACGACCCACTTATCACCTTATTCTCAGAGGCAATGGCGCAGGCCCAAGCGCAGTATTTGGTCGCTTCAACAGAATGGGATAGAGTCAAACGGTTAAGTAAAGAAACCATCAGTGAGCGTGAGCGCGTTCAAGCAAGTGCCGATTTTAGTTCGGCTTATTCAAAGTTGTTGGCACTTGGAGTAACAGAAAAAGAGATTAAAGAAATAGCCACTAAGCCCGCCAGTGAACTTGGCCAATATACGCTCGTTGCTGAGCGCGAGGGAGTGGTAACTCAAGATGCCTTTACTCAGGGCCAGCATGTTGCCTCTGGCACAACTTTAATGGCAATCACTGATGAAAGCGAGCTATGGGTAGAAGCCCGTTTACAGCCCAACTCTCAACTTCCGTTAGCGGTTAACTCTAAAGCATTGATTGGCATAGAAGATCAGCAATATGCGGCTCGTGTTATCCAAGAAGCGCATACTATCGATCCCATTACTCGAACCAGACAGATCCGCCTATTGGTTGAAAATAGTGACGACAAGCTACACGCAGGGATGTTTGTAAACGTCAACTTTATCATACCGTCAAAGGAGTCAACCATAGCGCTACCTGCAGACGCGTTAAGTCGCGGTCCTGACGGTGATTGGGTGGTGTACATCGAAGAAGCGCCCGGCGAGTTCCATCCCAAAGAAGTGACTTTAGGTGAAGAATTTGGCGCTCAGGTTGAAGTTATCGGTTTGGCTGTGGGTGAGCGTGTGGCCGTAACCGGAGCGTTCTTTATTGCGTCAGAACAAGCCAAAGCAGGCTTCGATCCACATAATCATTAAGAGGAGCCTCATCATGTTTAATCGAATTATCGATTGGTCTGTAAACAATCGGCTTCTAATTATTCTTTTTTTACTCGTTATCACAGCAACTGCTAGCGTGACTATTCCAAAACTCAACTTAGATGCGTTTCCCGATGTAACGAATGTGCAGGTTGCGGTGAATACTGAAGCGCCGGGACTGGCAGCAGAAGAGGTTGAGCAGTTAATCACCTATCCAATTGAGGCTGTGATGTATGCCTTGCCTGATGTGCAGCAAGTGCGTTCAATTTCTAAAACAGGTCTATCTGGCGTTACGGTGGTATTTAAGGAAGGTACCGATATCTATTTTGCCAGACAGTTGGTATTTGAGCGCCTCCAAGCTGCAAAGGAGTTGATCCCAAGCGGCGTGGGTACGCCAGAAATGGGGCCAAATACATCAGGGCTTGGTCAAGTATTTCAATATATGCTGATGAGCGAGACGAACTCTGAATATGATGCAATGGCCTTACGTAGTCTCAATGACTGGGTGGTCAAGCTGTTAATTATGCCAATTGACGGAGTAACTGATGTATTGGCCTTTGGCGGCGATGTGCGTCAGTATCAAGTCAATATCGACCCAAATAAGCTATTGGCTTATGCACTCACTCAGCAAGATGTGGTGAGTGCCATCGAGCGTAATAACCAAAATGTCGGCGGTTGGTATTTAGAGCGCGGTCAAGAGCAGTTGGTGATCCGCGCAGCTGGCTGGTTTCAAAGTGGGGAGAAGGGGATCGAGGAGATTGCCAACGTGCCCGTCAAAACCATTGATGGCACGGTCGTGACTGTGGCTCAGGTTGCCACTGTATCGATTGGTGGAGAAATCCGTCAAGGCGCTGTGACGATGTCTAGAAAAAGCGCCTCTGGTGAAGTGGAACAGCTCGGTGAAGTCGTAACAGGCATAGTGCTCAAGCGAATGGGAGCAAACACCAAAGCAACCATTGATAGCATTAACAACCGCGTGGAACTGATTAATAAAGCACTACCTGAAGGGGTAAGGTTTGAGCCGTTTTACGATCAGTCTGATTTAATCAGCAAAGCAGTACAAACTGTCGTTGAAGCCTTGGCACTAGCATTTATTTTTATCGTTGTGGTGCTCGCGCTGTTTTTAATGAACCTGAGAGCGACTTTTTTGGTGCTTATTTCAATTCCTATTTCAATTGCTATTGCACTTGTGGTTATGGCGTGGCTTGGCGTCTCGGCCAACTTAATGTCGCTAGGCGGTATCGCAGTCGCGATAGGGATGTTAGTTGACGGCTCAGTGGTGATGGTAGAAAACATCTTTAAACACCTAACAAGGCAAAAGAAAAGTGATGACTTCTCTGTAGGACTCATTGTTGAGCTCGCAGGAAAGGAAGTGGCAAGACCAATCTTTTTTGCTGCCAGTATCATCTTAGTGGTGTTCACCCCGTTATTTAGTTTTGAAGGGGTTGAAGCTAAACTATTTCAACCTATGGCAATTAGTATTATTTTGGCTGTTATTGCGGCGATATTTGTTGCCCTTATCATTGTCCCAGCGCTTGCGACCTACTTATTTAAACACGGTGTTAAAGCGCGAGAGAGTATTATTCTCGTCGCGCTAGAAAAAGGCTACCGCTGGACGTTAAATCGAGTGTTGCATAGGCAAAAGTTGTTGATGGCTATCGTCATATTATTGATGGTAGTGGCCGGTTTTACGTTCACTAAAATTGGTACCGAGTTTGTCCCTGAACTTGAAGAAGGCACCATCAACCTAAGGGTAACGCTGGCACCTTCCGCCAGTCTTGAAACCGCGCTGAATGTTGCGCCTGAGCTGGAAAAAATGCTGCTCACTTTTCCTGAGGTAAACTACGCGCTAAGCAGAATTGGTCGAGCGGAGATAGGTGGCGATCCTGAACCGGTAAATAACATTGAAATCTATATTGGTCTTGCACCAGTAGCACAGTGGCAAAGCGCAAATAATCGCTACGAATTACAAGCTTTGATGGAACAAAAGCTATCGGCTTATCCCGGCTTACTGTTTAATTTTTCACAGCCTATTGCGACGCGTGTCGATGAATTACTCTCAGGCGTTAAAGCGCAGTTGGCGATTAAGCTGTTTGGCCCGGATTTAGCTGTGCTTGCAAAAAAAGGCAAGGAAATTGAGGCTGCCGTGGCGCAAGTTGAAGGGACAGAGGGCGTACAACTTGAACAAATAGCAGGTGAATCGCAGCTGATCATCACCCCAAAACGTCAAGCGTTATCTCGCTACGGTTTAGCTGTCGGCGACGTTATGGCATTAGTGCAAGATGGCATTGGTGGCAGTAAAGCGGGGCAGGTCATCAACGGTAACGAACGCTATGATATTTATGTCCGCTTGGCACCTAAGTACCGTCAAAGCAAGCAAACCATTGAAGAAATACGCTTACAATCAAGTTCAGGGGCGTGGATCCGGTTGGCTGATGTTGCGAATGTTGAATATCAATCTGGTCCACCGCAAGTAAGACGAGATGACGTTCAACGTCGAGTGGTGATCCAAGCGAATGTGCAAGGTCGAGATATGGGCAGTGTAGTAAGTGATATTCGCGCGGCTATTGATAGTAAAGTTGACTTACCAACAGGTTATGGTGTTGAAATCGGTGGTCAATTTGAAAACCAGCAACGAGCACAAAAACGCTTGGCAATCGTGGTACCGCTATCTTTGGCGCTAATAGCACTTTTGCTTTACTTCGCATTTGGTTCACTGGCTCAGGCTGCGCTTATTTTAGTGAATGTGCCGCTGGCGGTTATTGGTGGAGTATTTTCTTTATATATCTCAGGACAATATCTATCGGTCCCAAGTTCGGTTGGGTTTATCACCTTATTCGGTGTCGCGGTACTCAATGGCGTGGTCATGGTTGAGAGCATAAACCAGCGATTGGCTGCGGGAGAATCGCTTCATTCAGGTGTCTTTGAGGGAGCAGTTTCAAGGCTTAGACCCGTGCTTATGACTGCGATCACCTCAGCCCTTGGCCTTATTCCTATGTTGTTGTCGACAGGAGTGGGCGCTGAAATTCAAAGGCCGCTTGCCAGTGTAATTGTTGGTGGATTATTAACGTCAACCTTGCTGACTTTGTTTGTATTGCCAGCACTTTATCCACTATTCTCAAAGCAAATTAAAAATTCGTAACGCGTCGGGGCCACTGAAAGTGGTCCCTTATTCGAGTCAGTAAATAGGAGTGAGTATGTCTCACGCACATCATCACCATCATGGAAACAAGCTCGGTTGGGCCGTATTTGTTAATATTCTACTGAGTGCCGCACAGGTCGTTGGTGGCATTCTCTCAGGCAGTCTTTCTTTGGTTGCTGATGCGTTACATAATTTAAGTGACGCTGGTGCGCTTATTATCGCGTTAGTTGCGCAAAAAATTGCAAGAAAGCCGGCCTCACTCGAACTCACTTATGGCTACCAACGTGCTGAAATAGTCGGGGCGCTAATTAATAGCGCGACACTCATTGTGGTTGGGATTTATCTGCTATTCGAGGCAATTTCTCGATTTTTAAATCCCGAACCAATTGATGGTTGGATAGTGGTGTGGCTCGCAGCCTTGGCGTTAGTTATCGACGTTATCACAGCGCTTATTACTTATTCTGCTGGTGCAAAAACCAGCCTAAATATTCGTGCGGCGTTTATTCACAATGTTTCCGATGCTGCGGCTTCCGTTGCGGTGATCGTGGCTGGAACATTAATCATCTTATATCAATGGTATGTGGTGGATCTTATTGCTACCGTGTTGATCTCCGCGTACGTGATTTTCCATGGCGTCGAACTGAGTAAAAGTAGTATTAGAATTCTCATGCAGGCAACGCCAGATAATGTCAATATTCAAGAGATTAAGGAATACCTCGAGACTCAAGAGAATGTTAAGACGGTAAGCCATATTCATGTATGGCAGCTCAATGAACATGAACATATTTTAGAGGCGCAAGTTGTCATTATGTCTTTGAGCGACCAAAGCACGCTCGCGCGGTTAAAAGCGGGTTTACAGTCCCGGTTTGGATTGTCGCATACCACACTTGAATTAACCGAGGAATCTTTGGTAACCCACCAGTGTGTAGAAATTAACTAAATACAAATGAAAATGGTTTGCATTAATGTTTTTGTGATCGTATAGTGCCTTAATAGCTCATACTGGTTTGCTTGCATAAGTAAGCCAGTTCGGTAAGAGGGTAAAATATGAAAAATCGCATGGACCTTAGTGCAAACCACTTAGCAAGTGGAGTTTGCACGTTATCTTCAGTGTTGTCACCTTGGCAAGCTAAAATACTCTCAGGTAATCAAGCATATCAAGCGCAAATATTTCTGCGTGCACGTGACGAATATCAGGTTGCATTGACACTCGCGACAGGTATTTTAGATGAGTTTTTATTATGCCAAAAAGACAGTGTCGTGATGAATGCCATAGAGCACAGTTTACCTGCCGTCGTCGTATCCGCGCATAATCTAGCCGACACCTTTATTGCGCTTGACCAACCAAATAGGGCGTGCCAGCAACTTATCGCAATCCATCTTAAAATACATGCAACCTACCTTGAATATAACAACGAACTTGCACCTATCGTCTTACATCATTTGCATAAAACTCGACAAGAGTTGATTCATTTTGCAACACGTTATCCTCATTTACCCGAGCTTATTCATCAAATTAACGAAGCGATGCAGGTAACACATCTGCATTCTCGCGTTTTACATTAACATTTGGAGGTCGAATGGCTTATACCTTACCTGAGTTACCGTACGCATATGATGCATTAGAACCGCATATCGACGCGAAGACGATGGAGATCCATCATACTTTGCATCATCAGACATATATAAATAAAGCAAACGCAGCGTTAGAGGGGACGGAGTTCGCAGGTAAAGACACCGAAACGTTGCTGAGAAACATTAAAACGTTACCTGAAAATTTACAAAAAGCAGTGCAAGAACATGTCGGCGGGCACAATAACCATAGTTTGTTCTGGCAAATTATGACTCCAAATTATGCGCCTTTATGTGATGGGCCGTTAAAACAAGCGATAGAAAGTGAGCTCGGTGGTTTTGATAGCTTTAAAACTGAATTTACAAACGCTGCCGTCAGTCGATTTGGCAGTGGTTGGGCATGGTTAGTTGTGGATGAAAATGGCAAGTTAGCGGTGACGAGTAGTCTCAACCAAGACAGCCCCTATATGGATCAGCACACCCCAATAATAGGTTTAGATGTGTGGGAACATGCCTATTACCTCAAGTATCAGAATCGTCGACCAGAATACATCGCCGCTTTTTACAATGTCATCAATTGGTCTGAAGTCGAGCGAAGATATAATCAAGCAATAGGTTAGTACTTTTCTTATTTCCTCAGTTAGTTAAGCCCCTTAGTGGGCTTTTTTCATTAATACCGCAAACATGGTTGAGTACCAAAAATGGCTAGTTTGCTATAGTGATAGCGATTAGACTGAGTGAAAACGAAGTACGAGCGAAAGTCATGTACACACCAGAAATTTGTTCTCAAGCTAGAAATAGTCGTGATGCTAGATTTGATGGGTTGTTTTTTGTTGCAGTCAAGAGCACCGGCATCTATTGTCGGCCAATATGCCCAGCACCTGCTGCAAAAGAAGAGAATGTAGAGTATTTTCAATTTGCCCACAATGCTGCGCAAGCAGGCTTTAGGCCTTGTATTCGCTGTCGCCCTGACAGCGCACCGGGCAGTTATGCATGGCTTGGCACGGAAACAACCGCAGTCAGAGCCAAAAAGTTAATCGATGAGGGTGCTTTAATACAGCACTCGACAGAAGACTTAGCCGATAGGTTAGGTATTTCGGTCCGTTACTTAAATAAAGTATTCAATCAATATTTTGGTACGAGCCCCAAACAATATGCACTTTATAAGCAATGTGACTTAGCTAAGCAACTATTACAGCAAAGTGATCTTGCTGTCACACAAATTGCGTTTGCCGCCGGGTTTAACTCATTGCGACGCTTTAATGATGCATTCCAGAAGCTGTATCAGTTATCACCAAGTCAACTCAGAAAAAATGAGGGTAATGGCTCAGCCATTGCGATTTACTTGTCCTATCGACCGCCGTACAACTGGGGAAAAATGCAGCAGTTTTTGGCGCTGAGAATTGTGCCAGGTATCGAGTGGTTAACAGAATATAGCTATGGGCGAACCGTGATGATACAAGGTGAAACAGGGCGCTTCAGCGCGACTATCGAGCCTGAAAACCATCGCTTTAAAGTGGATATCGTGCTCTGCGATTTATCTTTGTTAGTTCCGATGATTGCACAGATAAGACGTGTGTTAGATTTAGATGCGGACACCTGCTTTATTGAGTCCCATCTTCGTGAAGCCGCGCCTGGCTTGCCGCTACAAGAAGGGCTTAGATTACCCGGGATCTGGAGTGAGTTTGAAGCGGGAATGAGAGCTATTTTGGGCCAACAAATCAGTGTTCAAGCAGCGAGAAACTTACTTGCTTTATTGGTTGAAACACTTGGTGAGGCAGCCGAAAATGGTATGCGTTACTTCCCCAAACCCAAAGCCGTATTTGATAGTGATCTTGCCTTTTTCAAAATGCCGGCGCGGCGGAAAGCGGCTATTAAAGCTTTTGCTGAGCAATACGTTGGTTCGGAACATGTTGAGCTTGATAGTTGGCTGAATATTAAAGGTATAGGTCCGTGGACTGTCGATTATGCAAAAATGCGCGGATTGAGTCATCCAGACATTTACTTGGGGGGGGATCTAGGGGTCAAAAAAGCAATGGAAAAATCCTTAACAGCAATAAATATCGAAAAATGTGCCCCATTCCGTTCTTATTTAACTTTTCAACTATGGCAACAATTATGATTGAAACTACATTAGCCTCCCCCACTGGAGAGTGGATAATACAAGCCTCCAATGATGGTTTACGATATGTCGGATTCTTTCCAAAAACACGCTACGGGCAAGGGGAAAATCTCCATACAGAAATGGCAAAAAAACAGTTAACTGAATATTTTGCTGGTAAACGTCAATGCTTTGATGTGGCGCTCGATGTCGATGGTACACACTTTCAAAAGCAAGTCTGGCAGGTGTTGGCACAAGTACCATTTGGTGAAACGCATAGCTATGGCTGGATAGCTGAGCGCTTAGGTAACAAAAATGCCGTCCGTGCTGTTGGCGCTGCGAACGGCAAAAATCCAATTAGTATCATCGTGCCTTGTCATCGCATTATTGGTGCAAATGGAAAGCTAACAGGATATGCTGGTGGACTTGAAGCGAAAGAGTGGTTGTTGCAACACGAGGGAGTGAGCTTCAAAAAATAGAGTATACTTGAAAGAACAACGAGTTTTAGTAGTCAATCGTTGTTCTTTCGATGGTTTGATGTTTGGAGTGAGAGTTGAGACTGCTATTTATCGCCTTTTACGTTTTTGCTTCGTGGGCCAGTATGGCGGCAGAGATTCGCTTTTGTTATGAAGATAAACATGCTCCACCCTTTATCCATGGGGCAGGACAAACTGTGCCATTGGAAAATCCAGGTGTTACGATCCAAATCGTACAACAGCTAGATCTGCGTGTGAAAGAGGTGAACTTCACATACACCCGAAAGCCATGGAGTCGTTGTTTACATGAGTTGGAAAATGGCAAAGTGGATGCTGTAGTTGCAAGCCATCGTGAATCTAGAGAGTCGCTGATGGCATACCCAAAAAACTCTGATGGCACTATCGCGCAGCAATATGCAATTAATCGGATCAGCACTTGTTTGCTCAAAAGTAAAACGAGTAAAGCAACATTAAACCTGAACACAGAAATAGAACTCGCAGTCCCTCGTGGCTATGCTATTCGCGAAAGTATGCCCGAGCATTTTTCCATATTCGAAACTGACTCGTTAGAGCATGCTATTGCACTGGTTGAAAATGAATTACTTGATGCAACTATTGGCCTTTGCCAAATTGGTAATATGCCAATCACATTATCGCCCCCCTTTAACCACTTAGAAGCGGTTTTTCCTCCGTTGGAAACGTCGTTTGGTTTTATGGCATTTTCAGAACAGTTTTATCAGCAGCACCCTGAGTTAAGCTGGAAAGTGTGGCGTGCAAGTCAGCTTATTAGCCTCGACACCTTATATAGTGAGTATTTGCGTTCACAACCTAGCCAAATGGATAAGCAATAGATCTTTTAATCGTTAGCCAGTAAACTAGCGCGAATTTTTATTTCGAAATATCTATTATGGCCCAGCTTTATTTTTACTATTCGGCAATGAATGCCGGTAAATCTACGACTTTATTGCAGTCGGCATTTAACTACCGAGAGCGAGGCATGCGCCCGTTTATTATCACCGCTGCAATTGATAACCGTGCTGGTGTGGGCAAAGTAGCGTCTCGTATCGGCTTAGAAGCTGAGGCGCAAGTTTTTGAAAGCCAAACCGATGTGAAAGCATTACTGATGTCTGCTCATACCGAGAATAAAATTGATTGTGTATTGGTGGATGAGTGCCAGTTTCTAACAAAAGCTCAAGTCGCAGAGCTGACGGATATCGTCGATGAGCTGCGGATCCCGGTATTATGCTATGGTCTTAGAACCGATTTTCGTGGTGAGCTGTTTGAAGGCTCACAATATTTACTGGCGTGGGCAGATAAATTGATTGAGCTAAAAACTATCTGTCACTGTGGTCGTAAAGCAAACCGAGTACTTCGCACCGATGAGCACGGTAAAGCTATCGCAGACGGTGATCAGGTTGTGATCGGTGGTAACGATAGATATGTTTCTCTTTGTAGAAAACACTATAAAGATGCGCTAAACGCGTAAGCGAATTCAAACCTAGTGTGCTGTTAAGAGCGATCTCTCTACAGTACACATTGTTTCCAATAACACTCAGCTTTCTTGTCTTATCATAGTGCCAAACCCAGATCCTTTTCGATGCGAATAACTTGGTAAATTAGAGGATATGTACCATTCTTAAAGCATAGGATTGAAGGTACAATTTTCATGAGCCAGCAGCCACTATCATTTTTGAACGTTTCAGAGCCAGATGAGCAAAACCTAGACGAGTCTACATCTCCGTGGGTAGTATTAATTGTAGATGATGAGCCAGAAGTGCACGAGGTGACTAAACTTGTGTTATCAGCTTATCGGTTTGAATTAAAACCGCTCGAACTAGTTCATGCCTATAGCAAAAAAGAAGCGATTGATATTCTAAACCATCGAAATGATGTTGCACTAATCTTGCTCGACGTCATTATGGAAAGCGAAGAAGCGGGTTTAGAGTGTGCCCAATACGTACGTGAAGAACTTGGAAATCATAAGGTGAGAATCGTACTTCGCACAGGCCAGCCAGGCAGTGTGCCAGAGCATGAGGTCATGCTTAGGTATGATATTAATGATTATAAAAATAAAACGGAACTCACTAAATCCCGCCTATTCTCCATGCTAACCAGCTCTCTTCGCTCTTACCGAGATTTAAATCGGCTTGAACTGCTAACCAACGAATTAACTAATCTCAATGAGGGGTTAGAAGAAAAGGTCAAGCAGCGTACCCGCGAACTTGAATTGTCTAATGAAGCTTTACGAGACGCATACAACCGTATTGCTGAGCAGCAGCAAGCCCTAATCCAATCAGAAAAACTCGCGTCGGTAGGGCAGTTTGCAGCAGGTGTTGCGCATGAAATTAATAACCCACTAGCGTACTTAAAAAGTAACTTAGAGTTTGTACAAAGCTCTCTAGTTAAGTTGTATCGAGCTTGGCAGTTTTTGGTAAATAATTCGCAGCTTTCTTTGGAATGTGCAAAATCACTGAGTGAATTGGAAAAAGAGTATCAACTGAATTGGGCTCTGAGTGAAAGTGATGATGTGATGGCTGAAATGCACTCGGGACTCGACAGAATTCAATTGATTGTTAAAGAGCTGAGTGTGTTTTTTGAAAGTAATCAAACCCAGTTTCAGCAAGTGGAGTTTTATTCTCAAATTATGGACTCGGTAATGATTAATTTGGAGTTAGATGGTACAAATTTGAGCCTTATTGAATTTGAAAAAGGAGAGCGATTTGAAATTCATTGTGCCCCAGCACTTTTAGAACACAGTATTTATTGCCTTATAAAGAATGCGTTAGAAAGTTCGGGTAGGGTGCGTAAGGCGATTAAAATCAACACGAAAGTTGAAGATCAAACGCTCGCGATTGATATCTTTGATTATGGTGAAGGGATTGCAGACAGGCTGGTACATAAAGTATTCGACCCTTTTTATACCACTAAAGCCTCAGAAAAACACGTGGGACTTGGGCTGACAATTGCATCTAACATTATTAAGTCTCACGGTGGAGAATTATCTTTAACGTCAGTGATTGGTAACGGCACCAAAGCAACCATCACTTTACCCTTAATCTGATTGCTAGTGCACTCTCTCTACTTTACCTTGATGCTAAAGTTAGCATGATAAGTGCTATCAGGGCTTACTCTGAGCTCACACTTATCATACTTTATTACTTTGTTCTTTTACTTAAATATATACCGAGGTTAATTGAGTCTTATTACTTCGCCAAGTCCTAGCGCCGTTAGGCGATTAGCTTGGGTTTTTGCATCTCCAACCACGATGTATATTAGTTTATTCGGATGAATATACTGCTTGGCAAGTCCCTTCATGTCTTCAACTCCCAGTCTTTCGATTTGTTCGTTGCGTTGCTGCATAAAGTTGTTTGCCAAATTCAGAGTCCCAATTTGTTCAAGTACTTTAACTTTTGCCGTTAAGGTTTCAAAGCGTCTGGCATTACTTTTTAAATAGTAATTTTTTGTCGTTGTTAAATCGGCTGAAGTGTATGTGTTTCCGTACTCTTCAACGATCTGTTTTACTAACTCCAGAGACTCCAAAGTGACATTGCTTCGCACGTTAGATTTTATTTCAAACATTGAAGAGTATGGTGTAGCGTCAAATTTTGAGCGTATATGATAGGTATAACCTTTGTCTGCTCTTACATCCTGAACAAGGCGAGAAGAAAACCCGCCGCCGCCAAGGATATAATTCATCGCTGTCGCATTAAAGTAGTCGGTGTGATCTGCTTTAAGTGACGGATGAGCAATTAGTAATGTTGATTGCTTTGCCTGCGGAATATCATAAAAATATACTGCTGCAGAATTAAGTGCGTTTGGCTCAGGTAAAAGAGGAACTGTTGCTTTTGATGCGGGCCAGTTTTCAATTAGTTGTTCAAGAGACTTTTGAATATCTGCATGTCTGACAGCACCTGCTACATATAATTTTGCCAATTGTGGGGCGATATTTTTTTGGTGGTAGGTTTTTAGGTCATCAATGGTTATCTTCGAGATACTTTCCTCTGTGCCCAGAGTATTATTTGCTAACGGGTGATGTTTTGGATACGTAAGCTTGTATAGCTCTTTTTGGGCAATGGCTTCGGGATCTGCTGATGATTGTTGTAGTTGTCCGGTAACTGTTTGTTTAGCGAGTTCAAATTCAGTTAAATCCCATCTCGGTTGTGTCAGTATTTCACCAATTAATGCCATTGTGGCATCATAATTACGTGCCAGAGTACTTGCTTTTAGCACTATTTGCTCGCGCTCTGCTGTTACTGTGATAGTTGAGCCTAGCTGTCTAATCTCATTGTTTAACTCTTCAGCTGATTTGGTCGCTGTCCCTCTGGTCAACATATTTGCAACTAAGTTAGCTGTGCCATTTTTATCTGGCGACTCTAGTAACAATGCACCATCGATAGTAAGTTTTATTTCAACCAATGGCACTTCATCACTGTATAACGAAAAGACTTCTAGTCCATTTTTTAACTGGGCTGTTTTTACATCTGGCGTTGGTATTATCGGAGTTTTTCCAAACTCGGGTTCTATGGAACGATCAAAGCTAGATGGCGTTTTGCTAATTTGGAGAGGTTTGACTGTATCGAGTTTGCTGATATCTTCAAGGTTGATCTGCTCTTCTTTAATCACTGCCTTTTGGGCGGTGTCAACAGCGAGTTGTTTACTTCCTTTAGGTACAAAACTAGTTGAAACAAAAGGCTTGTTCTTTAGGTATGTATTATAAACACGCCAGATATCGTCTGCGCTGACTGCACGCATCAAGTCAATTTCTTTATTAATGTATCCAGGATCATTTAGCAGCAAATTGTAATCGGCAAGCGCGACGCCTTTATTTACAACACTTGATAGATTCCGATAATACTCAGTTTCTATACCGACTTTTACCCGATGAAGATCGTCTTGTGAAAATGCTTCTGTTTCGAAGCGCTTTAGCCCTATTTCAACCGCTTGCTCAACTTGATCTAAATCGACACCGTCGTAGGCGGTAATCATCATGATCAACTCGCCAGCTAATTCAGAGCGGATATCAAGCAGCATTAAGCCGGAGCTTAATTTCTGCTTCTCAACGAGCTCATTGGTTACAGGCGCTTGGTTGCCATCAGTTAACAGCTTAATTAGCACATCCATTGCATAGCTATCTGGATGAAAACGCGGCATAGAAGGCCATGCTTGTGTTAATTGAGGAACTTGCGCAAAACTATCTTCATGATAGCGTTTTTTGCTGCTCGTCAACACGATAGGTTGCTTCGGTTGGGGTGAAACTTCCGGTCCTCTTGGAATATCGTTAAAATATTTTTCGACCCAAGCTTTTGCCTGAGTACTATCAAAGTCTCCAGAAATCACTAACGTAACATTATTCGGTCCATACCACCGTTTATAGAAGTCTTTGACGTCTTCGACAGAAGCGCTAGCTAGATCCTCAAGAGAGCCTAGTGGTAGCCAGTTGTAGGGATGATCGGCTGGATACAAGTTTTTTGTAATTACATCAAATACATGACCGTAAGGTTGGTTAGTGACGCGCTGGCGTTTTTCGTTCTTTACTACTTCTTTTTCTTGTTGTAGAACAGGGGGGGTTACGGTGTTGATGAAATAGCCTAGTTTATCGGCCTCTGCCCAAATCATCTTCTCCAGTGCATCATTGGGTACCGTTTGCATGTAATTCGTGATATCTCGGTTAGTTGAGCCGTTTGCACCAGAGCCACCCACTCGAGCACTTAACTTGTCTAGCCCACCTTTACCTAAATTTTCAGACTCTAAAAATAATAAATGCTCGAATAAGTGAGCAAATCCAGTTTTGCCTACCTTTTCACGTGCTGAGCCAACATGTGCCGCGAGTGTGACCGCAACGACCGGATCGGACTTATCAATATGAAAAACAACATCTAAGCCATTATCTAAAGTGAACTTCTCAAAATCCACGTGAAAAGACGAGTTGGCATGCTCAGGGACTTCGGTTGTTGGCTGAACTGTAATATCTTGTTTTTGGAGATTAGAAGTAGAACATCCTGAAAGAGTGAACAAACTTGCCGTGATAGCAAGAGCAAGTGGTTTAACGTTCATTAACTTACCTTTTAATTATTATTTCCTGTTAATTTAAACAGTTGCGGAGCTGTTGTCCATAAATAAGGGAATATTCCTTCGTACCAGTTTCCGACATTCTTATGTGTCCGAACCGGACACTTTTTCCGTCCGCGGACACATTTTATCCTCTTATAAAATGAAATAAATCAATAATATCAAAAGTTTATGTTTTGGCATAAAGTTCGCCTCTCTTTCAGCATACAAACTAATAAAGAAGATACGTTATGTGGTTAAGTACTGCTTTTTTAATTTCACCCTTGATGATGTTGGCTGTAGCAACGGTCGTAGTGGTATTTGACTCGTTAATTCGAGGAGAATCATTATGATTAAAGACACAAGCGGACAAGACGAAGTGCTCCAAACTGGTAAATCCAAAAAGAAGCTTGGTCTTGTAATAGCGGGTGTTGTCATTATTGCAGCGCTTAGCGCACAAGTCGTGTTGGGTGGACC
This sequence comes from Pseudoalteromonas galatheae, assembly GCF_005886105.2. NCBI lineage: Bacteria > Pseudomonadati > Pseudomonadota > Gammaproteobacteria > Alteromonadales > Pseudoalteromonadaceae > Pseudoalteromonas > Pseudoalteromonas galatheae. Next base: position 1,061,132 of record NZ_PNCO02000002.1, read on the forward strand.
CAATGCTAGTAGCTCCGTGGCCAAAGATAGAGTGCAAATTGCAGCTGTGACTTTCGGCGAGTTTACCCGCGATATTGCCGCCACAGGTTTTGTGGTTGCTGCAAATGCACCACAAATTTACAGTCCGGAGCAGGGTTATGTCTCTTTACAGGTTAAAGCGGGTGATAGCGTGACTCAGGGTGAAGTGCTAGCAACGGTCAAAAGTCCAACTTTAACCAACCGGCTCCAACAAGAAGAAGCTGAGCTGCAAAGACTGAGTGGCGCGCTTGAAGGGAAGAAGTTGGATGTTAGACGTCAAAACTTGGCGTTAAATCGTTCCTTAGATCTTGCTCGCGTCGAACTATTAGCGGCAGATAGAGAAGACAGGCGAGCTCAGTTGTCTATTCAAAAAAACCTCATCAGCCAAATTGATTTAGAAGAAGCGCAAGACGACCTAGCGCGGGCAAAATTAAACTTCAATCATGCAGAGCAAGAAGTTGCGCTAGGCAAAGATACTTTGGCGTTTGAACTTAAATCTGTTGAGAATCAGCTTGAGCGGCAACGTTTAATTGTCGAGGAATTAAAACGTAAAGTTGCAAGTTTAGATGTGATTGCGCCAGTTTCAGGCATAGTCGGTAATTTATTAGTTGATCAAAATGCGCTTGTCAATGCTAACCAGGGGTTGATGAAACTCGTTGACTTAAGTGCTTATGAAGCTGAGCTGCAGGTTCCTGAAAGTTATGCGGCAGAGCTTGGACTCGGGATGGCTGTCGAGCTTAGGATTGGCAACCAAAATATTTCTGGCGTGTTATCTGCGATTTCTCCAGAAGTAAATAACCGTGAAGTCACCACTCGAGTACGCTTTTCGGACGAAAACATTGATGGCATTAGACAAAACCAACGTTTGTCTGCTCGGATTTTACTAGAGCACAAAGAAAACACCTTAATGGTCAAACGTGGCGCTTTTATGAGTGAAGGTGGACACATTGCTTACAAAATAAGTGGTGATATCGCTGAGCGAATTGAGATCACTACCGGTACCGCAAGCATCAGTGAAGTTGAAGTGCTTAATGGTTTAAAGCAAGGCGATCAAATCATCATCAGTAGTTACGACGCATTCGAACGTGCGCCCAGTATCTTATTAAGATAAGAAGGAAAATAATAATGTTAGTTATGAATAATATCGGCAAGGTATACCAAACTGATATGGTGCAAACGCACGCGCTCAGAGACTTTAACCTGCAAGTAAATGAAGGAGAGTTTATCGCGGTAACAGGCCCTTCAGGCTCAGGTAAAACGACCTTCTTAAATATCGCAGGGATGCTAGAAGGGTACTCTAGTGGTCAATATATGCTAGATGGAATCGATGTTGGTAAGCTTAACGACAATCAAAGAGCTGATCTGCGAAATCAGAAAATCGGTTTTATTTTCCAAGGCTTTAACCTTATCCCAGATTTAAACTTGTACGAAAATGTTGAAGTGCCACTACGCTATCGTGGTATCAAGGCGGCTGAGCGCAAGCGCAGAATTGAAAACTGCCTCGAACAAGTTGGCCTTGCTGGCCGCGCAAAACATTTGCCACAACAGTTGTCCGGCGGACAGCAGCAGCGTGTGGCTATTGCAAGAGCACTTGCTGGTGAGCCACGATTTTTACTCGCCGATGAACCAACGGGGAATTTAGACAGTTTAATGGCGCGTCAGGTGATGGAATTACTAGAACAAATTAACCGTGATGGCGCAACCATAGTCATGGTTACCCATGATCCGGAGCTTGCAAGGCGTACACCAAGAAATATCCAAATTGTAGATGGACAGGTTGCAGATTTTACTTTGTATCAAGGTAAAGGTGCGGCTTCACAAGCGTTGAAATCTCAGGTAGGAGCGTAAGTTATGTTTGCCCATTACCTTGATTTAGCTTGGCGTAGCCTAAAAGCCACGCCACTTGCGACTAGCCTAATGGCGCTGGCTATTGCCATTGGCATTGGCGTCACTATGGTGAGTTTGTCTGTGTATCACATGATGTCCACCGATCCAATTCCAAGCAAAAGTAGCAAACTCTATGCTGTACAGCTACAAGCGATGGATGAGGGACAAACCTATCATTCAGCTGATGATATTCCCTTTCAGCTGACATTTTTAGATGCGAAAAATCTTTATCAAACGCTAACCATCGACAAAAAAGTCGCGATGTTTAAATCTGGTTTTGCGGTTCATGTAAACAACCCCGAAGTGAGCCCCATGTTGCAAACGACACGGCTAATAACTCGAGAGTTTTTCGCCATGTTTGAGCTGAATTTTTTGTATGGTGGAGTGTGGAGCCAAAGCCAAGCAGACAATGCTGCACCAGTGACTGTTATTGACGAAACTATCGCACAAAAGTTATTTGGCCGCAGTGATGTGGTGGGAGAAAGTATTTATTTAGCGCAGCGAAGATATCAAGTCGTAGGGGTAACTAGAGAGTGGCAGCCAAACGTTAAAATGTATGACTTAAACAATGGCGCGTTTGCTGATGCCGAGCGTATCTTCATTCCCTTCAGTCATGCGGCAGCTTATGAGATTGATACTTGGGGAAATACAAACGGTTGGAAGCGCGAAGAGATTAACAACTTCACAGACAAAATGAATTCAGAAATGCTTTGGACTCAGTTTTGGGTTGAATTAGAGAATGAAAAAGAGCAACAAGCGTTAGCAACACAACTGGATAATTACATCCAAACCCAGCAAGATTTGAGAAGATTTAACCGTCAAACACGAGAATTTTCACTTCGAAATGTCACTGAATGGCTTGAGTACAATAATGTAGTTAGTGAAGATAACAAAGTCATGATTGGTTTAAGTTTTATGTTCCTTGCTGTTTGCTTAGCCAATATTCTTGGATTGTTACTTGCGAAATTTCTTAAACGTGCCCCTGATGTCGGTGTAAGAAGAGCACTTGGCGCAAGTAAAACGCAAGTGTTTTACCAACACTTGGTTGAAGTGGCGTTGCTTGGTTTTATGGGGGGAGCGATAGGGATAGTTTTTGCTCAGTTTGGCTTATGGGGGATCCGTAAAACTAGCCATGTCTACGAAAGCCTTGCAACGATGGATGCCGCTATGCTGTTAGCTGCGCCGAGCATTGCTATTGTGACTTGTATTCTTGCAGGGCTTTACCCAGCTTGGATAGTGTGTAAAACATCACCAGCAACTTACTTAAAGGTGCAATAAGGAGAGTCCCATGTTGGAATTAAAACCCATTATCAATGCGCTATTGCGCTCTAAAGTTGGTGCCATACTTGCCATCCTACAACTTGCCTTGACGTTGGCAATTGTCAGTAATTCGCTGTCCATTATTAGTGAGCGCGTCACCTATCTCAATAAGCCAACAGGCTATCCAGAAGAGTCGATAATTACCTTCAGTGTCATGTCGTTTGACGACAAGATAGATGCAAATCAGCAGCTTATCGTTGATGAGAGAATACTAAACAGTATCCCTGGTGTTATAGAAGCTGTGGGAGTGAGCTCGGTTCCCCTTTCAGGAGGAGGTAGCAATTCTGGATTCAGTTTAACCCCTGAAGACGATAGTAAACATACCAATGCGGGCCATTTATACGCTAATGAGCAAGTGATCCGCACCTTGGGCGTAAAATTGATAGAAGGCCGTGATTTCACATCTGGTGATGTCTTGATCTCAAGCGAATATGCTAAGCAACCCGATGTTGTTATCGCCAGTAAGGCTTTTGCGGACGAGATATTTGGTGAGGGGAAAGGACTGGGCGAAACGATTTATTATGGTGGCGGTCCGTTAAAAGTTGTTGGGATTGTTGAGCGTATGACTAATGCTTGGCCGCGTTTTAACAATGCTGATCGCTTAATTATTTTTCCCATGGTGAATGCGAATGGATTTCAAGATTTCTTAGTTCGTACTGATCCTAGTCTGCGTGACGAAGTAATGAAAAAAATAGAGGCGGCGCTGCTTCAAGAAAACCCTAGTCGTGTGATCACTGGCATTAAAGGGCTTGATGAAGTTAAGGAAAGGTACAATTCGAAAGATATACTGATGTTGAGAATGTTGCTTGTACTCATTAGTGCACTGATAGCAGTAACTGCGCTGGGAATATTTGGTCTTACTCAGTTTAATATCAGTAAACGTACCAAGCAGATTGGTACTCGTAGAGCCCTAGGTGCGCGTAAATCAGCAATTGTTCGTTACTTTGTGGTTGAAAACCTCATTGTTTGTGCAATTGGCTTAGTACTTGGTACGGTGGCTACGATTTTCTTAGGACAAAAGCTGATGTCTTTGTACTCAGTGCCGCCACTAGAAGTAAGCTATATTTTAATAACGGCGCTTGGGCTTATCATGCTCTGTATCGCGTCAGTTATTTTTCCTGCTAAGAAGGCGGCGAACATTTCACCGAGTATCGCAACAAGAAGTGTATGACCCTTATGCCAGTAAGCAACCTAGTTGGCATTACTTTAACTTGCGTTGTTTAAGTTGTGCTAGTATGGGCAACATGTAATAACAAGAATAAAATCATATGGATAAAATCTTAATTGTGGATGATAACCCTGCAGTGCTTGATGCACTGTCATTGTTACTAGAGCTGCATGATTATCAAGTAGTTACCGCGAGCTCACCGTTAGAAGCAATTAAAGTGGTGTCGTTTCAGCAAATAGCACTTGTTATCCAAGATATGAACTTTAGTGCAGACACCACCTCAGGAGAGGAGGGAGCTGCGCTATTTCACCAATTGAAAGCACTCAATGCAAAACTCCCTATTATCTTATTAACGGCTTGGACTGAGCTCACCACGGCGGTTGAACTGGTAAAAGCCGGAGCGGCAGACTATCTAGCTAAGCCTTGGGACGACCAAAAGTTACTCACGACGATTGCAAATCTCGTTGCGCTTGGCGAGGCACATAAGCAAGTGGCAAACTTTGAACGGGCTGAACAAGAACGCCAACAGTTTAATCAAGGGGCGGATTTATGCGGGGTTGTGTATAAATCTGTGGCTATGCAGCGAGTCATAGATATGGCGCTGCAAGTTGCCAAATCTGATGTGTCAGTATTAATAACCGGTCCAAATGGTAGCGGTAAAGAAAAAATCGCGGAGATCATTCAGGCGAACTCACCACTAAAAAACCAACCCTTTGTCAAAGTGAATGCAGGCGCGCTCCCAAGTGACTTAATCGAAGCTGAGTTATTTGGTGCTGAGAGCGGTGCTTATACCGGTGCGAATAAGCAGCGGATTGGCCGCTTTGAAGCCGCTGATAACGGCACGTTATTTTTGGATGAGATTGGCAATTTACCTCTCCCTGAGCAAACGAAGTTGCTACGTGTTTTGCAAAGTGGCGAGTTTGAGCGGTTGGGGTCAGTCGAGACAAAAAAAGTCTCGGTTCGTGTCATCTCAGCAACGAACGCGGATCTGCTAGCGGATATTCGAGGGGGGAAATTCCGTGAGGATCTATATTATCGCTTAAATGTTATCGAGCTAAACTTACCCGCGTTGTCACAGCGAGTGGATGATATTTTACCTTTGGTTGCACATTTTTTACCTGCAAGAGTACTTACATCGGATGCTCAGCAAGCATTATCTCAACACCTTTGGCCTGGCAATGTACGGGAGCTCGAAAATGCCTGTAAACGGGCGGCGGTATTGAATCCTGATGGCGAACTCAGTGCGAAGGATTTTGGTCTTGATGTGCAGGCAAATACAGCACAAGTTAGCGTATCACAAACCATACGAGAACCCAGTAAAGAAGAATTGGAGCAGGCGCTAAAGACTCATCTGGGCGTGATTGCGAAAGTAGCACGACATTTCAACATGAGTAGACAAGCGCTTTATCGTCGCTTGCAAAAGTTTGGCATTGAATATTAAGGACAATAATGACGACCTCGCAGCAACATGCATTGATCATTGCCATCAGTATTATTATTGGCCTTATTCCTTTATGGTTCTTACTCGATGATCGCAGCGGTTTCATTGTAATAGTATTGGGTTCCGTCAGTGTTGCGCTTGTGCTGTATAAACTATTTATGCGTGAAAACAAAGCGGGATGGGAGGCATTAGAAGTCGGCTTGATGAACTTTAAGGATGGGGAGTTTTCTACGTCCATTACCTATAACGCTAATAATGAACTCGGTCGACTGTGTCAGCTATTCAATGAAACAGCAAAGCAGTTGCGAGATGAGAAACAATGGATTTATCAGCGTGAGTTGATGCTAGATAAAGTGCTTGAGTCTTCACCTCAGGTACTTTTACTCGTCAACTCACAGGGTGTGGTGGTATTTGCCAACAATAGTGCTAAAACTTTTTTTAACTGTGAGTATCGCTTGGAAGGTGAGCGTTTTAGTAAGTTAATATCTGAAGTCCCCGATGAACTTCAGCAAGCTGTAAGCAACCAACTTGATGGCTTGTTCTCGATACAAAACAGCAGTGGTGAGTCGCAAATGTGGCATCTCGCCAATGGGGAGCTCTTGCTCAACAACCACTTTCACAAATTATATATTTTTAAACAGTTCACACGAGAGTTGAGCCGCCAAGAAGTGCAGGTTTGGAAGAAAGTGATCCGCATCATTAGCCATGAGTTAAACAACTCGTTAGGGCCTATTTCATCTATGCTGCACAGCGGGCAGATCTTGGCTGAACGCGTGGATGAGCCTAGACTAAGTCGAGTCTTTGCGACGATAGAAGAGCGTATTGTGCATCTTAGCGAGTTTGTTCAGGGCTATGGTAAGTTTGCTAAACTTCCGCTGCCAAACATTGAACCTGTGGATTTGCAGGTTTTGTGTGAGCGGCTGCAAAGCCATTGGTCATTCCAGTATCAGCTTAATCAAAAGCAATTACAGGCGGACACGACACAGTTAGAGCAGTTACTCATTAATTTGATTAAGAATGCAATCGAGTCTGGCTCACAGAGTGATGAAATCTGCGTCCAATCAGAGCAGCGCAACGACGAGGTTTATATTTGGGTGCTCGATAGAGGTGAAGGCATGAGTGACTCTGTGATGGCAAGCGCCTTAATTCCATTTTACTCTACTAAAGCGTCAGGAACAGGGCTTGGTTTAGCGCTGTGCAGAGAAATTGTTGAAGCACACAACGGCCAGATCAGCCTCTATAATCGCGAAGGTAAAGGCTTGTGCGTCGAAATTCGGTTACCGAACAAATTATCCTGAGTTTAACTCAGGATAATTAACTTAAGACTGAGCTCATCAATTATTTTGGTGGATCAATCGAATGGTTAATGCTGGCATTAACCCTAAACCATCCTGCAATTGAATAGCGCTTTTCGTTGGCAACTAGTACTTCATGAGGAAATTCATCACTTAAAAAGGTAACTAGTGTGCCATAACTTGGCAGTACCGTTGTGAGTATCTCCTCGTGATTATCGGGATTATAAACAACTAGCTCGCCGCCATTGTCTGACGCCCATGACTGATTTAAGTACAATACCGTGGTCAAAATACGGTTGGTTCTTCCCTTAAAGGCGTCAATATGCTTTTTGTAAAACGCCCCTGGTGGATAAATGGCAAAGTGGCTTTCATAGCTAAAAAGTCCCATAAACAGCCGTCTGTTTAAATAGGCTTTTAGCTCGCCCATGTAGTTGAGCCAAACAGATTCCAACTCATTGCTGCTATCTAGCCAGTGAATTTTATCTCTGCGAATTTTCTTATTTTGCTCGTGAGAGGCTAAACGACCAATGCCAGCTTGCTTAAAATCATCATTGCTTAGCTCTGCTATTCTCAATTCCAACTTGGATAAAATGTCGGGACTGACGAAATTTGGCAAAATACTAATACCTGTGGTTTGTAAGTCCTGAGCTAATTTCTCGAACGGAAATTCTAAGTCTAAATCTAACAATAGCGGCGCCTCTAAAAAAGGTCTTTTTACCGCTTTGTTTGGTACCGATCCAGCGAGTTAATTTCACCTTGTCGATAAGCGAATTTTGTTAATGATGTTTTCACTGGCGGCTTCGATTAAATCAAGCACATGTTCAAAGCCATGTTCACCGCCATAATAAGGATCAGGTACTTCACGCTCAGCCATGTCACCAAACGCTAAAAACAGCTGAACTTTATGCGCTAAGTCGTTAGGACAAATGGAGAGTAGATCGCGGTAATTAGCGTTGTCTGCACACAAAACTAAGTCGTAATCTTCAAAATCACTGGGTTTTACTTGCTGCGCTGATATGCCTGAAAAGTCATACCCTCTTGCGCTGCCTGCTGCGACACTTCGTGGATCTGGAGGGTTACCTTGATGATAGCCAATGGTACCAGCAGAATCGATACGGATTGTTAACTCTGTTGCTTCGAGTTTGTGCTTTAATACCGCCTCCATAGTTGGAGAGCGGCAGATATTGCCCATGCATACGACTAAGATACTAGAAATTGCGCTCATATTGTTGTCCTTCAAGTACGCTTTTATACCAATAGTATTCATTCTCCAAGTCTACCGACTTTTTAATTCAGAGCAAAATATAAGGCGCCGACTAATACCAACAGTATTAGGGCGCCAAATTTAACTTGTTAGTTTGGAAGGTTTTCGTGAGGACCAAATACCTCATAGAAGATTTGCTCGGCTTGTACACCGGCATTAATCAGTTGGGTTTTGATAAAGCGCATAAAGGCAACCGGGCCGCATAGGTAGAACTCTCCGTCTGTGAGCGGCAAAGTATTTTTGATTACGTTGATATCCATCAGCCCAGAATATGCACCATCGGCTTCTGACTCCAACCATGTAACCACATTAAAATCTCGGATATTGCTACCAAGCTCATTGATTTCTTGATTGAAACCTAAGTCACTGAAGGCTTTATTAGCGTGTAAAAAGTGTGCTTCGACTTCAGGTGAATGTTGGCTATGAACACCAAGCATGCAAAGCATAGGAGTAATTCCAACCCCAGCGCTAATGTATACCTTTGGACTGGCTGTGTGTTGTCTGACGAAGTCTCCAGCTGGTGGAGTGAGCTTGAGGACGTCGCCCACTTTAAGCGTATGAAGATATTGCGATACGGCACCGTCGTGTTTAGTCGAAATTCTAAGATACGAACCATTGGGGGCAACAGACAAAGAGTATTGGCGGATCTGCTGAAACCCTGCCACTTCTTTTGGTATAAAAACAGAAATAAATTGCCCAGCTTGGTAATGAGGTACGGCTTTACCGTCGACTGGTTTGAGATAAAAGCTCTTAATATTTTCAGTATTGCTTATTACCTTTTCAATCGTAAATTCACGCGTTCCTTGCCACCCACCTTGCTGATCAAGTGCGGTTTGATACAGACCATGCTCTGCGGTGATAAATAAATCTGCTAAAAACTGGTAGGCACTAAGCCAAGCTTGCTCTATTTCGTCTGTGAATTGTTCGCTGAACTCGGCTTTGAGTGTTGCAATTAAATGCCGGCCAACAATAGCGTATTGCTCAGGTAAGATCCCAAGGCTAACGTGTTTATGGTTGATACGTAAAATGGCGTCACTGAGTACTTCTGGTTGATCAATATAATTGGCATAGGCTGCTAATGCCGCAAATAGTGCCAACGGCTGTTTTCCCGAAGCCTGATGCGATTGGTTGAATACCCCTTTCAGCTCAGGGTGTTGATTGAACATATTATGATAAAACTTGGCGGTGATCTCGGGACCGACCTGAGCCAATAACGGTGCACTTTGTTTTACCAACTCAATCGTGTTGTTTGTAAGCATTAATATCTCCAATTTGAGAGTAGAGTTAACCCATTCGCCCATCGACGCGTTTTTGTACCAGCATGGGCGCGAAGGTAATGAAAAAAAGCATAAAACCAAAAACCCAAGCCACGGCACTTAACAGCCATGCATTGTGCGGGTTTATAAAGTGAATAAGGAATGCGCGGATAAGACCTGATGCCGCGATACAGATAAACGCCAGTATAGTTGTCGTGCCTACCTGTAATAGTCGACCAGTGTGGCCCAAGGTAACGCGAGTCATCATGGCTAAGATCATTAATCCCATGCCATTAATTGCCACTAAGTGAAGATGGCTGCGCAAATGCTCTGGTGCAAAGGTGTTGTTGTATGCGCTAAGTATTAAACCCACTGCGATTGCACAGTATGAAAGATATAATGACCAAAGCAGTGGTACGTTAAATAATTTACAGTTAAACCAATAGGTTGCTCTTATCGAGTGCAGTAGCCCAAGGAGCAGGAGTGCAACACTTAAATAGTGAGTATTTGGTATCGCAAACTGCAGGATATAGGTGAAAACGCAGATGATGGCGAGGTAGAAAATCGTCCTGTCTAACCTTGGAGTATGTGGTTTTTGTGCTTGCTGTAATCCTCGGGCAATAAAAAATGGAATAACGCGGCCACCCACTACACCAATCAACAGCATGTAAGCAACTAGCGTTGCTTGGCTTATAGCGCTCAGCAATAAGAAGTGCTGGTTGTGAAGTAAAATCAAAAATATGATGTTGCAGCCACACAACATACTTACAGCAAAAATAAAAACACGATTGTTTTTGGATTTTGCATCAACAATTACGGTCGTTAAATTGATTAGAACAATGAGCCAAAAACCCAGTTGTAGTAGCAAGGTGATGATGATTGATGAATTTGCCACAAAAAAGCTCAGCCTAGCAGCACACCAGATAATACAGAGTGACAGCAGTGCGCCACCATGTAATGTCTGTCTTTGCGTCCAATTTTTTGCCGCGGTTAGCAAAAAACCGGCGACGACAGCACCGCCAAAGCCAAATAGCATCTCGTGGGCGTGCCAATAGGTCGCTGGGTAATCATTACGCCAAACAACATTGCCATTGAGCAATAAAGCCCACACAGAAATACTCACGACAGCGAATAGGCCCGCGAGTAAAAATAGTGCTCTAAAGCCGAGCATCAACACGGGCCAAGTAGATGGTGTATACCAACACACTGCTTTTGGGCTGGGCTCTTCTAATTGGATTAAACTCATTTATTTAACCTCCAAACCTAGGTGGTATAGACAAACAAGGCGGATGACGTAGGCAAGCTTAATCAAGGCGGCCAATACGATAGTACTAATATGCGCTGCAATTTGTGAGAAAAGGCTGAAGCTTTCAACGCTAAAAAAACTCACTTGCATTGACAGCATAAACGCTGCGAGAGATGTGAAAATGGCGATGTTGCTAAATCTTAAAAGCTGGTATGCGCGGCTCATCGTTAACTCTGCGAATGTTGATATATAGACTATCTATTGCAGGTGTTACGCCAACTTTAAAATTTCATGTAAATCAATGTATTAGATTTATCTTGTTGATATTTGAGTCAAATTGACCTACCTTAAGTAGTGTTTATTTGAATGAGTTGAGTCTTTTTGACATGAATTCGTTAGAACTCTCCAAGTTACTTGAGCTTAGTATGTCGTTGTCACGACTTTCGTTAGCACAAGAGGGGCGCGAGGTTAAGCAATACGCTAAGTCCTTGCTATCAGCATTGAGTCAATCTGTTACCGCTGATGCCATCGCCATTCTCTATGGCGATCAGCATGCATTAACGATTCTAGCTTGCAATGGGTTGAGTGCGGACGCTGTTGGGCGGCAGTTTTTGCTCTCAGAACAACCTAGATTGATGTCTATTTTCGAGTCTGACGAGCTAGTTAGTTTTCCTGCCAATAGCAACTTACCGGACCCCTACGATGGACTGCTACTAGCTGAAGAAAGTCGCTTGCCAGTGCATGCCTGCATGGGATTCAAGATCGCACTGCAAAGTAGTGTCTTATTGGTAACGTTCGACTGCCTTAAACCTGATAGCTTTGAGCACTTGTCTGACGTTTATATGAAAACCCTACAAACAATCGTCTCAAGTAGTGCATTACGTATGTTTGAGGCTGAGCGTCTCTATGAGCAAGCACGTTCATTTACACATACCCAATCCCAAAAGTCCGTTAAAAAGCAAATCTTGGTAGGAGAGAGTGCGGTGATGCACTCGCTTAAATCAGAAATTGAACTGGTAGCTGGCTCTGAGTTTAATGTCCTTATTCAAGGTGATACGGGAACGGGTAAAGAGTTGGTAGCAAAACATGTACACTTTAATTCCCAGCGAAATGACAAACCGTTTGTACAAATTAACTGTGCGGCGCTTCCTGACTCGATAGCAGAAAGTGAACTCTTTGGTCACAAAAAAGGGGCGTTTACTGGTGCCGATAAAGACCGATTAGGCAAGTTTGCAGCCGCAGATGGAGGCACACTGTTTTTGGATGAAGTTGGCGAACTGAGCCTGACTTTACAGAGTAAACTCTTACGTGTGCTGCAAAGCGGCGAGGTGCAAGCGGTAGGTGCTGACCGTATTCATATTGTCGATGTTAGAGTAGTTGCTGCCACTAATCGCGACCTAAAAGAAGAGGTGAAACGCGGAAAATTTAGGGCGGATCTTTATCATCGCTTGAGTGTGTACCCTTTATTTGTTCCTCCACTGACCGAAAGACTGGATGATATACCGTTGCTGGTTGGGTTCTTTTTAGAGCAGCTTAGAGGCACACTCAATGCAAAACAAGTGGTGATGGATAGGCAAGCACTCAGCCGGTTAATGCATTACGATTGGCCGGGTAATGTCAGAGAGCTTGAGCATTGTGTCAGTCGTGCAGCGTTAAAAGCTAAGCACCAACAGTGGCAGGCTAATATCATCGAGATCAATGACATAGATATTGAGCCAAAACACAATCAACAAAAACGGCAAGCTGATCGCCTTATTAAGGAAGAGAAAGCAGATCCTGTTACCATGAAACTCGCCGTAGAACTACTACAAAAAGACATGATCGTTAACGCGATGGAACGTAATGGGTTAAATTGGTCGGCAGCTGCGAGAGAGTTGGAAATGGATAGAGCAAATTTAGTTCGACTAGCTAAGCGTTTAGGGCTAGATGTTAAAAAGCAGATGAGCTGAGTAACCTGAGCTGCTTTTGTGAGTTTCAATAACTTAGCCTGTTTCTTATTCTGAGTTCAGATTGAATACAAGCTATTCAAAAAATGAAACCCGAAATGTAATGAAAATTGTTATTAATACTCTTATAAGTTGTTTATTTTAAAAGGGTATATTAAGAAAACTGTTATTTTTATTTAATCTTGCGAAGAATAAATATTGAACTAGGGTTATAGGGCGTCACTCGACATTATTAGGGGGCCCTATGCAGGGTAATAAGCAAGTTATAACAGCGCTAAATCAAGTGCTTACGTTAGAGTTAACATCGATAAACCAGTTTTTTTTACATGCAAGAATGTACAAAAATTGGGGGCTTGAAGAGCTAAACGAGAAAGCGTATAAAAAATCTATCAAGGATATGAAGCAAGCGGATGACCTTATCGAGCGTATATTATTTCTTGAAGGGTTACCAAATCTCCAGCATTTAGAAAAGCTGCGAATAGGTGAGCATACCGAAGAGATGATGGCGTGCGATTTAGCGTTTGAACTCGATCAGTTACCGACACTACGCGATGCGATTGCGCTGTGTGAACATGAACAGGATTATGTTAGTCGAGAGCTACTTGAAGATATTCTTGAATATGAAGAGGGCTATGTGGATTGGCTCGAAACACAACACTTCTTAATCAAAAATACTGGCATTGAAAACTATCTGCAATCGCAGATTGAGGGGTAAGTTATGCAAGGCAATTCTACCATCATCGACTTACTCAACAAGCAACTTACTCTCGAGCTTTCTTCTATGGATCAATATTTGGCTCATGCCAAAATGTATGAAGATTGGGGGCTTGAGAAGCTACATCACAAGTTATCTCACGAATACGAAGAAGAGCTTGACCATGCAAAACGGATCACCGAGCGTATTTTGTTTTTGGAAGGCACACCGGATACCGCTTCTCGTGCGCCAATTCACGTCGGTGCTGACGTGAAAGAAATGCTAGAAAATGACTTGGCAGCTGAAGTTTTGGTAAAAGATCATTTGAAAAAGGTGATAGCAGCGTGCGAGCAAGCGCAAGATTATGTCACGCGAGAAATGCTTGAAACTCTGTTAGATGATACTGAAATGGATCATATTTATTGGCTTGAGCAACACATTAACTTGATCAAATTAATAGGTCTACCAAATTACATTCAGAGCCAACTTGCAAGTAGTCCAGAATGACCCAACCACCGCACCTGCCTGAAGGTGCGGTTTCTTTATGCGCCATGCGATGTTCTGTTGAGCTATAACGTGCAAGGTATTCGCTATAAAATTAAGCAATCACAATGATTTGAGCTAAAGTTTAGTTATGTGTTGAGTGATTAGTAATACAATGAAAATATTATTACTGTTTTTCTACCTGTTTAGCTCGGTTTGTCTCGCAGCAAACTCCAAGCAAGTGTTTCGTATTTATCATGACGCTGATTATTCTAATTTAAATGAGTCAGCCGAAGCGATAAAAATGGGATTTTTGACCGCATTCGATGAAGTTGATAATCAAATACAGGGTTTTAAGATTGAATTAGTGAGCAAAGATCATCGCGGTAATAGTAATCGTAGTTTGCTCCATTTTAAGCAATTTTTAAAAGATCCCAATGCTTTGTTAGTACTTGGAGGCGTGCATTCTCCCCCCTATATTAAATTTCGTCAGTTTATCAACGAGAATAAAGCGTTGTTGTTGGTTCCTTGGGCCGCTGGTGGACCTATTACAAGATACCCGAGTAAGGACAATTGGGTGTTTAGGCTTTCGGTAGATGACACCAAAGCGGGTAAAGTACTCATCAATTATGCAAATCAACAAGGTTGTGTTGCGCCTCATTTACTCCTTGAGGATACTGCATGGGGACGCTCTAATTACGACACATTGTTAGGAGAATATAAAAAAGCCAAGCCCAACAATGCTTTACCCGTATCCTGGTTTAACTGGGCCACTAAGAAAAATGAGGCGCGGATGATTATCCATAATATTATTGAAAGTGAACCACAATGCATCATTTTTGTTGGCAATGCGATTGAAGGAGTTGAGTTTGTAAGAGCCATGGCGAGTATTGATGAGGCGGAGCGCCTGCCGATTATAAGTCATTGGGGAGTGACAGCGGGTAACTTTTTTGGTGTTATTGGGGATAAGCTATCTGCAGATGTCTCATTGGCGGTACTACAAAGCTGCTTTTCTTTCGAGAATAAACCGTTAGGTGAGTTTTCAGCACGAGTATTTAATAGGGCAAGACGGCTTTTTCCAACTCAGTTTGCAACGCATGGGTTCGTTCAAGCTGCACCTGGATTTATCCATGGGTATGATATTGCCAAGCTTCTTATTGCGGCGGCAAAGCAAATAAAGCTGACAGATTCGGTTGCTACTAATAGAGCCTTGTTTAAAAGTGCATTGGAGGATTTGCAGTCGCCGGTCAGCGGCCTCATAAAAACCTATCAACGACCATTTCGGGAGTGGAGTGAAGAAAATGATTCCGCTCATGAAGCACTGACAGTGCAAGATCTGTGTATGGGACAATATCAATCCAATGGCAGTATTAAACTGGTTTATAGTTACTCGGGGTCAAATTGAAAAATAAACTCACCTTGACGAGTAATCGTGCCTTTTACGCCTTTTTAGGATTAACGGCTATCATTTCACTTCTGCTCAGTGCGCTCTTCGTTGGACTAAGAGCAAATGTCATAGTTGAAGATTTGGTAAGAGAAACGAATGAGACCCAAGCTCAACTCTCGGTAAACAATTTGACACAGTACTTGGAGAGCCGAAAACAAATACTATTTGATCTATCTTCGCACCCTATTGTTGTAAATGGTGCAATGGGAACAGGCTTTTCTGCAACACAATTACGAGATTTTCTGCGCAGTTTTCAAATTATAGGCAAAGCAGAGAAACTGATGGTAATTAACGTTCTCGGTGAAGTCGTGTATGCAAACTTTGACTCTAACGAAATATTAAGGCAACAGCCTATTTGGTTGGATAAGGTGATTAATGCTGAAATTAGTAATGCGATAGATTTAACTAAAGTTGCCAACCAGCATTTTTTTACGGTAGCGGTACCTATTTACTATAACGGCTTTGCTGAAGGAGCGCTTGTTGGTGAGTTTTCGACCAGCCTTGAAACCCTACTGGCGACTTCTTTAGATTCTCAACTTCATAGCATCTCGTTAAAAGGGCAATGGCTTGAATTTTCCGATGTTGAACGTGTTGAGGATTATTTTAGTATCAAGTCATTAGCTATTGGAACAACGGGGCTTCAATTAGACTATCGTTTACGAAAAAGCTTGGTTACTGACGAAGTGCAAATATTTGTCTTGGACCTTATAGGCGCGATAACCTTTGGGTTGCTCCTGTCCTTTGGCTTGCTTTACCTGTTTGGTAAACAACTATTGTTAAACCCGTTCAAGAAACTAGAAGAGTCCAGAGCAATACTTACGCGAAGTGAAGAGCGATTTAAACTCGCAATATTTGGCAGTGACGATGGCCTTTGGGATTGGGATCTTGAACGGAATACGGTGTTTTATTCAGATAGATTTAAATCTTTGCTCGGCTTTTCTCAAGAGACACAAGCCTTATTCTCTGCACATATTTCTAGTTTATTTGATCGTGTTCATCCAGCAGATCTCACCAATTTAGAAAACTCTATAAAATTCCATATGACGGAAGAAGAGCCTTTTGGTGTCGAGTGCCGAATAAAAACGAGGCAAAACAGCTATCGCTACTTTTGGCTCAAAGGCGCGGCAGCACTTAAAGATGGAAAAGCGAAGCGAATAGTTGGATCGCTTTCAGATATAACCGATCAAAAGCTTCATCAAGAAGCGCTGAAAAAGGCAAAGGAGCAAAATGACCTACTTGCTCAAGCAATAGAATGTGCAAATGTTGGCATTACAATTGTTGATGCAACAAACCCAGAATTACCGATCGTATTTGCCAATAAAGCTTTTAAACAGATCACCGAATATGGAGATGAAATACTTGGTAAGAACTGCCGCTTTTTGCAAGGAGAGCAAAGCCAACAGCAAGCTATAGACAAAATCAGAGCTGCAATAAAAGCCCAAACATTCGTCAAAGTCGAATTGATAAACTACACCAAATCTGGGAAGGCATTTTGGAATAGTTTACAGATCTCCCCTGTGTTTAATGAACAAAACCAAATAAAAGCATTTGTTGGCATCCAACAGGATATTACCGCTGCCGTCGAGGCGAAAAAAGAGTTAGAGCAAGCAAAGCAAGCAGCCGAGCTGGGGGCGCAAGCTAAAAGTGAGTTTTTAGCGTCAATGAGTCATGAGATCCGCACGCCAATGAATGGTGTAATAGGCATGTTAAGTCTGCTTGAAGATGAACACTTGACTCAAACTCAATTACATAAAGTGAGTCTAGCAATGGGAAGTGCCAAGTCGTTGTTAAATCTTATCAACGATATATTAGACTTTTCTAAAATTGAAGCAGGCAAACTTGAGCTTGAGTCATTAGATTTCGATGTTAGGGCTTTGCTTGGCGAGTTGATTGAATCCGTTGCTTTGCAGGCGCAGAAGAAGGGACTTGAACTTATTCTTGATGTTACCCAACTTGAAAAGCCATTGGTGCAGGGGGACCCGAGCCGCATTCGACAAATCATTACCAACTTAATTAGTAATGCAATCAAGTTTACCGAGCAAGGGGAAATTATCATTCGAGCTTGGTTTAGTGAGGTAGACGATAAGCTGAGGTTTCACTGCTCAGTTGAAGACACTGGGATAGGTATACCTGAGAGCAAAGCGGATGGACTTTTTGCTAAGTTTTCTCAAGTAGATGCTTCTACCACAAGGAAATATGGTGGTACTGGTTTGGGGCTTGCCATTGTCAGGCAACTCTGTGAGTTAATGGACGGCGATATCACCGTGAGTAGTCGGTTTGGTCACGGTAGCCAATTTGAATTCTTTGTTACCTTAGTTCACGGTGACAATACTCAATTCGAAGCGACAAAAGTTGATCTGAAAGGGAGCAAAATACTCTTAGTTGACGATAATCTCGCGACCTTGACGAGCTTAGAATCTCAATTGAAGCACTGGGGAGCGGAGGTGCGTAAAGCCAGCTCAGGCATACAAGCATTATCAATGTGTGAAGCTGAATACCAGCGTGACAAAAATGTATTTGATATAGCCCTATTGGATATGACTCTTAGAGGTATGTCGGGAGAGCAGCTTGGTGCTGCGCTTAAAAACGATAAACGATTCAAAGCGATTAAGCTTATCATGATGACGCAAATGGGGACTAAGGGAGATGGCCAGTTTTACGCAGAACGTGGCTATTCGGGTTATTTTCCAAAGCCCGTGACAACCAAAGACCTCTTTGATGCATTAACCATTTTGGCTGAAGATGGCAGAGCGTTGGCTAATGCGAAGCCATTGGTTACAAGTCACTATTTGAAGCTGGTAAGAAAGGCGAATGAAACCGAATGTGCTTGGCCAAAGCCTTGTCGCATTCTATTAGTTGAAGATAATGAGGTAAACCAAATAGTTGCATTAAGTATGCTCAAAAAATTGGGGATCACAGACGTTGAAGTTGCTGAGAATGGACTTGTTGCTATCGAGCTGCTCAAATCTCATCAAGATGAGTGCCGTTTTGAACTGATCTTAATGGATTGTCAGATGCCGGAAATGGATGGTTATCGAGCAACAGAGATAATTCGAGATGGATCTATTGGGGAGACCTATCAAGAAGTAAAAATCTTGGCCATGACTGCCAACGCAATGTCTGGTGATAGGGAAAGATGCTTAAATGTAGGTATGAACGATTATCTTGCAAAACCTATTTCGGAAGCGGCATTAAGTGAGAAACTACAATACTGGCTATACAAAAGCGAATATGCATCTACAGACGGTACAGAAAAAACGACTTAATGGGTAACTGAAGCAAATTGGCAATACTTTCTATCTATGGTAGTCTTTACTGTATATAAAAACAGTTGTCTTGGTTTGTGTTGAGAAAAGAGTTACCCGCCAAATATTACTTAAGCCACTTTAGTGAGCTTAGCGATTATTTACTTAAAGTATGTCAACCGCTATTAAGTCGTGCTCAGCGTGAGCTGCTGGCTGAGCTACACCGCTTGCCTGAAGATGAATTGTGTTTGTTAGTGCGGTTTATTTCCCGCAAAACTCCTTTTCTGGATATCAATTCACTGCGCTACGAAGAGATCAATAATATTTGTGAAGTCGCGCTTTCACTAAAAGCAAAAGGGTTCCTTCGCCAAGTACAACAAGACGACTTTCAAATATTACTACATTGCTTAACTAAACCATGTTTAATTGAACTCGCTGAGCGAGAAAACGTAACTAAGACGCCAAGTAAATCGGCAAAAAAATTGCTCTGGGTAGAGCATTTGCATCATTCTATCTGTGTTGAACATGTGAATGTACAAGAATATCTATCCAAGTATCTCACGCTCTCATTTCAAGCTGATATTGACTACTTTCTATTTTTGTACTTCGGTAAGGTAGGCCTTAGCTTGGCGCAATTTTCGATGCGGGATCTTGGTGTAATGGAAACCCGGAGCGCTAACGCCGCGTATCATGCACATTTTGAACAAAGATCAGAAGCAGTGAGCGCATTTTATTATGCAAATGCACTCAGTGCGCTCAAAAACACCCATGAAGATGAGTTAGTACAGCGTGCTAGCGAAGCCATAGCGCAACAATTGCCTAAAGTCGATGGGCAATATTCAGTGACTGCGAATGCAAAGTACCTGTTAACGCTTGCCAGAAAGTTGGGGCCTGACTCAAACCACTATAGTGCCTTATTGCGTATGAGTGAACATCCACAAGCCCGTGAGATGTTGATACGACATCATTATAAACAAGGTGAAGTTGAGTTGGTGCGTGAGCAATTAGAGCGCATATTACAGGGCGAAAACGATGAAACACTGATGATCTTCGCGGAAGACTTTTACCAGCGTAAATTTAACCAAAAACGTACCTCTGTACTTACGGATATGCTGAGAAAAAGTCAACCTGCAATCCAAATTGATGAGGCCTTTAAAGGGCAAACCGAAGCCGGTGTTATTGCTTATTACAAACGTCATGGTATCAAAGCTTACCATGTTGAAAATAAAATTTGGCTGGCCTTATTTGGATTGACCTTTTGGCAGGAACTGTTTTATCACCCGAGAAGTATCGTTGCGAATGGGTTTTCTAAAACTCCGCTGGCGTTAAAAGAAAATCGCTTTTACAGCGAGTTTGAGAAAGAGATTGAGTGCCGCTTAGCGAGTTTTACAGATACTTCTGCTTGGATGAACTGGCTTCTACGCCAGATGAGCGAACATTACGGAGAACCCAATCGGTTGTTTATTTGGCACGATAGGATGCTCGACGCAATAAAAATATTGTTGTCTAACGTGTCTATTGAGGATGTTAAATCTGTTTTAAGGCTAATGTGTAGTGACTTTCATCTGATGAAATCCGGTTTTCCCGATCTGATGATAGTCGATGAAAAAGCGGGCTTAAGGTTTGAAGAAATCAAGGCGCCTGGCGATAGTCTTAGCAGAAGTCAGCTGGTTAACATTTCTAAACTCTTGCAATGCAATATTCCCGCGCGACTGCAAACCGTTGAATGGCACATTTCCAAAGAGCAACCCTATGTCGTTGTCGATATTGAAACCACTGGGGGAAGTAAGGAGTTTGATCGCATTACCGAGATCGCCATGGTAAAAGTCGTCAACGGTGAGGTCGTTGCTAAATGGCAATCGCTTATTAATCCGATGCGCCGTATCCCACAAAAAATCACTGAGTTGACAGGGATCACTCAGGCAATGGTGAGTGATGCTCCGAGGTTTTGCGAAATCGTAGAGCAAGTTGAGCAATTTAGCCAAGGTGCTATTTTTGTCGCGCATAATGTGAATTTTGATTATGGCTTTATTCGGCAGGAGTTTGCTCGTGTTGATCAAGAGTTTACTCGTGCAAAGTTATGTACTGTGCAGTTAGGCCGAAAGTTTGTACCAGGTCTGCGCTCCTATGCGCTCGGAGCATTTTGCCAAGCGATGAATGTACCTTTGGTTAATCATCACCGAGCGATGGATGATGCTTATGCTACCGCTGAAATTTTCATTCAAATAAATAAAATAAGACAGGAAAATTAGCATGTCAGCCGTTCGTTTAATGCATCAGCAGATGGGCCTATTTTGGGGGACTGGCGTGTGGCTAGGGGCACTTTGTGTATCTAAGCTACCTTGGCAAGCGTTTATTTCTGCAGTGGTGTTGTTGGTTATCAACTTATTTATATTTGCACTTTTTTGGTGGGATAAGCGAGCTTCAACACTTGCTCAATCGCGCATTCCTGAGCGTAATTTGCTACTTTTTGGGTTACTCGGGCTCAATATTATCACACCAGTGGCGATGTATACACTCAGGCATAAAACCATCAAGCCTAGCTTTAATTTTAAGCTTTTGATGGTGCTCATGATGCAGAGCATCGTGTTCGGCATGCTGTTTATTTGGTTATTTATATAGGCCCTAATAGAATTTTTTATTGATAAATTTTCTTTGTTGACTAATTATCAATAGGATAATTGGTATCAGTGAGAGAACAATAATGAACAAACTAGAGACGCTATTAAGTCAGTATGCCATGTATCATCGCAGCAAAAAGAACATTCTGACTCACTTTTTTGGGATCCCGTTAATTGTGATTGCTGTTGTCGGCATGACTTTTATCCCACTATTCGATGTGTCAGGAGCTACCATCACGCTTGCCGCGCTGATAGGGTCAGTTTTATGTTGCTACTACCTGATGTTATCCCCCACTTTCGGACTCATGATGAGCGCAGTCATACTGGCTTTTTATTTCCTTGTTCAAACGTTAAATCCACTTATCGCTAATGCTGGGATAATGACCGTACTGTTTTGGGCTGGTGTTTTCTTTGTGGGCTGGGTGTTACAGTTTATAGGGCATTATTTCGAGGGGAAAAAACCTGCGTTCGTCGATGATTTGATTGGTTTAGCAATTGGACCATTGTTTGTGCTTGTAGAGCTTTTATTTGTATTTGGGCTATTCAAAGAGCTCGAAAACAAAATAGTGAATAATGCTGGAGAGTATAAAGCATAGGCAAATAGTTGGGCTGAAATGCTATTTCTGCCCAACTATGAAGACTGTCTAAGTTGTCATGCGAGTTTCTAATTTAGAGCCTTTTATTATGGTGATATCTTGGCAGTTTAATCTTACTCGGCCACAGCGAGTTTCTAATAAAAAGGTTGCTTCTGGGTAATCTTCGCCACCGGAATCAACAAATTGCTTGCGTGCGCGGTGAACCATAATATTCATATGGTTTGTTTGTACGCCGAGTGCTTTTGCTAAGTCATCGCGATAAACCCAACCTTGAACATCCGATTCAAGGCCTGCATCTTTATCTTGGATCCGAGTTCTTGCAAGCAGTAACAGTAAGTAGTGATGACTTCTGACGCCTAAATCTAGGTGTTTATCGTCCACGCTTAACGTTAGTTGAGTATCTTCTTCGTCTTGGCTTACGTTGAACTCTAGTGCTATTGGCTTGGCAGCTTTTTGGCATTCAAGGTGCTTAGTTACAGCAATGGTTGTGGCAGAAAAAAACATCCATTGGTCATTCATCAAAGATATAATACTACCGTCAATTAAGGCTTGACGATCTGACGTATTAAGATCTTCTAAAAACCAATAGTTAAGTAACTTATCGTAGTAAATGATGTGTTTAGGATCGTCTTCATTAGGTAAAAGCAATTGGTTGGTTACTTCAATTACTTTTTGCCTGTTTGACTGAGAAACTAAATATTGACACTCGGTTTGTAAATTCGCCGCCACAAACGAGTTTTGCCCGGGTGCTGCAAAATCAATCTTATCGTTTTCGAATAGCTGATAAGGCAAATTCTTATCGAGCTTTTTGTCGTTTATCCAGATGCCATTTGTGCTCACATCTCGGATAAACCATTTGTTTTCATTGAGTTCGATAATGGCGTGATGTCTTGAAACTCCTGGCTTGTCTATCAAGGTGTCTACGCTATATTTGTAGCGACCTACCGTATGATAGCTTTTAAGATAAACTCGTTCGAGTTTCTGTTCGTCGATTAAATAAGCCATAGTTAGTTCCGTATAACTTTGATGAAAATTACATGCTTATACAAAATAGATATCACAACTCAGCAAGGCGTAAATTTCATCTATATCAATGTATAAGTGCGGTGAAGCATACAATTTTATTTCCTTCGGCTCAACGATAAAGACCCACGATGTGGGTCTCGTTGAGGGAAGAATTCACCAGTACCAAGGCACTGGTTTGGTTTAATTTGGAATTACAGTTTTTTTAGTTTGACGCAGAATCCCAAAGCTAAAACCAATTGTTTGATATTAGGGTGATAAATCCTAGCAAACATGTTTAGTCTAAGTTGTTTATATAAATTTAGCTATTACACGGCATTACACTGAGGTTACAGGAGTTTTGGGGAGTGAGACTTGAATATATTCGCGGGGTAAACCATATTTTAATCAGAGAGAAAAGAAACTAGAACTCATATTTTTGCGTTTTAGCAATCTCTCTTACTTTTCCAGTTAGCTTAATGAAACGTTTACAGCCTTTACACTGGTTGCTCTTCTTATCTTTTGTTATGAATTGATTATAACAACATGAAAACCATACTGTTTAAGGGCTTTAGAAGCAGGAGTGCACAATGGGCAAGTATCGAGCATTAAAAACCGTTCAGTTGGAAGGGAAATTTCAGCTCTGTGATCACTTCGACTCTGAGCCTTTAAATATGGATAGCAGTGCGATTAAGGTGGTAACTGATTTTACCCGCAGACAGCCTCAGGTGATAGCAAAGGATGTCGATATTGATCATGCTTTATATATGATGAAAAATGGCCATGTGCGCTCAAAACTCGTTGTTGACGAAGATGATAATTTTTTAGGTGTAGTTAGCTGCCGCGATCTTACCGGTAGAAAAGCGTTAAGTGTTGCACAACGGAAGCAGGTGTCGAGAGAGGATGTATGTGTTGAAGATGTAATGGTGAGTAAAGAGGAGCTTTATGCCGTTCCATATGAAATAGTTGCTAAAAGTACGATAGGAGATGTGCTAGAAACATTACGGGCTTTAGGGTTGCAGCACGTTTTATTGGTTGACTCTGAAGGATTGAGAGGGATGATCTCAGCGAGTGACATCGCAAGAGCATTGCATATTCCAGTTAGTATCTTGCAAAAGCCAACTTCATTTAAAGAAATTTTTGGGGTCGTCAGTGGCAAGGAAGATTTAGCGAATTAGGTGTTATGATGACCAGCTATGTTACTCATAGTAGTATTTGAGAGGGCGTTCAGCGTCAGCCTAAGTTTGATAAACAGTCAGAGAACGTAAACCTGTTTTGTAATTTATTGCAGTAGATATGGTTTACGAAACCATATCTACTCAAGCATCAAAGACCTTCTTTTTGCAGGTACTTAAGTGCTCCTCTAATAGCTGCTACTTGTCCCGCAATACAGTTTTCTGGAGTTGCATTTTGACCATCAGGGTAAACTTCTGTTGTTGTTACAAAAGCGGCATTGGTCATACCCATACATAAACCTAGCGCAGTGCCATCGTAATTAATTACACCGTGCTGCTCTATATCAACACCGATTAATTGCCCATTTTCATCAGCATCTGCAATTTGGGTTACCTCAGCCACTTCTTCGATAATACGTTTTTGAAATTCAGCTTCAGGTTTCTGCGTATGCCCTACTAGATAGAAACCATCAGGTATATTCCAATTGTGATTTTCTTTACCATCTCTGGCTGCCAATGCTGGACGGAATTCAGAATTGTCAGAGTCAGTGGTTTCGTGTAAATCAATATGGCATAGCGTTTTCGCAGCTTTTTTGTCGACAAAGTTCATTGCCAATCGAGATTCTGGTGCAGGACTATCTGCGTAAAAAGAGCGGTTAGGGTCTACTGCTTCTGGATTCCAGCGGTTTATCGTTTCATAACCCCAAGGGCTCAAGCAAGGCAAGATAATGAAGTTATAAGCCCGTTCATATTGTTGTGCTTCTGATTTTGCAAAAGCAAGAGCACCATGCACACCGCTTGTTTCATAGCCATGCACGCCTCCGGTAACTAATATGATTGGTTTGTTTTGTTGCCAGTTTTTTGTCGTTAGTGCGTATAAAGAATAAGTTTGGTTGGGGTAGTCAAGCTGACCATACTCGGTTACGTCAAAGCCTTGCTTAAGCGCTTTTATTTGAGTTACGACTTCTTCAGAGTATGAGCGTTTGATTGTTTGATTTTCTAACCACAATGTCTTTTCTTGGGAAGTCCAAGGTACGCCCGGCGTACCTATTGCATATTGTCTTTGCATAATAACCTCTTTATAAATTTAGGTTATCTTACTCAACGCCCCTTTTTAAAAGCAACTTTATGAGACCTACTGCACACGGATATGTATAGAATTAAACATATCCTAAAAGTTTAAGGCTCTGCTGCTGCGCAAGATTGGGCTTGAAAGACCAAATCCTAAGTACTCCGGTTGCCAAATAAAGTTTTGTATAACTAAACCAAAGTAGTCGTTCCACAGAGATCTTTTCCACTTCTTCTGATGGAATATAGTGCTTTTGACCTAACAGGCTGTGATAAACCACGCCTTGATTGCAAATGATTACTCGACTTTGACCACTGAATATAGCCCATACCCCCATAATAATGTAAAACATGATTGCAGCTGAAAGCGTTAATTGGGCAAAAGAAATCAGGCTAATTTTTTCAGACACTATTAAGGTATCTAGGATAAGCAAGCTCAGCGCAATAATAGAAAGGGAAATGAAAAATGATAAGTTCATTCCTAGTTTTAACTCTTTCATTGTTGTTCCTATTTTTCTTCGATTGATTTTGAGAGTGTGCAAATTATTTCAACAAAATGAATCAATTGTGGAGGTCATGATCTTTTCTTATCAAATCAAACTTTATAACTGATATTTTGTTTTAAAGGTGCTTCTTTAGTCGTACTTATTAGAGCCGGTGGCCTTTGGATATAATCTACTTTGGCGATATCGAAAGTAACTTTGAAAATGTAAGGAAACTTTTTAATTGTGGAAAGTGAAGCTTGCTTATTTTCAGTCTTATACAGTCTGCTAGCCGTTGCGTAACTGAACTTGCACTTTTTTAATATGACAAACGGAAAAAGTTAGCATATGTTTAAATATTAGCGTTTTATGTTTCGTCTTGAAATATTGTAATCTTAATTTGCAGGAAAGGGTTAAGGAAGAATTATGAAATTTGAGCAGCTACTAAACCACTTTGACACGGGCATTTGTGTTGATCAGATGCAAAAAGAGGCCTTAATAGATGTCGCGTTATTGTTCATTGGTGTTGATGGCGTTATCAGTGAAAGTGAAAAACATGTGGTTAGAAAGTGGGCAAAGAGCTTACAGTGGAACTCTGCAATTGCATTAGACGATTATATCGAAGATAGCCTGTCTAAGTCGGTTGTTGCGATAAAAAATAATGATATTGAAGCTTATGTGCAGCACCGTATGAATAACATTGTTGATGAGCCTATGCGTAAACTTGCGAAAGATCTAGCGGTACGTGTTATTGAAGCTGATGGCAACGTAAAGCAAGCCGAGAAGGAAGCTTTGGCTATATTAGAGGCTGAGCTGTAATGCGTATCACCAACTAAGGCATTGTGGGTTTATGCTAAATAAGCACCACAATGCGCTTAATTCTGATTTACGTCAGCTTGCTTTGCGGCTCTAGCCTTAGCGTGATCATCTCGTTTATGCATGAGTAAACTGCTGAATTAGACGCGTTTGTTGCTCTATCTGATGAAGCAACTCTTGACTTAGAGCAAACGATTGCTCGCCGTGTTCAGTACCTTTTTCTGCCAGCTTTGTTACGCTCTCCACATTGAGGCTTATCTGCTTTACCACACCGCTTTGTTGTTCAATCGCTGCGGCAACGCTGCGGTTTAGATCGGCCAAATGCATAACATGGCTTTGAATGGTATCTAAGCTAGTACCGTTATTCTTTGCAAGGTCAACACTCTGATTGGACAGGTTATTACTCTTTTGGACGGATTCGACCGCTGAGCTAGATATGTCGTTGAGCTCTTTTAATAGCGTGGTGATTTCCTCTGTTGAAGATTGCGTTCGTTGCGCTAAAGTACGGACTTCATCTGCGACCACAGAGAAACCGCGGCCATGATCGCCCGCACGAGCTGCTTCAATCGCTGCGTTCAGTGCCAGTAAGTTGGTTTGATCGGCAATGGAGTTAATTACACTCAGCATATTTTGAATTTTGTCATTGCCAGAGACTAGGCGATTAACGGCATTGTTGACCTCCATCAGGTGCTCGTCAAGATAATGAATAGAGTCGA
Source organism: Pseudoalteromonas galatheae (assembly GCF_005886105.2). Taxonomy (NCBI): domain Bacteria; kingdom Pseudomonadati; phylum Pseudomonadota; class Gammaproteobacteria; order Alteromonadales; family Pseudoalteromonadaceae; genus Pseudoalteromonas; species Pseudoalteromonas galatheae. Next base: position 1,088,318 of record NZ_PNCO02000002.1, read on the forward strand.
TTACATCTTTAACTGCTGATTTCCCCAGCCCTGTTTGTTGCTCTGAGTGATTGGCAGTATCTGCGGCATGATTGACATTTTCTGACAGCTCATCAATGGTTTGTGAAAACTCTTCCATGTATACAACCATTTCTTTTGCTTCGCTGGTTTGCTGTTTAAGTAATTCAGAGACAGATCGACCGCTTTGGGTGGTGATTTTTGCATTTTCGCTGACTTGTAAGGAAACGTCATTCACTCGCCCAATAACGGCCGCAATTTTGGCTTTTTGCATTTCAAATGCCAAGCTGATATCGGTAATTCTATCGCGAGATCCACCGTAAATTATCGACATGATATCGTTATCAAAAATGGTTTTTGCTTGGTTTAATAAATGCGTATATTTTTTGTTAAATTGCAGCATTAGCCCTGTGGCGCTAAGCAGCAAAGCTAGAGGGATGAGGATTATCCAAAAACTATCAAACAGAGGCAAAATTGCAACAGATACAGTCGCCAATAACATTAAAGCAAGTGCGAGCGAATGACTATTATAGCGACGGATAGGTGCTTCTGAGTCAAGCGTCGCATAGGTTTTCTCTGCACGTTTGATTATCTCGGCAGAGGGGCAAGTTCTAACGGACTGATATTCCGAGACTTTACCTTGAGGATCTTTGATGGGTGTCACAAATGCATTAACCCAGTAGTAATCGCCATTCTTAGCTGAATTTTTTACTGGCCCCATCCAAGACTGACCACGTTGAATGGTTGACCACATATTTTTGAATGCTGCCTTTGGCATATCTGGATTACGTACCAAGTTATGAGGTTGTCCCAACATTTCATCCATACTATATCCTGCAATGTCGCAAAATGATTCATTAGCATAGGTGATACGACTGTCCAGATCCGTGGTTGAAAGCAGCACACTGTGCTTTTTTAACTTTATTTCCCTACCTGTTGTGTTTGGCATTGTTATTTATCTCGGTAGCTGACGACTGGAGAAATATAAATCTAAGACTTTATACTCAGAAGCATTTTTTACAAAATCGGGATATTAACACCGCATTTAATGACCAAGATCACGACTCTATAATTTCGTAACACCGACTTCAGCTTCATTGTGTTAAATCAACAAACTGAAAATATATTCATGTTATTGAATGTAATTAATGCCAGTACAAGTTGCTGTTCCGATCTCAGATTACTTTTTGCAGGCAAGGTGATAAACCAAGTATAAGGCGGCAGCAAGCCGCCTTATACTTTATGAGAAGAAACCAGTTACCAGTGGCTGATGCGCTTCTATCATCTTTTTACCGTTACACCAGACGCTATGTGGCGTGAGTGTTGCGGCATCAAGTAGTACAAGGTCGGCATCGCCTCCGACGCAAAGCTTACCTTTGTCCAAACCCAAGATGTGCGCAGGATTGGCAGTGATGGATTGCAACGCGAGCTCAATAGGTACACCAAACTGTTGCACCGCTTGTTGAAATGAACTAAGCAGTGACGACTCCGAGCCGACTTCAAACCCAACTAACTCATTTTGCACATTATATATAGGTAGACTGGCATGTCCGTCTGAGCTCATAGTGAGTTGTTGCGGATTAACGCCTTTGTCTAAACAGTATGCTAGTGCCTCAGCGGCGGCAAGCTCGCCATTAGCAAGATCATACTCAGTCGTGCTTGTAGTAAAGTCAATCGTTCCACCGGCTTTGCAAAATGCGATGCCTGCAGTTAGCAGCTCAGCATTGCGGTTCATATGCGTGGGGTAAAATTGATTGAGTGGTATTTCGGTCGACTGAGCCACCTCGTGCAGTAGCTGTAAATGCTCAACACCCGTACCCACGTGAATGGAAACTGTGCCTCGCTTCCCACTCAGTAGCCCCGCAGTTCTCGCTTCTGCGGCAACGCTTGCTAGCGCCTTGGCTGACGGCTGCGTGCCACGGTGGTCGGCAATAGCCACTTCGCCGACACCGATTATTTCGTCGATATACATAATATCGTGACGAATACTATGGCCCAAGGTCTTGATAGGTAAGTGATAAGAGCCTGTATGACAAAATGCGTTTAATCCTTCTTGTTTAAGCCCTTTGGCTTTTGCAACTAAGTCAGTATGGGTTCTGCTTACATCGTCGGTGCCAAGTGCGCCTATTACTGTGGTGATCCCGTGTTTGGTGGCATCAGTAAGGTTCATTTGCGGAGTACGGCTTGCAAAACCTGCCTCGCCGCCGCCGCCACTAAAATGCACTAAGGCATCAACAAACCCTGGAGTTAAAAGAAATGACGAGCCATCAATCAAAGAGAATTCTATACTGCTGTTTAATTCAATCTTTTCTTCGATTGCTAGAATTTTTCCTCCAGCAAAAAGCACATCGCGTTTTCCAAGCTTTTTTGGAGTAAAAAGCTCAACATTTTTAATAAGTGTTAGCATAAATTTATTGATAATTTGTTAGCTGAGCAAATAGGGTAACCACACTTGCTAAGGTGAAAAGAAGTAACATAAAGCGCCAGATAAACTGTACCCAATCATTCCAAGAAAGCTTGACCACGCCTAAGCAGCCGATCAAACTTGCTGATGTGGGAATAATAATATTAGTGAGTCCGTCTCCCAGTTGAAAAGCCAGTACCGCGGTTTGTCGCGACACGCCAATTAAATCTGAAAGCGGTGCCATGATGGGCATTGTGATTGCAGCTTGTCCGGAACCTGATGACACAAAGAAGTTAAATAAGGATTGAAATACGTACATAAGCCAAGCGGCAAGTGCATCGGGTACTTGGGTTATTAGGGTTGCAGCGTAATAGAGTAAGGTATTTAAAGTGGATGGAGTTTGTAGATCGGTACCACCTAACAATAATACCAGCCCTTTTGCCAATCCCACCAACAGCGCTGCAGGTAACAGCTCTGCGCTTCCAGTTTTAAATGCGTCTACGGATTGGCCGATGGATTGACGCCCTCCAAGTTTGGCGATGGCGGCAATAACCAGTCCGAGGATAAAAAACTGTGTCGCTAGCTCAGGAATATAATAGCCTTTTGCCGTGACGCCATAGATCACCCAAACAATCACCAGTAAGAATGCTAGTAATAAGGCTTTATCTACCAGCGCTAATTTATCTGGAGCGGTACTTACGGCAACGGCATCATGGTTTGTTCTGATTTTTGCGGCGTAGCGCACGGTAAAAACCAACCCAACCAGCGTAAATAAGGCTGTAAGTGCTACCCTAAATTCGGCGCCAGAGAATACCGGTAATTGTGCAATACTTTGCGCGATGGCAATGCTAAATGGGTTCATTGCGGAGGTGGCAAAGCCAATTTGTGTTGCGACATAAGTGACCAGAACTGTGACCTGAGCGTTATAACCAAGGCGTTGCATGATAGGATAGAGCACAATACAAAACGCGATGGCCTCTTCCCCCATACCAAAAATGGCTCCTCCCAAGGCAAAAGTGATAAATAGGCAGGGGATAAATAACCAATCTATACGTTGAGTAGAGTTGATCAATGCCATGATGCCATTGTCGATGGCTTTAGTTTGCATCAGTACACCAAACGCACCGCCAGTGATTAAGATGAACGCAATCACACCAATCGCTGCGCCATTTCTATCACCACTCACTAGCCCTTCAAAAAGCACATTAAATAAACCTGCTTCGCCTTGGGTGGCAAACAAAGGTATAGGAGCGGGCGCTTGCGCTTGAAAAAACTGCGAGAGCGCAACCGCTTCTTGTGTGCCTTTAAGCTCAAAAGCGCCAGGCAAAATGAAGTGGGACACCCCATAACAGAGTCCTGCAATCACCAGCAAAATAACAAATGCGTCGGGCATTTTTATCGTTTTTCGCATAAATATAACGAAAATGGGGTTGCCCCCATTTCTCCATTAGAACTGGTAAGTTAATCCAAGCGTATAGTTAGTCCCTAGCGCATTGTGATTAATTGAATCGAAGCCTCGAGAAGAGCCATATACTGTAGGTGGTTTCTTATCGAAAAGGTTATCAATGCTGAGTCTCACCCTTAGACCGCCAGATAATTGATAACCAGCGCTGACATCTACCACTGTCCAGCTGTCAACGTCTCGTTGTGATTCACTATCCAGTTTGCCAAGCTCAGCAAGTTCTTCGATTTCTCTTCCTCGTAGCCCTTCAATATCATCAGCGTAGCTGTCAGTATAGTTTGCTCCTAGCGAGATATAAAAATCATCGGCGTTATAAGTTAATGAAACTCTGCCAATATTTTCAGGATATCTGAATGTGCCTACGAGTTCTTCAGCTTCATCTGAGCCGGGTTTATTGCGCTCATATTCAAGGTAATGAGTGGCATCTAGTTTGACTATTAAATCTGCGTTTTCGAGTCTAAATCTATGGTCAAATTTAATGTCTAGACCCGCAATGTCTTGGCTTCCTGTGTTCTCTAGCTGAATAACGTGGTCTCGATACAGTTGCAAGCTTTGTGAGCGTGGATCAAATTCATTGATATAAGCAGTTAAAATTTCATCTAAATTTGCGCCACTTTGCGTGATGCTTAAACCTTGGGTGTCGGTAACGCTACACACATCCTCATCGTATGAAACTCCCATTTGGCCTTCAGGAACAAGTCCACAGTGGCGTAAAGAAGCATTGCTGATAGCTCGGTTGAGTACAGCAGTCATGTTAGTATCGATGACATCAGTGTATTCAAACTGCCAATAGTCGATGGTAACTGTGGTATCACGAGTTGGACTCCAAGCAACCCCCAAAGATAGTGACTCGGACTCTTCGGCATTAAGCTGGCTATTACCTAGCTCCAGAGAATTTACGGTGACTTGTGTACCATCACCTTCACAGTAGAGATTGGCAACGGCTTGATTAGCGCCACAATCAAAAGTCGAGGTGGTAGTTCTTAGTTTTACTCCCGCTTGCGTTAAAGATGGGGCCCTGAATGAAGTTGACCAGCCGGCACGGAGCATTAATGCATCGTTTGGACGATAACTAATACCAATTTTGGGATTAAAAGTTGAGCCAAAGTCATCAAAGTGGTCATAACGGCCTGCCAGTTGCATCTCTACGGTGTCGGTAAGGGGAATATATAGTTCGGCAAATGCACCTAGTTGTGTTCGCTGCGCATTTGCAATGCTTGAGCCATAACCAAATACATCGACTAGGTAATCATTGGTGGCATCCGCAACGGCATCGCGAGACGGCGTATCTGAGAGCTCTTCATTTCGTGCCTCAACACCAAAGGAGGACTGTACCGAGATATCTTGCCAAGTAAATAATTCACCTGAGATAGTAAAGTCCCAGCTATAAATCTGACTGCTTCCTTCCCTTGTTGGACGTGCTTGAGTCAGGGCTAAGGTAGCATCGTTAGCACTATTACCTACTAGAAATGGGTTATAAAAGTCCAGTAGGCTAGCATTTCCACAGCTTAACTGGCCATTGCTGATATCTGCAATATTACCATCGTTACAGAGTTCGCCGGCCAAAGCCGCGTGGAATTTATAGCGATTGTAAACGCCTTCGGTGGCTAGCTGATCAGATGTTGACTCAGAAAACATGAGCCCCGATATCCAATCCCACTGGCCTAATTGGCCCTCTAAACTTGAGACCAAGCGCATATTCTGGCTTTCGACCTCAATGGTACGTGGCGTATTAAAGCGGGCATCAAACTGAAAACCCCATTGCTCTTGTCCAAGTAAGGTATCGAATGGGTCGATATAGAGTGACTCTAGCAATGGGTTATTACCATTTTGGTCGTCAAAAATGAATAGGGCATCCTCTTTCACCCAAGGGCCTTCGCCATCATCTAGCTGATTGATTGCGGCAGGTGTTGAGTATGCGGTGGACTTGGTTTTACTGATGAAGAACTCGGTTTTCCATGTTAAATCACCAATCTGTTGATTAAACATTGCACCACCCGACATGCTTTCAAATGGTGTTCTTAACACATCGTCTTGATTACCATAATAAGCGCAGATCTGTTCACCATACTCAGTGGTTACCAGCTCACTCATACAACCGGGAGCTGGGAGCTCGTTGCCATCACGACTGCTGTAATAATAAAGATTTGGTGTATTCTCGAGTTTGGGCAGGTAAGAGTAACCATTTATGAGGCTTGGTGTTGCAAGATAATCCCTGTCTGTTGCGTCGAATTGGTTGCGGTCATAAAAGTCAGCAAATAGCATCAGGTTACCATCGCCAATCTCAGTTCCCCAAATGAGGTTAACTTGTATTTTCCCTTCATCGGAGCTTTCGAGGCTATTTCCATAGCTAACTTCTAGCTCAGCACCATCGTAATTGTCTTTGAGAATGTAGTTAATCACGCCTGCCACAGCATCGGCGCCGTAAATTGCAGAGGCACCAGTGGCTAAAATCTCAACACGTTCAATTGCAGCAAGTGGAATGGCGTTTACATCAACAAAGTTCTGAGTGCCAGCTGCAAAAGAACTAGGGGCGACACGGCGACCGTTGATTAAGGTTAGTGTGGCTGAAGGGCCCATCCCTCTTAGGCTTGCAGCGGCTTGACCTGCCGGAGTTGAGGTCGATGTGCTGCCGCTTTCGCTGGTAGAGAAGGTGCCTGAACCTCCTTTTAATTGCGGAATATCTTGCAGCAGTTCGTAAATGGACGATGCGCCAGTGCGGTCAATATCTTCTGCGCTCAGAATGGTGATAGGCTGTGTCCCTTCAAGATCAACTCCTTTGATCCGCGAGCCCGTAACTTCAATCCGCTCAACCGAGGTTGTGTTTTGATTATCTTGTTCTTCTGCCTGAGTTGTTAAACTAGAAGCAGCCAAGGCTGCAGAAATTGCTATGAATAGTCTGTTGTACATTACTTCACCTACTTTCTGTTGATGAGGGGCTTAGTAAAGGCAAGTGGCGTTATTTCTGTATTTATACCAATTGAATTAACTCTTTAATCAATTTGATTATTTACTTAATACATTTGGTATTATTTTTTGTGATGATTAATCGACTCACTGGTACTTGGATGTTTGCTAAAGTGATAGCAAAGCGCCTACAGCACCAGCTGCACGAATAAGGATCACGCCACTGCGAAAAATCGCGATAAAGCGCCTATACACAGCCGTTTAATTTTTATAAGAAATTAATAGGTGGGGTTGCATTCAATAGACAACACCACGGTATTACACCGTGTGTCTACTCGTCGAACCACTCTGAAAGGTAGTGAGGTGAGTAGAAGTAGCAAACAAATTTGAACGCTTTCTTCAACATAGTTTCATCTCGTGTTTTTTGACAATGCAAACTGGCTTGTGCTAGCTTGCTCTTTGCAATGTTCATTAAAATTTATAGCACAAGCGTTTTTGTGCTGACAAGTCGTTTTTAACAAAATTGTTTGGAATTTATCATGAATGTTGCGTTTTTTACCCGCTCAGTTATCACGGTGTGCACGCTTTTTTTCAGCTTAACCCCTTCTGCACAAACACTTTATTTAATAGGTGGTGCACTTAAAACTTGCTCTAGTATGGCGACAAATAATTGTGAAGAAAATGTCGAGTTTTCTGCTGCTGCGAAAACACATTTATTATTTTCTGTTGATGAAATGGCAACAAAAAGATTTGCCGGTAGTTGGCCTACCGCAAATAAAAAGCACCTTAAGCGCACCTTAAAACTGCTGGAAAATTTACCGCTAAATAAGGCGCTGTCTAAAACTGATCTTACCCAATGGGTTAAACAGTTGGATGATGAACTATACCGAGAGTGGAGCAATAAAGAGTTTTACTTTTTCTTTGATATGCTCGAGCTGCCTTTGTTGTATCGGCAAAAGCGGATCCCTGAGTTGGTCAATACCGAAGGGAATAGTGAAGTCGCAAGCACTGAAATTCTAGAAGATATCGTCGCGAGTATTACTAAAACCAAGCATAAAAAGTTATTACTTGTGACTGCGTCATCTCGAGACCCTTACGAGTCTGCAGACTTTTACCAAGGGTTGTTTCAAGACTACGATATCGACGCACAATGGTTACCATTAACTCCTGCACTAGCCGCTGCAATCAACAACAACGCTTGTAAAAATCTAGATTTTTACCGAAATACGCTTAATGGCGTTTATAATCGAGAAGCCGTTTACCCAGATAGGACACTGAGTGAGTATAAATTGTGTCAGCGTGGTGTAGAACAAATAACACGACAAATAAAGAGCGCCGATGCTATCATGTTCAATGGCGGTGATCAGTCGCTGACCAAACAAGTCATATACTCCAGTGATACGCAAACTCCCTATCCTTGGACTGTGGCATTAAAACAAGTTCCGATCGTGATTGGAACTAGCGCAGGCACTGCGGTGCAGTCAGGTGGAAAGAATAACTTTGGCAATGTGCCTATGATCACCAATGGTAGCAGCATTGAGGCGTTGCAAAATGGGGCGCTAAATGCTGCTGCACCTGCGCAAAACTGTGATATACATGGAGGGTGTGGCAAGTTAATTTCTGACTCATTAACTTATGATCCAGCGGGTGGGTTAGGGACCTTTTCATATGGCATTTTAGATACACACTTCAGCGAGCGAGGCAGAAGCTTTAGGCTTGCGGTGCTTGCTCAGCAAAGTGGTCAAAAGTTTGGCTTTGGTGTCGATGAAACTACGGCACTAAAGCTTGAAAAGACCACCGGACGCTTTTCTGTAATAGGTAAAAAAGGTGTGGTTGTGGTTGAAGCGCTCACTCCACAGCGTTTTTATTACTCATTTTATCCAGCGAGCAGTAAACACCTTATGTCAGCATTGTATAACGTAGCAAAAAACGTCCAACCACCGCTAAAAGGTAAAGATAAACGGCTGTTGATTAGTCATCTGCTTGAGGAAAATGCACTGCGTGATGTGGTGCAGAAAATGTGCGCAGATCAAACCCAAAAAGTGGAAGCATCTCAGCAAAACTTGCCTACAATTTATATAACGCGAACCAGCGAAAGCCGCTGTGATAAACAAGAAAGTGGTATGTACTTGGTGAAAAACATGGCAATAAACTGGGTTTTTGACTGAGCCGCAGTGCTGAACCCTAAGACGATCCCTGTGCCGAGCGTGACCAGCTAAATTACAGGTTACTGCTCAGCAACAACCAAGTTAAGACTTGCATACCTCGGTGGTATTGATGGTTAGTTGGCATGCCTGCTTTTGTTCCGCTTGCCAATGTTGAACGTCAGACTGTGCGGTGCAGCCGGCATCTTCAATCAGTATCACCTCATCTTTGCATAACAACAGGACTGCGTGGTTTGCCTGCGTTTCTACCTTGAGTTGATAACCCTCAAACGATGCAATTTTGCTGGCATCGTTATTAATCGCTGCCATTAGTAGCGCTTGTGGGTCGTCAAATTTCTTGGTGCTGAACTTTAAAGTACCATCCACAGCGGCAGCAATATCTTTGAGCTGAGAAGCAAGATCAGCCATATCTTCAGGGTTATTGCTGTATGCTGTTTTGGTGCATCCCAGTGACAAAACAATAACGGCGGCAAGTGCTATATATTTCATGTTATCGCTCCCATGCGGTTAAATGACCTGACTCATCTTTACCGGTATCTAAGTTCCAGTTTCGGATTTCGCCGTATGCTTTTCTCTCAAACACAGCGTTAGCGATAATGGTTATATAGTACCTAATATTATCAACCGCTTTACCGAAAATTTCATTGTAATGCATTGGCGTATCGGGGGTAGTTAGGTGTTCGATGTAGTCTTGATTTATTTCATCTTTGCGTGGATAAAAAAGACCTCTACCTGCGGCTACATGTCGCGCGATAGGGAAAAGTCGATAACCTTCCTCGACGCTATCGACAACTAACTGAAAGCCATCATGCCAAGCTTCAAAGTCTGGTGCTACATCATTTGAATAGTCAGTGTGGACGAGTGCTAATATATGCTGCCAAATACTTTGAATATCGCGATCAAAAGTGCCGTCGGCATTAGTACATGATCCGATGTTGAGTTTAACTCTATCGGCATGGCCAATTTCACCTAAATTTAGCCGCTCCCAGATAAACGAGTCTTGATGCATTTCACAATCGCGATGGGCTGTTTGGTTTTGCTCATAGGGGCCAACTTTTAATTCCACAACGGGGTGGATAGTAATGTCAGCTGCAACGTGAGACATATAACCGCAAAGCCAAGCAAAGCATTTTTCTTGCGCTTCCCCATCCAGTGTTTGGCAATATGCTATAGCCGCTTTAATTATCTCTCCCGTACGCTCGTAATGCATCAAGTCAGCCCACTTATTCTGCTCCAATTGGCCAACAGCCAAATAAGGGTAATCTGGTGAAACACACCCAAGTTCTACGTACTTTTGTTTAGTGCTAAGAATAAGCTTAGCTTTAGTAGGTATATCCATCGCCATCAAAGCGTTGTTTTCAGTTGCTAAATTAGCTGCTGTGATATGGGCGAATGCACCTGGCATAAGTGACTCCTTGTTCTGAACAGTGCTCTTAATATTAGTTTAAGAAAGCGAACTTGGAAATCAATGGCCAATATAATTCGATAATTGCTTTAATTTTAACTTTGCCTTAAGTGCTAAAAATTACTATGTAGGAGTTTGGTAGCGAGCAAAACGAGAGGCTACGACATATATAATAGATATACGGTGCTAATGTATATTGAGAAGACGATTGACTTAATGACAAACTTTTGAAAAGCAGCGCTTTCTATATATCCTCCAATCCGTATCCAATCAATATCAACAGCGCGGATTGTTTGAGGTGAAATACTAATAAGATGTAAGCTAAATATGAAAGTCAGAAAGGTAACTTAAAGGATTTATTGAACAGGGTAAGGAAAAGCTGGTCGGCATAGCAGGATTTGAACCTGCGACCCCTGACACCCCATGACAGTGCGCTACCAAGCTGCGCTATATGCCGACTTGTGCTTTACTATACGGATTTTTTTTTGAAAGGCAATAAGTGGTTGGTTTGTTTGGACATTAAATGAACTCAAGGGGAAGTTTTTGTGGTCTTCTTCATATACGGGTGAGTTTTATAAAGAAAAAGCGCACTAAATATCAGCATTAGTGCGCTGTATTGGTCTATTTAGTCCAAATGCCCTTTGGTAGTGTTTTTTCTACTTCTGGGTTGGTACTCGGATCAAACTCTGGGGTTACGCCAGCTTTAAGCTGCTTTTTATAATCCGTAGCAAGCCACATCACGACTTTACGAAGCATGAAGAGTGCAACCACGTTAACTACAGCCATTAGCCCCATTGAAATGTCGGCGAGAGTCCAAACTAGTCCAAGTTCACTTACCGCACCAAACATTACCATACCTAATACACAAGCTCTGAATACCATCATGCCTTTCTTTGAATGATGATCTAAAAACAGAAGATTGGTTTCTGCGTAACTATAGTTGGCAACAATAGAGGTAAAAGCAAAAAATAAAATAGCGACTGCAACGAAAGTTGCACCCCATTCACCTACATGGTGAACCAACGCAGATTGTGTTAACTCAATGCCAGTCAAGCCTGAATTTGGCTCAAGCTGACCAGATAAAAGGATAAGCGAAGCTGTCGCTGTACAGATCACTATAGTGTCTACAAATACACCTAGCATTTGCACATAACCCTGCGATGCAGGATGGTTCGGGTTTGGTGTTGCACTTGCTGCGGCGTTTGCAGCGCTACCCATACCGGCTTCATTTGAAAATAAGCCGCGCTTGATCCCTTGAAGCATCGCTTGCATTACGGCGTAGCCAATAGCACCAGCACCTGCTTGTTCAATACCCATTGCACTTTTTACTATTAACATGAATA